>NZ_CP067420.1:577500-877500 GCF_016653635.2 Skermanella sp. TT6
GCCATGACAACCAGGAGGTTGGCTTAGAAGCAGCCATCCTTTAAAGAAAGCGTAATAGCTCACTGGTCTAGACAAGCCGGCCTGCGCCGAAAATGTACCGGGGCTCAAGCCACCCACCGAAGCTGCGGGTGCCGGGATCTTCGATCCCAGCGCGGTAGCGGAGCGTTCCGTAAGCCTGCGAAGGATGTCCGCGAGGCCATCTGGAGGTATCGGAAGTGAGAATGCTGACATGAGTAGCGACAAAGAGTGTGAGAAACACTCTCGCCGGAAGTCCAAGGGTTCCTGCGCACGGTTAATCCGCGCAGGGTGAGCCGGCCCCTAAGGCGAGGCCGAAAGGCGTAGTCGATGGGAACCTGGTTAATATTCCAGGGCCTGGCAGAGGTGACGAATCCCGAAGTGCGTACGGCCTTATCGGATTGGCCGTGCGCTGGAGGGGTTCCTGGAAACAGCCCTGCCATACAGACCGTACCCGAAACCGACACAGGTGGACAGGTAGAGCATACCCAGGCGCTTGAGAGAATGGTGTTGAAGGAACTCGGCAAATTACCCTCGTAACTTCGGGAGAAGAGGGCCCCGTTCCCGCGCAAGCGGGGCGGGGGGCACAGACCAGGGGGTGGCGACTGTTTACTAAAAACACAGGGCTCTGCGAAGTCTGGCATGACGACGTATAGGGTCTGACGCCTGCCCGGTGCCGGAAGGTTAAAGGGAGGGGTGCAAGCTCCGAACTGAAGCCCCGGTAAACGGCGGCCGTAACTATAACGGTCCTAAGGTAGCGAAATTCCTTGTCGGGTAAGTTCCGACCTGCACGAATGGCGTAACGACTTCCCCGCTGTCTCCAACACCAACTCAGCGAAATTGAATTCTCCGTGAAGATGCGGAGTACCCGCGGTCAGACGGAAAGACCCCGTGCACCTTTACTCCAGCTTTGCAGTGGTGCCAGGGTTCCCATGTGTAGGATAGGTGGGAGGCTATGAACCGCAGGCGCCAGCTTGCGCGGAGCCATCCTTGAAATACCACCCTTGGGATCTCTGGCATCTAACCGCGCTCCCTGAACCGGGAGCCGGGACCCTGCATGGCGGGGAGTTTGACTGGGGCGGTCGCCTCCCAAAGAGTAACGGAGGCGCGCGAAGGTTGGCTCAGAGCGGTCGGAAATCGCTCGACGAGTGCAATGGCATAAGCCAGCCTGACTGCGAGACCGACAAGTCGAGCAGAGACGAAAGTCGGCCATAGTGATCCGGTGGTCCCGCGTGGAAGGGCCATCGCTCAACGGATAAAAGGTACGCCGGGGATAACAGGCTGATCTCCCCCAAGAGTCCACATCGACGGGGAGGTTTGGCACCTCGATGTCGGCTCATCACATCCTGGGGCTGGAGCAGGTCCCAAGGGTTCGGCTGTTCGCCGATTAAAGTGGTACGTGAGCTGGGTTTAGAACGTCGTGAGACAGTTCGGTCCCTATCTGCCGTGGGTGTCGGAGTGCTGAGAGGCGCTGTCCCTAGTACGAGAGGACCGGGATGGACGCACCTCTGGTGTACCGGTTGTGGCGCCAGCCGCATCGCCGGGTAGCTAAGTGCGGACGGGATAACCGCTGAAAGCATCTAAGCGGGAAACCCCCCTCGAAACAAGCACTCCCCTTAGAGCCGGGACAGACCATCCCGTCGATAGGAGGCGTGTGGAAGCGCGGCAACGCGTGAAGCTAAGCCTTACTAATCGCTCGACCGGCTTGATCCCGACTGCGCGCGTCATGCGCAGCAGCAAGCCCGCACAACAAGCATCCGTCGAAGACGCATCACACATCCTCATCACTTACCTCGAAGCACCCGGGCGCTTGGTCGACCTGGTGGTCATAGCGAGGGGCCCGCACCCGATCCCATCCCGAACTCGGCCGTGAAAACCCTCCGCGCCAATGGTACTGCGTCTCAAGACGTGGGAGAGTAGGTCGCTGCCAGGTCCACCAATCGCCCGTGCGCTTCAAGGACAAGCAAACCGTCACGAATTCTCCCATGCAGGATACGCTCAGCGCCGCCCGGTTACCCGGGCGGCGCTGATGTCGTTCGAGGATTCGGGTTGCCGCGTCAATCCGCGCTTTGGTCGATCCGGGACATTTCCTCGCCGGCCTTGCGCAGGTTCCGGCCGGCTTCGTCCATCACGGACAGGCCGTTGCCGATGCTGCTCGTCAGTTCGCTGATCCGTTTCGCCGTGTCGCTCGCGACCTGCGTGGACACTTCGGAGATTCGGACATTGCTGTCATGCAGGGTTTCGATCCGGTTCCGGAGGATGCTGCTCTGGCATGACAGAAGCGCATCGACGGACCGGCAATTCATCAGTTCTTCCAGGTCGCTCATGTTCTTCTGAGCGGTCTCGCGCGTCGTGTCGATCCATTCATGCAGGATGGCTTGCCAGCCCTCCGTCACGATGGTTCCGCATCTCATCAGCACGTCCATGTTGAAGGTGGCCTGCCTCGTGGCTTCCTCGGACACCCGCAGCGAAAAATCGAGCATCCTGCCGATCCGGGCGGTCGATTCCTCGACCAGTTGGATCGCGGATTCCATCGATTTGTCACCCGCTTCCTTCCCCGCCTCTTTCACGGATCGGAGCGTGTTCCTCGATGCGTCGATTATCCTTGTCTCCTCGGCCTCTGCGACGGTCGCAGCGCTTTCCTTATCCGCAGCCATCTCCTCACTCCTTAGCCGGTTGATTTTCTGCGTTTCTTGGGCATTGGCGGCCCGGTATACGCGGCTGTATCCGGGTGGCGACGCCAGATTATCATGACTCGTGCAGCCCGATGAGAATATTGGAGCAGTCCTCGTGTGACAAACTGGGCTCATATGTTAATATATCGATTTGTATAGACTTGCGGTACATCGTCATTCGCCGGAAATCGGAAGATTATCCTTTTGATGACCGAGAGCCTGCCGTCATGCCGACTGTCGAAACCGGAAGAACATTTTCCACAAATATCCCGGTTTTCGGTCCAGGCTCCGCGGTTCGGAATGTCTCCCATCCACCGTTGGCCTGGAAACCCCGAACGGTTAGCCTGGGGGCATCCATCCGCTGAAGGTTCATGCCATGACGACGCGCCGTCCGAGACGCTCATCCGATCCCGACCAGCTCGACCTGCTCGACATCCCCGAAGCCACGGCGGTGATGCTCACTTATTCGGGCCGCACCCTGGATCTGGAGCAACCGGATTTCAGCCGTTTCGAGATCGAGGACATCGCCCGGCCGCTGGCCTACCAATGCCGGTTCGTCGGCAATACCCGGGCCTTCTACAGCGTCGCCCAGCACTGCGTCCTGGCGAGCGAGCTGGCGCCCCAAGGGTTCGAGTACGAGGCCCTGATGCACGACAGTGAGGAGGCTTTCACCGGCGACTGGCCGACGCCGTGGAAGGTCCGCATCGGCCGCGATGCCATCAAGGCCGCCATCGAGCCGCTGAAGGCGGCGCTCGCCGCCCGCTTCGGTTTCAGTCACCCCCAGCACGACGCCGTGAAGCTCGCCGACCAGCGCAGCCTGGCGACGGAACTGCGGGACCTCTGCGCTCCCCATCGGGTCAACTGGCGGGATCTTCCTGCCCCGGCTCCCGACCCCATCGTGCCCCTCGGCCCCGACGATGCCATGGCCGCCTTCATCAGACGCTATCATGAACTGCGTTCGGCCCAGCCGCACAAAGTCTGAGGAAACAAATCCGACCCCGTCCCGTTCTTGCCGGTGATCCGAGCTTTGTTGATGGTACGAGGAAAGAACGCATGCAGGTCATTCGGGTTGCGGAACATACCCAGGAGCTTGAAGACCCCGGTCTGGACCGGTTCAGCGCGGCCTACGAGGAGCGGTTGGAACGGGTCCTGAAGGACCTCTTCTCGGCTTGTCCGGACTGCGCCAGCGACGCCTGGGAACAAGCGGCCGATGATTTCGACAGTCAGGTCGGGCGCGAGAAGGTCGTCGAATTCTGCCTGGAGCGCGGTTACGATGTCCGCCGCGACCCGGGCGATGGAAACAACGGCAAGACCGAGCTTGTCGGGTGCTGGCGCGACGTGGGCATCATGCTGCTTGCCCGGGACCGCGGGTTGATCGACGCCTGACCTCTGGTCGGAATGGCGCGAAGTCACGGGGGAGGGGACGGAAATGAAAATCGACGGCAGACCATACCGGACGATCTGGCTTGCCGACGACGGCTGGTCGGTGGAGATCATCGACCAGACGCGCCTTCCCCATGACTTCGCGATCGCCCGCCTGACGACGGTCGAGGAGGCGGCGCATGCCATCCGCGCGATGCTGGTGCGCGGCGCGCCGCTGATCGGGGCGACAGCGGCCTACGGCATGGCCCTGGCGGCCCGCGAGGCGCCGGACGACCAGTCCCTGTCCCGGGCTTCCGACCGCCTGCTGGCGACCCGTCCGACCGCGGTCAACCTGCGCTGGGCGCTGGAGAGGATGCGCAGGCGTCTCGCCGAACTGGCTCCCGCCGACCGCGCCGTGGCCGCCTATGCGGAGGCCGCCGCCCTGTGCGACGAGGACGCGGCGTTCAACGAGTCGATCGGCACCCACGGCGCCGACCTGATCCGGCAGGCTGCGCGGAAGGCCGGTGGCAGGGTGGTCAACGTCCTGACCCACTGCAACGCCGGATGGCTCGCCACGGTGGACTGGGGCACGGCGCTGTCTCCCATCTACAAAGCGTTCGAGGAAGGTATCCGCCTGCATGTCTGGGTCGACGAGACCCGGCCGCGCAACCAGGGCGCCAGCTTGACCGCCTGGGAACTGAACCATCACGGCGTGCCGCACACGGTCGTGGTCGATAATGTCGGCGGCCACCTGATGCAGCATGGCATGGTCGATCTGTGCATCACCGGAACCGACCGGACCACCGCCAGCGGCGATGTCTGCAACAAGATCGGGACCTACCTGAAGGCCCTCGCGGCGCACGACAACGGCGTTCCGTTCTACGTGGCGCTGCCGTCCCCGACCATAGACTGGACCATCGACGACGGCGTCAGGCAGATCCCGATCGAGCAGCGGGAGGGATCCGAAGTCTCGGCCCTGACCGGCCGCACGGCGGACGGAAGGATCGAGACGGTGACCATCACGCCGGAAGGCAGCCCGGTCGCCAACTACGCCTTCGACGTCACCCCGGCGCGGCTCGTCACCGGGCTGATCACCGAACGCGGCGTCTGCCCGGCCTCGCGCGAGGGTCTGCTGAGCCTGTTCCCCGCATCCTGAAGCGCCGGAAGTCGCGGAGTTTCGGACGTTGATCGGCCGGGGGCGGGATATCGGGGTCAGGCCGCCAGTTCCCTTCGACGTCGAAACTCTGGAGAGCTTGCGGGAAACGGCGGCCTGACCCCGACATCCCTCGTCGGCGCCCACCGTCGATGCCGGAGCATCAGTTCCGGGTCATCGGTCCCAGATGCTCGGCCGCGGTGCGGAGCGCGGTCTTCACCGTCATGGGCGAATAGGGCTTGTCCATGAAGCCCAGCGGCAGGGCTCCCTCGGCCCGCGCGCGGGTCGCCGGATCGTTGTTGGCGGTCATGAAGATCGAGCCGATGCCGAACCGGGTCCTGATCTCCCGCGCCGCCCAGATGCCGTCCTTCTCACCGGCCAGCCGGATATCCATCAGGATGATGTCGGGAAGGACTTCTCCGGCAAGACGGATGGCGTCCTCGGCCGTCGCCGTCACGCCGCACACGCCATAGCCCAGCCGCGCCACCAGACGCTTCAAGGCCAGCGCCGTTATCGCCTCGTCCTCGACCAGCAGCAACTGGAGCCCCGTGCCGGCTTTCCGGCTGCCGTCGTTCCGCCCGGCAACGGGCGGCGTGGAGCCGCCGCCCAGGCTGCCCAGTCCGCTGACCCGATAGTCGATCGCCGGCTGCATCAGTTCGAACCCCCGCTTGAAGCGTGTGGTTGCCAAGGTACGCTCACGTATCATGTCTAGTAGGCGGCAGGGAAACGGTAAATCGAGCGCCTCCCGCCTCGTCGGTCGCACCGTAGGAGAACTTGGCCGCCAACTGGAGCGATAGCGAACTGACTATGGTCATTCCCAGGCCGCCGTTCAACGGCTCGAAATCGCCAGGCAGTCCGACGCCGTGGTCGGCCACGGTCAGCAGATACCCGCCCCCCTCCTGCCGGGTGAAGGAAACCCGGATCGTGCCGTCCGCTCCGGGCGGATAGGCGTACTTGAAGGCGTTGGTGACCAATTCGTTCACGATCAGGGCCAGGGGGATCGCGCGGTCGGTCGACAGCTCGGCGGGGTCCGCATCGACCTGCAGCTGATACTCCTCGCCTTCCGACAGCATGAAGTTCGACAAATCGTCGCACAGCCCATACAGGTACTGGTCGAACTCGACGCTTTGCAGCTTGTCGGTCTGGTAGAGCCGCTGGTGCAACTGTGCGACCGTGGACACCCGGTTGTGGGCATCGGCGAACTGGCGTCTCGTATCCGGATCGTCGATCCCGTCGCCCTGGAGAGAGAGCAGGCTGGCGATCATGTGGAGGCTGTTCTTGACGCGGTGGTTCACCTCCCGCATCAGCATATCCTTCTGGACCAGCAGCCCGTCCTTCTCGGCCGCCAGCGCCTCGATCTCGCGGAGCTTGGCGTTGAGTTCGGCCAGCTTGCGCTGGTGGCGGACGATCACTTCGTCGATCGCGTGGCCCAGGCTGTGGGCGATCTCCAGCGTCCAGGACGGCCATGGCTGGGAATAGCAGCGCATCCGCTCGGTCCAGCGCTCGAACGAGCGGCGTGGCAGGATGCGGGTCTTCTCCGCGTCCACGCTGACCGGCTTGTTCGGGTCGCCGCCCCAGGCGATCGTCCTGGTCACTTCCGGCCGGAACCACATCAGCGCGTTCGCGAGGTCGGGTCCCAGGAATACCGCCAGCGCGCCGCTGGCTATGTTCGAATGCTCCGCGAACCGGGGAGAGATGCCGGCGATATGGTCCGTCCCGACCGGGTGCCCGCTGTCCGATCGACGGCGCAGCGCCTCGGCCATCTCCAGGACGGTTTCGGGCGGAGGCGTTTCGCCGACGAGCTGGACCTGCCCGTCGCGGATCACCGCGGCGCCGCCCGCGTCGAACAGGCGGGCCAGCGTCACCGGTCCATGGGTCAGCGCCGCCGCGAAATCGTCGGCGCCGGCCATCTGCTCCAACAGCCGGGCGTGGATCTCCACATGGGCTTGGCGTTCGTCCCAGTCGGCGGTCGTTTCCACCTCGGTCAATCGCATGGCGAAGGCGTCGACCAGCAGGGTGACCGCGGTCCGGACGCCCGGAGGTATCAGCAGCGGCTCGCGGTGGTGCCCGATCACCAGCCCCCAGAGCCGCCCGTGCTTCATCACCGAAACCGACATGGAGCCGTTGACGCCCAGGTTGCGGTGATACTCCAGGTGGACCGGCGACAGCGCGCGCAGCCGGGCGAAGGTCAGGTCCAGCGGTTGCGCCCCGTCGCGCGAACCCACCGACAGCAGCGGCACCCGGTCGGAGTCGCGGTCCGGGACGAAGCGGCTGTGGTTGCGCGCATAGAGCTCCCGCGCCTGGCGCGGGATGTCCGACTCCGGGAAGTGCAGGCCCAGCAGGGAGTGCTCCAGATCGGCGGCCTTGTCCTCGGCGATGGCCTCCCCGTTCCACTCCGGGTCGAACCGGTAGATCAGCACCCGCTCCAGTCCGGTCAGGTCGCGGATCGCCGTCACCGTCAGACGGCCCAACTCCGCGAGCGACCTGACGTCGCGCAGGCGCACCATGGTGCGCGGCAGCATGGCGGGGACCGCGTCGCGATCGCCGGCCGGCTCCGCCTCGACGATCACGAACCCGCCGTGGGCATGGACCGCATAGTCCAGGGGAGCGCCGCCCCCCGGCAGGGCCGCGGCAAGGCGCAGGGGGTTCGCTCCGTCCAGATCGCCCGCGCCCTGGGCTTCGCGGATCCGGCCCACCAGGTCGGCGCCGGCCAGTTCCACCAGCGGCCGGTGGCGCAACTCGCCCGGCGGCACGCCGAACAGGTTCGGCGCGTTGGCGCTGTAGACGGCCAGCGACAGGTCCGCGGGGTTCAGCGCCAGCAGGGCACCGTGTGGCTGGATCGCGCCCGGAATGTGGATCGGCTCGCGTTCGCATGGGGTCAGGTCGACACCCTCTGCGGATGCCAGCCGTTCGACCAGGGTACGGGCTCCGTTCCGGTCGAGTTCAGGGGAAGGCCGGCTGGCGGCACCGGAAGCTTCAGGGCGGTGAGAGGAGTACATGCTCATCCGGACAGGGTTCTAAGCGCGATTTACAATAACACGCCATGCACCTCAATGTTCAAACCAAGGCGTCCGCTCTGTCCAAAGGCCTACCCCTCGTACTTGCGCAGATCGTCGATCATCTTGCCGTCGTTGGGCAGGCTGCCGGGCTCCACGATCTCCACGGCGCCCTTCAGCTTGGTCACGGCGGCGAGGCTGGCCGCGATCGAGCCGGCGTCGGCGTCGGACGGCGCCTCCACCTTCAGGGTCATGATGTCGGTACCCTCCGCCCGGTCGACCATAAGGCGGCCGCGCCGGCATTCCGGGTGCCGCTTCAGGACCTCGGCGACCTGCCCGGCATGGACGAACATGCCCTTGACCTTGGTGGTCTGGTCGGCGCGGCCCATCCAGCCGCGGATGCGCCGGTTGGTCCGCCCGCACGGGCTGGTGCCGGGCATGAAGGCGGACAGGTCGCCCGTCGCGAAGCGCACCAGCGGATAATCGCGGTTGAGCACTGTCACGACGATCTCGCCGACCTCGCCCTCGGCCACCGGGTCGCCGGTGCCGGGACGCACGATCTCGACGATCACGTGCTCGTCCAGCACCAGGCCGTCGCGGGCGGCGGTCTCGTAGGCGACCAGGCCCAGGTCGGCGGTGCCGTAGCTCTGGAAGACCTCCAGGCCGCGGTCCCGGTAGAAGCGCTTGACGTCCGGCATGAACGCGCCGCCGGTGACATGGCCGAGCCGCAGGAACGACAGGTCGACCCCCAGTTCGTCGGCCTTTTCCAGGATGACCTTCAGGTAGTCGGGCGTACCGGCGTAGCCCGTAGGCCGGACGCCGGCGATCGCCTGGACCTGCAGTTCCGTATTGCCGGTACCGGCGGGAAACACCGCGCAGCCGAGCGCGTGGGCTCCGCTCTCGAACATCGAGCCGGCCGGGGTGAAGTGATAGGAGAAGCAGTTGTGCAGCACGTCGCCGGCGCGAAACCCCGTGGCGAACAGCGCCCGCGCGAAGCGCCAGTAATCCGTCCGGCGGGCTTCCGGATCGAAGATCGGGCCGGGCGACGCGAAGATGCGGGCGAGTTCGCCCGGAGCCACCGCGCTGAACCCGCCGAACGGAGGCTCCCGGCCCTGAAGCTCGGTCAGGTCCGACTTGCGGGTGACCGGCAGGGAGGCCAGGCTTTCCCAGGTCGTCACCGCCATGGCGTCGATGCCGCCCAGGATGCGCCCATAGGCGGGGGCACGGCGCTGGGCCAAGTGGATCTGTTCCGGCAAGGCCGCCAGCAGCGACGCCTCCCTTTCGTCGGCCGAGCGGGTCTCCAGATCGTCATGGAAGCTGTTGGCCATCGGGTGCCCTCTTATTCGATGAAAGCTTTACGAGCGCTGCCTATTACCGGGGTGTCGCATACTATTCATAAAGTCGCACCTGTTTTCTCTTTACCGTGATCCCGGGTTGATCGTATGGTTCCACACTAGGTTGTGGTCACATGTCGGAGGGTGCCATGGGAGATTGGACGACGGTTCAGTTTTCGGAAGTCCCCGACCTTCCGACCCGCAAGGCCATCCTGCAATGGGCCGAGCAGAGCATCACCGGCCGCTTCCTCAGCTTCAACACGACCGACGGGCTGGGCCGCCGCAAGTTCGGCCTGGAGTTCCAGCATCCCGACGACGCCGCCACCTTCCAGCGCCGCTGGCTGGCCGGGCAGGAGCTGTACGGTCAGGCGGAGTGCGCGGACTGAATGGTTCAGAGCGCCTTCTGAAGCGGTACCTTCATGCTTTGCAGCCGCCACAGCAGGTCGCACCAGAGGAGGAAATGGTCCTCCTCGAAGCTGCCGTGCCTGAGCGTGTACAAGGTCGCTTCGAAAGTGTCCGGTGAAATCCGCGGTCCGGGGATCTTCAGGACCTGGAGCGCCACGGTCAGCCCCAGCATTTCGTTCAGGAGAAGGTAATCGCGGTGCGCCGCCTTGTTCGGTGTTCCCAAGAAGACAACCGGGCGCAGCTTGATGATCCATTTCAGGGAAAAGCTCGCCTGCTTCGGTTCCTCTGCGCGCTTGATCCGGTGAAACTCCTTGAAGCGGCTCAGGTCCTCCCAATAGAGCCTTACGACATCGATCAGGATCGTATGGTTGAGCGACAATCCCGTCAGCCCATGAGGAAGCCAGATCTGCTCCCGCAGGAAGTCGTAGGTCAGCTTGATGGCCGTGAACTTGTCCCGCATGACCTCATCGGGTCGGCGTAGGATGCCTTCCCCATCGCTCAACGGGCCGCTCCGCGCTTGCCCATCTGTTCAATGGCGGTGCGGATCAACTCGCCATACTCGGTCGATGACGACTCAAGGAATTCCCGATACTCATCGATGCTGAACGCAGGCGCATCGTTGGGCAAACGCCAGTCCCAGACTGCGTTGAGTTCCGGATTTTCAAGGCCGTCGTCGAAGTCGCGCAAGGCTTCTTCCAGCGTAGGGTTGTCCGGTGTCACGTCAGTCGTTCCATCAAGAGTCGCGGCCCGCGAATCGCAGGCTGCAAAATCGAAAGAGGTATAGCATGCGGGAAGGCCGTCATCAAGGGCTGGTGTCATGATGCCTCGCTACAGCCATCTCTTGCGGCGTTTGTAGCTCTTCAGGTTCTTGAAGCTGCGCCGTTCCTCGCCCCCGCCGCCGAGGTAGAATTCCTTCACGTCCTCGTTGTTGACCAGTTCCTCCGCCGTGCCGTCGAGCACGACCTTGCCTGACTCCATGATGTAGCCGTAGCTGGCGGCGTGGAGCGCCATGCGGGCGTTCTGCTCGACCAGCAGGATGGTGACGCCCAGGTCGCGGTTGATCTGGCGGATGATCGAGAAGACCTCCTTCACCAGCAGCGGCGACAGGCCCATGGAGGGCTCGTCCATCAGGATCAGCTTGGGCCGCGCCATCAGCGCGCGGCCGATCGCCAGCATCTGCTGCTCGCCGCCCGAGAGATAGCCCGCCAGGCCGGTCCGCTCCTTCAAGCGCGGGAAATACTCGTAGACCATCTCGATGTCCTGCTTGACCCCCTTGTCGCGCCTGGTGAAGGCGCCGAGGCGGAGATTCTCCAGGCAGGTCATGTCGGAGACGATGCGGCGGCCCTCCATCACCTGGAAGATGCCGCGGCGGACGATCTGGTCCGGATCGATTCCGTTGATCCGCTCACCCCTGAAGCTGATGTCGCCTCGGGTGACCGCGCCGTCCTCGGTCTTCAGCAGGCCGGATATGGCCTTCAGCGTCGTGGACTTGCCGGCCCCGTTGGCGCCCAGCAGGGCCACGATCTCGCCTTCCGGCACCTGGAGGCTCAGGCCGCGCAGGACCAGGATGACGTCGCTGTAGACGACCTCGATATTGTTGACGGAAAGCAGGGCCGGCTTGCCCGCGGCTGCGGCCGGGGTGGGGGCGGTGTTGGCGTCGATGACGGCGGTCATGGCCTCAATCCAGAAGTGAAGGAGGCCGGGACGGACGGGCCGTCCCGGCGGAGGTCGGGCCGGATGCGGCTTACCAGCCCAGCCATTCCTTCTTGCGCGGCAGGTCGACGCTGGTGACCTTCTCCAGCTTGATCGTTCCCGCCTTCACCAGTTCGTCCACCGAAGCCTCGGTGGCGCCGCCGACCTTGGCGCGGTAGATCGCCACGGTGGTGGTGCCGCGGTGGTCGTCCGGCGTCCAGGTCGAGGGGACGCAAACGCCCTCCATGCCGGCCGGCACCCAGTCCTTCTTCTGGTACATGCCCTGCTTGATGTTGGCGCCGGTGATGCCGCCGTTCTTGGCGGCCCACTCCATCGCCTCCTTCATATAGTAGGCGGAGCAGATGCCGCTGATGTAGTGGACGGGGCGATAGGCGTTGCCCGACGCGTCGGAGACCTTGGAGATTTCCCGGACCGTCTGCATGCCCGGCGCCTCGCCGCCCCACACCACGCCGGTGCGGACCGGGAAGACCACGCCGTCGGCGGCCTTGCCGGCGGCCTTCATGGCGTTCTCGTCCATGCCCCAGACATTGCCCATGAACTGCACCTTGGCGCCGACCGTGTCGCAGGCCCGCAGCACCGAGATGTTCGATCCCGCCGTATTGCCGAGGTAGGCATAATTGGCGCCGCTGTCCTTCAGCGTCAGGCACTGGGCGGTGTAGTCGCCCGGCGTCAGCGCGAACTGGACGGCGGGAAGCACCTCGAAGCCCAGCTCCTTCGCCAGCTCCTCGCCGGCTTCCTTGGGCGCGTTGGGGTAGGGGTGGTTGGCGCCCATGTGGACGTATTTGGGCTTGCCCGAGCCGCCCTGGGCCTTCCAGTCCTCCGCCGCCCATTGCAGCATGGCGCGCAGCGAGTCCGAGTAGGACGGGCCGTAGAAGAAGTTGAACGGCGCCGCCTTGGTCGACTTCTCGCCCGACCCGTTGGGATCGGTCAGCTGCCCGGCGTAGGAGCCGGAGAAGTAGGGGATCTCGTCCTTGGCGATGAAGGTGATCAGCGCCTCGGTATCGGCCGTGCCCCAGCCCTGGATCGCCACGACCTTGTCGCGGCCGGACCATTTCTTGTACTGCGAGATGGCGCGCGGGACCTGATAGCCGTAGTCGAAGGTCTCTACGCCCATCTGGGTCCCGCCGGCGCCGCCGGTCTTGTTGATGTAGGCCAGCGCGTCGGCCACGCCCTGGCCGAACGGGACGCCCACGTCGGACGTGGCGCCGCTGTAGTCGGCCAGGTGCCCGACCTTGACCTGGGCCAAGGCCGGGGAAGCCAGGGCGATCGCCGCGGTCGCGGCCAGGATGACGCTCTTCATGTTCATGGGGTCAGCCTCCTCATACTCTTCTTGTGGTTGTTGATTATGGTTGTTGATTTCGGTTGTCCGGGCCCGGTCAGTGGGAGAACGGATAGAGCTTCCAGTACGCCTTGACCTGGTGCCACCGGTGGGCCAGCCCGTCCGGCTCGAAGATCAGGAACAGGATGATGACGGCGCCGATCGCCATCTCGCGCAGGAAGGCGAGGCTGTTGCTCAGGTCCAGCGCCCGGTCGATGGCGCTTCCGGCCAGCGCGTCGGTCAGCCACTGCATGCTTTCCGGAAGCAGCACCATGAAGGCCGTGCCCATCAGCGATCCCATGATGGAGCCCAGGCCACCGATGATGATCATGCCCAGGAACTGGATCGAGAACAGGATCGTGAAACCCTCGACCGAGACGAACTGGAGATAGTGGGCGTAGAGCGCGCCGCCGATTCCGGCATAGAAGGCCGAGATGCCGAACGACAGGGTCCGGTACTTGGTCAGGTTGATGCCCATCATCTCCGCCGAGAGGTAATGGTCCCGCACCGCCACCAGCGCCCGGCCGTCGCGGGTGCGCATCAGGTTGGTGCCGAGGATGTACATCACGACCACATAGGCCAGCACCACGTAGAAATAGCTCTCGTCGGTGTCGAAGGTGACCCCGAAGATCGAGAAGGGCTCGGTCAGCGTGCCGGCTACCCCGCCCGAGAACCAGGAGGCCCGGGCGAAGAAGTCCTGCAGGATGAACTGCGCCGCCAGCGTGGCGATCGCCAGGTAGAGCCCCTTCAGACGGGCAGCCGGCAGGCCGAACACCATGCCGACCGCCGTCGTCATGACGCCGGCCAGCGGGATCGCGAAGAACACCGGCACGCCGAAGTTCGACACCAGCCAGGCGGAGCTGAAGGCCCCGAACCCGAAGAAGGCCGCGTGCCCGATCGAGATCTGGCCGGTGAACCCGACCAGGATGTTCAGCCCCAGCGCCGCGATGCCCAGGTATCCGATCTGGATCAGCAGGCTCAGCAGGTACCGGTCCATCACCAGCGGCGCCAGGCACAGCACCGCGATGCCCAGGATCACCATGTTGCGGCTGGTGGTGGTCGGGAAGATGGTCGTGTCGGCGGAGTAGGTCGTCTTGAAGTCGCCGCAGGGAATCAGGGTCGTCATGTCTCGGGCGCTCCGCTCAGACGCGTTCGATGTCTTTGGTGCCGAACAGCCCGTAGGGCTTGATCATCAGGATGATGATCAGGACGTAGAAGGGCGCGATCTCGTACATGTTTCCCCAGTTGAGGAACTGGCTGTCGAAGAAGTGCGCCACGTTCTCCAGCAGCCCGACGATCAGCCCGCCGATCACCGCGCCGACGATGCTGTCCAGCCCGCCCAGGATGACCGCCGGGAACACCTTGATGCCGAAGAAGGAGAGCGCCGACGACACGCCGTTGACCGTGCCGACCACCACGCCGGCCACCGCCGACACCATGGCGGAGATCGCCCAGCTCAGCGCGAAGACGTTGCGCACCGAGATGCCCAGCGACTGCGCCACCTGCTGGTTGAACGCGGTCGCCCGCATGGCGAGGCCCATCTTCGAGAATTTGAAGAAGTAGCCGAACCCGGCCATGATGATCACCGAGATGATCAGGCTCATCAGGTAGACGCTCTGCACCTGGAGCCCGAAGACGCTGACCGACTGGGTCTCGAAGATCGGCGGGAAGGGCTTGGCGAACACGCCGAACATCCACTTCATCAGCGCCTGGAAGAAGATCGACAGCCCGATGGTGACCATGATCACCGAGATGATCGGCTCCCCGATCATGGGCCGCAGCACGACGACCTGGAGGATGACGCCGAACGCCATCATGAAGGCCAGCGTGATCAGGAAGCCCCACACGAAGGGGATCTGGTATGTGGTCAGCAGCCACCAGCAGGCCCAGGCTCCGATCAGCAGGAACTCGCCCTGGGCGAAGTTGACCACCTGGCTCGCCTTGTAGATCAGCACGAACGACATGGCCACGACGCCGTACAGCGCGCCGACGATGATGCCGTTGACGACGAGCTGGAACAGCAGGTCCCAGTTCATGGCGAGGTTCCCTCCCGAGCCGCATTCTTGTTTTTGGAATCGCGCGCGATCGGTTGCGACACTATCGCCGCACGCGCGCTATCGAAGAACTCTATCGTATGGGGTACGGTCCGAGGTGCCGGCCGGGAATAGGCCCGGCCGGCCAACTCAGGAGTGGAAGGATGAGAAAGGCATCCATTCTCCTGTGGCTCGACGTCAGGATCTGGCGGATTTCCATCCGTCTTCTCGTGACCCGGGCCTAGGAGGCGCCGGGGGGTGGAGTCAACACCTCCCGGCAGCCTCTTTCTACCCGAACTCCCCCGAAATTGCAATCGCCTCCCCATCACGCCGCCCGCTTGGGAGAGGCCGGCGCGCTGCTTCCCGGCACCAGGTCGACCACCCTCAGGACCGTCCGGATGCGCTGCCTGGTGCCGTCCTGGAAGGCGATGGTGGTGTCCACGTCGATGCTGGGCCGCCCGGCATAGATCGCGTCGATGATCGTCCCGTACTTCTCCGCAATCACGCCGCGGCGCACCTTGCGGGTCCGGGTCAGCTCGCCGTCGTCGGCGTCCAGCTCCTTGTAGAGCAGCAGGAACTTGGCGATGCGCTGGGCTTCGGGCAGGGTCGCGTTGACCGTCTCCACTTCGCGCCGGATCATCTCGTAGACCTCCGGCCGGCTCGACAGGTCGGTGTAGGTCGTGAAGGAAATGCGGTTCTTCTCCGCCCATTTGGACACGATCGGGAAGCGGATGCAGATCATCGCGGCGAGATAGTCGCGCTGGTCGCCCAGGATCACGGCCTCGGCCACATAGGGGCTGAACTTCAGCTTGTTCTCGATGTATTGCGGCGAGAACCGGTCGCCCCGCCCGGTGGTGGCGATGTCCTTGATCCGGTCGATCACCACCAGGTGCCCGCGCTTGTCGAAGTACCCCGCGTCGCCGGTATGCATCCAGCCGTCGCGGATATCGGCCGCGCCCGCCGCCTCGTTGCGGAAATAGCCGGCGAACATGTTGGGGTGCCGGGTGACGATCTCGCCGACGCCGTTGTGGTCGGGGTTGTCGATCCGGACCTCGATGTCCTTGCCGAACGGCTTGCCGACGGTGTCGAAGTCCACGTCGCCGTGGGCATGGATCGTATAGGCCCCCAGCGTCTCGGTCTGGCCGTAGAGCTGGCGCAGCGGCACGCCCATCGCCATGAAGAAGCGGAAGGTCTCCGGCCCCAGCGCCGCGCCGCCGGTCGCGGCCGATCTCAAGTTGGAGAATCCCAGCCGGTCGCGCAGCGCGCGGAACAGCAGCAGGTCGGCCAGCCGGGACCGCTTGCCCTTGTCCAGGGCCTCCAGCCCCACCTTCATCCCGTACTCGTACAGGCGCCGCTTGAGCGGCGAGGCGTCCATGATCCGGGCGCGCACGTCGGCGGCGATCTGCTCCCACACGCGCGGGGCGAACAGCACGAAGGTCGGCCCGACCTCCCGGAAATCGTGCATCATCGTCTCGGGTTCCTCGACGAAGTTCACGGTCATCCGGCTCAGCAGCGCCTTTCCCAGCACATAGACCTGCTCCATGATCCAGGGCAGCGGCAGCACCGAGACATACTCGTCCCGCGGCCCCTTGGCATCGACGTCCAGGTAGCTGGCGCAATGCCGGATCACCCGCCCTGCCGGCAGCATCGCCAGCTTGGGGTTGGCCGTCGTGCCCGAGGTGGTGCACAGCACCGCCACGTCCTCGCCGCGCCCGGCCGCCACCATCTCGTCGTACAGGGCGGGAAACTCCGACGCGACCGCGTCGCCGTGGTGCATCAGCTCGGTCACGGAGACCAGCCGCGGGTCGGAATGCTTCCGCATGCCGCGCGGGTCGCTGTAGACGATCAGCTTCACCGTGGCGATCCTGTCGCCCAGCTCCAGCAGCTTGTCGACCTGCTCCTCGTCCTCGGCGAACACCACCTTGGCGTCGCTGTAGGTCACGAGATACGCGATCTCCTCGTCCAGGGCGTCCCGGTACATGCCCAGGCTCATGGCGCCCACGGCATGGGCGGCGATCTCGGCGCAGACCCAGTCCGGCCGGTTGTCGCCGACGATCCCGACCACGTCGCCCCGGCCGACGCCGTAGTGGTGAAGCCCCAGCGCGAAACCCTTGACCCGCGCCTGGTACTGGCTCCAGCTCAGGCTGTGCCAGATCCCCAGATCCTTGACCCGGAGCGCCACCTCGTCCGGATGGTTGCGCGCATGGACCTGGAGCAGCTTCGGGAAGGTGTCGAACAGCGACAGGTCGGGCAGCCCGTTGACGGTTCCGGCGTTCATCACGCCACCTTCCCGGCCGGCACGGCCACGTCGTCCTCGTCGCTCAGCACGTCGTCGGCCTCGCCCAGGTAGGCCCGCTTGACATGCGCGTTGGCCAGGACCTCCTCCGGATAGCCCTCGGCGATCTTCTTGCCGAAATCCAGCACCATCACCCGGTGGGAGATGTCCATGACCACGCCCATGTCGTGCTCGATCATCACGACGGTCATGCCGTACTCCTCGTTCAGGTCGACGATGTAGCGGGCCATGTCCTCCTTCTCCTCCAGGTTCATGCCGGCCATCGGCTCGTCCAGCAGGATCAGGTCCGGCTTCAGCGCCATGGCGCGGGCCAGCTCGACGCGCTTGCGCAACCCGTAGGAAAGCGTGCCGGCGACCGCCTTGCGGACATGCTGGATGTCCAGGAAATCGATGATCTCCTCGATCTCGCGGCGGTGCTCCAGCTCCTCCTTCCGCGCGCCGGTGAACCAGTACAGCGCGCCGGTCAGGAAGTTGTTCTTCATCAGGTGGTGGCGCCCGACCATGATGTTGTCCAGCACCGTCATGTGCCCGAACAGCGCCAGGTTCTGGAACGTGCGGCCGATGCCGATCTCGGCCCGGTGGTTGGGCGTCATCCGCGTGATGTCCCGTCCCTTGAACAGGATCTGGCCCTCGGTCGGGCTGTACCGGCCGGAAATGCAGTTGACCATGGAGGTCTTGCCGGCCCCGTTGGGACCGATGATCGAGAACAGCTCGCCCTTGTCGATGCAGAAGCTCACATCCGTCAAGGCGCGGACACCGCCGAACCGCAGCGACACATGTCGGGCTTCGAAAATGGGCGTATCGGCTTTCACCGCGCGTCCTCCCTGTCACGTTCTTATTGGGCGTACCTTTTTCGTTCGTACGACCCTTGCGCAGCAAGGTGCGATACCGGCTTCGTAAATTCAAGATGAATAGCTTGCGCCCGGAAGTTCCCGGTACGGGCGCAGAGGGTCCCCGCCGGAAAACCGCGCCTGCCCGGTTTGGGACAATGAGGCGCAGCGGCAAAGAGCCTCATCGCGCATCCGGCAAGAGCCCGGCAAAACAACCGGCAAGCATCGACCCAAAGGGACTGAAAGTCCTGCAATAAACCTGAAACGAGAGGATCTAGCCGTGCTTGAAGCCTATCGCCAGCATGTCGCTGAGCGTGCCGCGCTCGGGATTTCGCCGCTGCCGCTGTCCGCCAGGCAGACCGAGGAACTGATCGGCCTGCTGAAGACGCCTCCCGCGGGCGAGGAGCGGTTCCTGGTCGATCTGGTGACCTACCGCGTGCCGGCGGGCGTCGACGATGCCGCCAAGGTCAAGGCCGCCTTCCTGGCCCGGGTCGCCAAGGGGGAGGAGTCCTGCGCGCTGATCTCCAGGGTCAAGGCGACGGAACTGCTCGGCACCATGCTCGGGGGCTTCAACATCAAGCCGCTGATCGACCTGCTGGCCGACGCCGAATGCGGCGCGGCCGCGGCGGAGGGGCTGAAGACGACCCTCCTCATGTTCGATTATTTCCACGACGTCAAGGAACTGGCCGACCAGGGCAACGCCAATGCAAAGGCGGTGATGCGGTCCTGGGCCGATGCCGAGTGGTTCACCTCGCGTCCGGAGGTTCCGGAAAGCCTCACCCTGACCATCTTCAAGGTGACCGGGGAGACCAACACCGACGATCTGTCGCCGGCCCCCGATGCCTGGTCGCGCCCGGACATCCCGCTGCATGCGCTCGCCATGCTGAAGAACCCCCGCCCCGGCATCGAGCCGGACGAGCCCGGCGCCCGCGGCCCGGTGAGGCAGCTCGAGTCGCTGAAGGCCAAGGGCAATCTGGTGGCCTATGTCGGCGACGTGGTCGGCACCGGCTCCTCGCGCAAATCCGCCACCAACTCCGTGCTCTGGTGGACCGGCGAGGACATCGCCTATGTCCCGAACAAGCGTTTCGGCGGCGTCTGCCTGGGCAGCAAGATCGCGCCGATCTTCTACAACACCATGGAGGACGCGGGCGCGCTGCCGATCGAGCTGGACGTCTCCCGGATGGAGATGGGCGACGTCGTCGAGCTGCGCCCCTATGAAGGCAAGGCCCTGAAGGACGGCGAGGTGATCGCCGAGTTCAAGGTCAAGTCCGACGTGATCTTCGACGAGGTCCGGGCCGGCGGCCGCATCCCGCTGATCATCGGCCGCGGCCTGACGGCCCGCGCCCGCGAGGCGCTGGGCCTGGAGCCGTCCACCCTGTTCCGGCTGCCGTCGGCCCCGGCCGACAGCGGCAAGGGCTTCTCGCTGGCCCAGAAGATGGTCGGCCGCGCCTGCGGGCTGCCGGACGGACAGGGCATCCGCCCCGGCACCTATTGCGAGCCGAGGATGACCACCGTGGGCTCGCAGGACACCACCGGCCCGATGACCCGGGACGAGCTGAAGGACCTGGCCTGCCTGGGCTTCTCCGCCGACCTCGTGATGCAGTCCTTCTGCCACACCGCGGCATATCCCAAGCTGGTGGACGTGAAGATGCACCACGAGCTGCCGGCCTTCATCGCCACCCGCGGCGGCGTGTCCCTGCGGCCGGGCGACGGCGTCATCCACTCCTGGCTTAACCGCCTGCTGATGCCCGACACCGTCGGCACCGGCGGCGACAGCCACACGCGCTTCCCGATCGGCATCTCCTTCCCGGCCGGCTCCGGCCTCGTCGCCTTCGCCGCCGCCACCGGCGTGATGCCGCTGGACATGCCGGAAAGCGTGCTGGTGCGCTTCACCGGCACCATGCAGCCGGGCGTCACGCTGCGCGACCTGGTCAACGCGATCCCCCTCTACGCCATCCGCCAGGGCCTGCTGACGGTCGAGAAGAAGGGCAAGAAGAACATCTTCTCCGGCCGCATCCTGGAGATCGAGGGGCTGCCCGACCTGAAGGTCGAGCAGGCGTTCGAGCTGAGCGACGCATCGGCCGAACGGTCCGCCGCCGCCTGCACGGTGCGCCTGAACGAGGCGCCGATCATCGAGTACATGCGCTCCAACATCACGCTGATGCGCTGGATGATCGCCAACGGTTACCAGGATCGCCGCACGCTGGAGCGCCGCATCAAGTCGATGGAGGCCTGGATCGCCGATCCGCAGCTCCTGCAGCCCGACGCCGACGCCGACTACGCCGCCGTCATCGAGATCGACCTGGCCGACATCCGGGAGCCGATCGTCGCCTGCCCGAACGATCCGGACGACGTCAAGCCGCTGTCGGAGGTCGCGGGCGACGTGATCGACGAGGTCTTCATCGGCTCGTGCATGACCAACATCGGCCACTTCCGCGCCGCCGGCAAGGTGCTGGACGGCAAGTCCGACATCCCGACCCGGCTGTGGATCGCGCCGCCGACCAAGATGGACGCCATGATCCTGAACGAGGAAGGCTATTACAGCGTCCTCGGCAAGTCGGGCGCGCGGATGGAGATGCCGGGCTGCTCGCTGTGCATGGGCAATCAGGCGCAGATCCGCAAGGGCTCGACGGCCATGTCCACCTCGACCCGCAATTTCCCCAACCGCCTGGGCATCGACACCCGCGTCTATCTCGGCTCGGCCGAGCTGGCCGCGGTGTGCGCGCTGATGGGCAGGATCCCGACCGTGGCCGAGTACATGGAGCAGGTCAGCATCGTCAACCAGAAGGCCGCCGACATCTACCGCTACATGAACTTCGACCAGATCCCCGCCTTCCGAGAGATCGCGGACACGGTCGCGGTCGCCTGACCGGATCGGATACGCACGCAGCAGCAGCCCCCGCCGGGAAACCGGCGGGGGCCTTGTTTTTCCGGGAGCCCGCAGGCATGCGCCGCCGCGTCCCCAAGCGCGGAAACCCTCGCCATCGCTCCGCTGGTAATACCACTCGCACACCGCTGCCGTTTGCCAGCGTGCAGATTCTGCGCTAAATCATTGCAACGCAAAATAAGGTTTCGGTCACATGTCGATCCAAACCTCCGCCGGTTGCAAAGCAATGGAGGAGTTCCCGTGACAACATTCACCGGTCATGACACGCTGAAGACGCGCCGCACCCTCGACGTGGGTGGCAAGTCGTACGATTACTTCAGCCTGAAGGCGGCCGAGCAGGCCGGCCTCGGCGATCTCTCCACGCTTCCCTTCTCGCTCAAGGTCCTGCTCGAGAACCTGCTGCGCTTCGAGGACGGGCGCACGGTGTCGGTCGACGACGTCAAGGCGGTGGCGGAGTGGCTGAAGACCCGGCGCAGCGACACCGAGATCGCCTACCGTCCCGCCCGCGTCCTGATGCAGGACTTCACCGGCGTCCCCGCCGTGGCGGACCTCGCCGCCATGCGCGAGGCGGTGAAGACGCTGGGCGGCGAAGTATCGCGGATCAACCCGCTCTGCGCGGTCGACCTCGTGATCGACCACTCGGTCACGGTGGACGAGTTCGGCAGCCCCGGCGCCTTCAAGAAGAACGTCGAGCTGGAGTTCGAGCGCAACCAGGAGCGCTACGCCTTCCTGCGCTGGGGCCAGACCGCGTTCAACAATTTCCGCGTCGTGCCCCCCGGCACCGGCATCTGCCACCAGGTCAACGTCGAGTACCTGGCCCAGACCGTCTGGACCGACACCGACCAGGGCACCGGCAAGACCGTCGCCTACCCCGACACCCTCGTCGGCACCGACAGCCACACCACCATGGTGAACGGCCTCGCGGTGCTGGGCTGGGGCGTCGGCGGCATCGAGGCGGAGGCGGCCATGCTCGGCCAGCCGATCTCCATGCTGATCCCCGAGGTCGTCGGCTTCAAGCTGACCGGCAAGCTGAAGGAAGGCACCACCGCCACCGACCTGGTGCTGACCGTCACCCAGATGCTGCGCAAGAAGGGCGTCGTCGGCAAGTTCGTCGAGTTCTTCGGCCCCGGCCTCGCCGACCTGCCGCTGGCCGACCGCGCCACGATCGCCAACATGGCCCCGGAATACGGCGCCACCTGCGGCATCTTCCCGATCGACGCCGAGACCATCAAGTTCCTGACCTTCACCGGCCGCGACGCCGACCGCGTGGCGCTGGTCGAGGCCTACGCCAAGGCCCAGGGCATGTGGGCCGAGCCGGGCTCGCCGGAGCCGGTCTTCACCGACGTGCTGGAACTGGACCTCGCCTCGGTCGAGCCGTCGCTTGCCGGCCCGAAGCGCCCGCAGGACAAGGTGCTGCTGTCGGCCCTGTCCCAGGCTTTCACCAGCGACCTCACCGCGGCCTTCAAGGTCCCGGCCTCCGACATCGACAAGGCGACCCCGGTCAAGGGCGCCGACTACAGCCTGAAACAGGGCGACGTCGTCATCTCGGCGATCACGTCCTGCACCAACACCTCCAACCCCAGCGTGCTGATCGCCGCCGGCCTGGTCGCCAAGAAGGCGGTCGAGAAGGGCCTGACGACCAAGCCGTGGGTCAAGACCTCGCTGGCCCCGGGCAGCCAGGTGGTGACCGACTATCTCCAGGCCGCCGGCCTCCAGGCGCACCTGGACGCGCTGGGCTTCAACCTGGTCGGCTACGGCTGCACCACCTGCATCGGCAACTCCGGCCCGCTGCCGGAGGCGATCTCCGCCGCGGTGGAGGAGGGTGACCTCGTGGTCGCCGCGGTGCTCTCGGGCAACCGCAACTTCGAGGGCCGCGTCAACCCGCACACCCGCGCCAACTACCTCGCCTCGCCGCCGCTCTGCGTCGCCTACGCGCTGGCCGGCAACGTCAAGGTCGACCTGGTCAACGACCCGATCGGCACGGGCAGCGACGGGCAGCCGGTCTACCTGAAGGACATCTGGCCGTCCAACAAGGAGATCGCGGACCTGATGCAGGCGTCCCTGACGCCGGAGATGTTCCGCAGCCGCTACAGCGACGTGTTCGCCGGGCCGGAGGAGTGGCGCAGCATCGCCACCGCGACCGGCCAGACCTACAGCTGGACCGAGGGCTCGACCTACGTCAAGCTGCCGCCGCTGTTCGAGGACATGAAGCCGGAGCCGCAGCCGGTCTCCGACGTCCACGACGCCCGTCCGCTGGCGCTCCTCGGCGACTCGATCACGACCGACCACATCTCCCCGGCCGGTTCGATCAAGAAGGACAGCCCCGCCGGCGAATACCTGCTGGGCTACCAGGTGCGTCCGACCGACTTCAACAGCTACGGCGCCCGCCGCGGCAACCATGAAGTCATGATGCGCGGCACCTTCGCCAACATCCGCATCAAGAACGAGATGGTCCCCGGCACCGAGGGCGGCGTCACCCGGCACATCCCCTCGGGCGAGGTGATGCCGATCTACACCGCCGCCATGCGCTATGCCGACGAGGGCACGCCCCTGGTCGTCGTGGCCGGCAAGGAGTACGGCACCGGCTCGTCCCGCGACTGGGCGGCCAAGGGCACCCGCCTGCTGGGCGTCAAGGCCGTGCTCGCCGAGAGCTTCGAGCGCATCCACCGCTCCAACCTGATCGGCATGGGCATCCTCGCCCTGCAGTTCAAGGACGGCATGTCGCGCCAGAGCCTGAAGCTGGACGGCACGGAGATCTTCGACATCACCGGCGTCGAGGCGGGCCTGACCCCGCGCAAGGACATCGACGTCAAGATCACCCGCGCCGACGGCACGTCCCAGACGATCCAGGTGACCCTGCGCATCGATACCCTGGACGAGGTCGAGTACTACAAGAACGGCGGCATCCTCCAGTACGTGCTGCGCAGCATGATGAAGCAGGCGGCGTAAGCTTCCGGCTTCGGCCGAAGCATCGACTTGGAAAAGCCCCGCGGCGTCAAGCCGCGGGGCTTTTTGCATGGTTCAAGTCCGAGATCGAGCGATTTGACGATGACCATTGATGACTCCGCACCGATAGCCTGGAGGGTGCGCGTCCCGCGCACCAAGGGCGGCGGGACGCCCCCCTCCGCATGAGGTCGCGGCCAAGTTGCCGCATTGACTCTCCCCTGCATGGGGCTCATGCCGGGATGCCCATGACGTCGCCCCCCTAGGCAAGGAGCAAAAGCCATGCCCGTCCTCGACGGTATGCCGGCGGAGGAAAAGCGCCGCCGGTTCGCCGAAACGATCTCCCGCATGACCGCGGAGCGTTTTCCCGACGCTGCCGATCTCCCCTTCGCCGTCGCCGCGGTCGGCGCCCTGTCCGGCAGCCGCTTCTTCGGCGTCCGCTACAAGGCCGAAGCGGCCGGCTCCCGCGCCTGGGTGGCCCGGCCGCACGGCCCGGAGCGCACCGAAGTGTGGGACCCCGCGGCCCCTGCCTTCACCTGGAACTACTCGGAGTCGCTGCCCGGCGGCGTCGCGGCCTTCACCCCGGACGAAACGGGCATGGCGCGGCTGCACGCCCTGTTCGACGCCAAGGGCAACGACCTGACCGCCCTGGGCCGCCGCATCCACGCCCTGCTGACCGGCACCGAACCGGACGACGACTGACCCCGACCCGGCGAAGGGACTCCCCACCGCTTGTCAATGATCCGAGTAGTGTCTGGGGGTGCCCCTTACGTCCGATGATTATGGTTCCCGACGGCCCGACACGCGTCAAGCCTGACCCTGCGGGTCACCGCCGATGGCGGCACGGGCTTGACTCGTGCCGTTCCGCCGGAAGCGCCGCCTCCATCGGATGTAAGGGACAGTATCACCTCCGCCCAGTTTCAGAGGCTTGCTTCAGGCGGCTTGGCGTGTCCGCCCGGCGCGTTGCGGGTCGTACAAGCCGCGGCCACGCAACATGGCGCAAGCGGTTTCCAGCAGCCGGTCGCCGACCGTGCGCAACGCCCGGCCATGACTGTGGCCGGCTTTGCGCAGGGCTTGATAGCGCACCTTGCAGGTGGCGTCGCATTGGACCGCGACACGGCTCCAATGATAGACTGCGTCGCGCAGACGCTGGCAACAGGCCTGACGCATCAGCACGATGCAACTCTTGCCACTACGCCGGGTCACCGGCGCCACGCCGGCCAGCGCCCGCAGGGCTTGATGGTCACCCGCCTTCAGGGGCTCGCCGGCCTCGACCAGCAGAGTGGCGCAGACGATCCTCCCAACCCCCGGCAAGGAGCGCAGGATCGTCACGTCGCTCTGCTGTGGCGGCTGCCCCGGCACCGCCTCCGGTTCCTCTGGAGAGGCCGCCAACTCGGTCAGGATCTGGTCGACCCGCCGCTCGGCCGCCGAGATCTGGCGGTTGACGAGGCGCAGCCGGTCGCGCAAAGCGCCGACATGGGCGCTCGCCGCCTCGACCGTGCCGGACGCCACCGTCAGCGCCGGACGACGCAGGCGTCGCACCACTTCGGCGGCGTCGAGCCGGCGAATCCGATGCTTCCTCAGCAGCTTGGCGATCGTGCTCTCGCGCACCCGGCGCGCCTTGGCCGGCGTTGGCGCCAGCGCCCAAAGATCCAGCAACCATGCCGCCGACAGATCGTCGGATAGGTCCAGAATCTGCGGGTAATAGCGCCAGAGCTGCTCGCGCATCCGATTGGTCAGGCGAACGCGCTCGTGCTTACACTCCTCGGTCATGCGCAGCCGTTCGCGCAGTTCGATCATTCTGGGCTCATCCCGCCTCAGGCGCCGGAAGCAGCGGGTATCGGTGCGCAGGCTGTCGCCCAACACCCGGGCATCGCGCCGGTCGTCCTTGGCTCCGGAAACTGAAAATCGGTCCCGGAAGCGGTCGAGTTGCTTGGGATTGATGGCGTGCACCGCGAAGCCGCGTTCCATCAGGCTCTCCACGACCGGACCGTGGGGCAGTTCGATGCCAATGCCGATGCGTTCCGGAGCGGCGCCCGTGGTCTCGATCAGCCAAGCCGCCAGACCGGCCAGTTCCTCGCCACTGTGGCGCACCGCGCGCTCCCCGCGTACCACGCCACGATCATCGACCAGGCAGACCTGATGAACCTCGCTCGCCCAGTCGATGCCGACATACCAGTCGAACATCTCACTCATTCAAGGGCTCCCATCCAAATGGGCCGCCGCAGCCTGGATCCACCCCTGTACTGGCGCTCGCTTGGCGCTGACTCCCCACTGGGCCTCAGCCGCGGCCTGCCGCCGGGGCACGCGTCCCCCCCAGGTGTTCGTGACACAGGGGGCAAAAGGTTGCTCCCGGCGGATCGGCCCGATCAGTCAACGGCGCTATGATACCGCTGACCATTCGACCCGTGAAGGGTACAGGGGGCTAAGGCCCCAGCTTGGCGGGACGGAAATGCCTGGAACGTGGAGGTTGTCGATTACCATGACTGATCGATTGCCACGGCTGTCCGGCACGATGATTGCTGATCAACCCCAAGCTGATGCTCAGGATACTTCATCTTCCCATTATCGTCATGCCCGGACTTGATACGGGCATCTCCAGCCACGGAGCCCCCGTGAGACCTGTGAGACGATGGCCGGATCAAGTCCACGGCTGTCCGGCACAGCGATTGCTCACGCTACGAAAGGTTTAGTTTGAGGTAAGGTTACTCCATTTTCGTCATGGCCGGACTTGATCCGGCCATCTTTCACGGGAAGCATCGGAGCCTCCGTGCCTTGAGATCCGCGGGTCAAGCTCGTGGATGACGAACTGAAGGAGAAAACGGTCACTAGAAATGTTCTCAATGGCTGATTAGCAAGTACCGTGCCGGACACCCGTGGATCAAGTCCGGCCATGACGAAAAAGGGGTAGTTCCGCCTTGAGTTCAGGCTTGTGAGCAGTACCCAGTAAACGTGCCGGACAGCCGTGATCGATTGCAGAACGTGACGCCCGGCATGATCCTCAAGGAGGATTTCCTTGATGCGATCGGGATCACTCCCGCCGAGTTGGCCTCTGCCACGGCAATTTCGGAAGAGAGCCTGAACGACATGATCGCCGGCCGGTGCGACGTAACCGCGGAAACCGACCTGCGCCTCTGCCGTTATTTCGGAATGGTGACCGGCACCGAATCGGACAACGGCTGAGCCCAACCGGCGGAAGGATGGGCTCAAGCCCCGAGCGCGATCTTCAACGCCCGGCCGATCTCCGCGATGGCCGCGTTGCGGTCGTCGAAGGAGGCCTTCGTCTCCGTCATGTAGATGCTCACGATCGTCGGCTTGCGGTTCGGCGGCCAGATCACGGCGACGTCGTTCATCGTACCATGATCGCCTCCGCCCGTCTTGTCGCCGATGCGCCAGTCCTTCGGCAGGCCCGCGCGAAGCTTCGCGTCCCCCGTCTTGTTGGACACGAGCCACGCCGTCAGCCGGTCGCGCGACGGCGGGGACAGGACATTCCCCAGGACGAGCGACTCCAGGTTGGCGACCATGGCGGCCGGCGACGTGGTGTCGCGGGGATCGCCGGGCGTCGCCTCGTTCAGGTCGGTCTCCCGCCGGTCCAGCCGGGTCACGTCATCCCCGAGGGACCGCGCGAACTCCGTGACGCCGGAAGGCCCGCCGAGGCTGTCCAGGATGATGTTGCCGGCCGTGTTGTCGCTCCGGGTCATGGCAGCCTCGCAGATTTCCGCGAGCGTCATCCCGGCGCCGCCGACCCTGTCCTGGGTCACGGGAGAATATGTCACGACGTCGGCGGCCTCGAACCGGATGCGCCGCTCCAGGTCCTCCCGGCCGGCATCCGCCTTCGCAAGCACGGCCCCGCAGGCGATCGCCTTGAAGGTGCTGCACAGGGGAAAGCGCTCGTCCGCGCGATGGCTCCAGCGGCGCCCCGATTCGGTGTCGAGGATGGCCGCCCCCAACCGGGCGCCGAGCCTCCGTTCGACCTCGGCCAGCTTTCCGGCCAGGTCGCCGCCGGACCCCGCCGCCGCCGGGACGATGCCCGGACGCATGATCGCGCCTCCGGCCAGCAGGGAACCGACCATCGCCGAAAAGCCGCGCCGCGTCACCGTCATCCGCATACCGCACTCCATACCGCATCGATGCTGCCAACCGGCATTCCTGCACCTTTGAATTGCCGACGCGCGGGAAGCTATCCGACAAAGCGGGATACGGCAAACACCCGTGAGGATCCGGCCGACCGACGCCTCTTGGCCCCCGGCGATCCCGGATCAACGCAGCCGATCCAAAAGTGAGCGATGCCTCCGAAAAGGGAGCGGCCTGTCGCTGGCACGCCCGGTTCGGACGTCTGCCGGCGTTTCGCCGCCGTCGGCATCGCGCTATCCTCGCACCCGAACGCCCCATTCCAGGTTTCACCGGGATATCCATGCCGCTCCTTCCCCAGCAGATCGCCCCCGTGGACGAACGGCAGGCCGCGCTGACCGACGACCACCTTTCGGGCCACACCGGCGCGCTGATGGACTATTTCCTGGCGCTGCGGGCGGAAACCGACGCCGCCCTGGCGTCCAAGCTCCCTCCGGCGGCCGGAAAGCCTTACCCCTACGGACGGTGCGAGCAGATCACCAGGGACCTGTTCGCCCGCCTCGCCCGGCGGCTCAAGGAACCGGCGACCGATGTGGACAGGGTCCTCCATGGTTTCGTGGCGCAGGGGGGCATGGTCCGTACCGTCTGGGGCGTCCTGCGCGACCGGTATTTCCAGAACGCCATCCAGTTCGGCGGCCTGTATGTCGATGTCTCCAACGACACCGTCGTGGTGACCAAGCCCAAGGTCGAGATCCTGCCCGTCGCGGAATGCGGGCTGGTCCCCGTGCGCGACATCGGCCATTTCCGGGTCACGGCCGAGTCCTACTGGGGAGCGACGATCTATGCCAACCATCTGGTCCCGTCGCTCGCCCCGCTGCTGCCGATGATCTCGGCCAGCCCCGGCCGACTCCGGCCGGGGATGCAGTCGGCCTGCGACTACATGATCGCCCTGATGTGCCGCGACGGGTTCCGGCAGGCGGAGGACTGGCTCCGCGACGGCCCGTCCCCGCCGGCGGACGTTGCCTCGGCTCTTCTGGCATCGGTTCCCCCCGACCTGCGCGCCCGTACCGCCGACGGCAGGGCCGAGTCGCTCGACGCCTGCCGATGGGTCCGCGCCGCCGGCTGCGATCGGGACGACGGCTGGCGGGACGTGCGGGTGCGGGAATATCTGCGTATCGCGCGCACCTAGAGCGGTCCCCGATCGGGTTGAACCGTATCGGTCCTCGCAGCCTGCCGTTCCACTGGCCGCACTGTGTTGCGCCATGGGCGCAACCTACGGCTCGATGCAGGGCGGAGCTGATGCGGGCCGAAGGTCGTAGGTTGCGCCCATGGCGCAACGCATCTGATCGGCTGCCCCGGGGCGGATAGACCTGATCGGGCACAGCTCTAGGGGCTCAGGGCGGATGCCGGCCCGTACCGCGTGACGCAGACGAAGCCTCTGTCCGCATGGCACCCGCCCATGCCGCCGTTCACGACGCTGATGGTGGTGCCGTCCGGCTTGTCGATCTGGATGCCGCCTTCGAAACGGCGCATGGACGCGATCCCGGTCTCGTCGAAGATCGGCACGCCGTTCTGCCAGCAGCGGATCGCGATCGCCCGCGACTCAAGGAGGCGCCGCAGTGCCGGGGCGGCATCCGTCCGGTCGCCGGCCCGTCCCGGGGCGGGCAAGGCCTGGACATGCACCGCTGGCCGGCCGAAGCCGGGATATCGGGGTCAGACCACCATTTCCTCCGAATGTTGGATTTATGGAAAGCCGTTAGGAAATGGTGGTCTGACCCCGATATCCCTCGTCCGCACCAACGGCCCATATCCATAACCCGTCAATACTGTCATCCATCACCGCTAGGCGGATTGTCCGCACAGCATCGTCAGAAACCTTGAAACTGTGCAGACAATAGGATAAAATTCCGTTATCTGCTCCCCCCTCGAAGGCGCGCCGCCATGACCGAACCCGCCGCTTCCTCTCCCGCCAACCGTCTCGGCGACCGCCAGGAACTCTTCTGCCAGGCCATGGCCGCGGGTGTCGCCGCGGCGGAGGCGGCCCGGCGGGCGGGTTACTCGCCGAAGGGGGCGAAGCAGCGCGGCCATTTCCTGATGAGCCAGCCGGAGATCCGCGTCCGCATCGACCGGATCCGCGCCGGGCGACGCGCGATGCACCAGGCTGAACTCGACCGCGCCGCCGACCTGGTCGCCGCCATCATCGCCGACGCGATGGAGAAGGGGCGGGCGGCGCTGGCGTTGCGCGCGATCCAGTTCCGCCTGAAGCTGCTCGGCGTGATCCAGGACCGGAGCATCGCCCATCACTTCCACGATCACCGCTTCTCCCCGGATGCCGGCACGGAGACACTGGCTCCCGACCCCGCGGAGTGGATGGACGGCCTCGACTCCGCCCCGGAACCCGCCCCCGTGCCCCAGCACGCCGCGGCACCCGATGCCGCGGTGACCGACGCCACAGTGACCGATGATGACCTTTCGCCGCCTGCCGACAGCGACCCGGAGGATTGCCTGCCCGCCGGCTTCGTCGAGGCGCTGAAGGCCGAGCTTCCGCCCGACATCCTGGCCGGCTTCCTGGACGGACTTTCGGCAGACCAGCTTCCGGCCGACCTGCTGGACGACCTTCCGGAGGAGATCGCCGGCCTGTCCTGGTCCGATCTGGCCGCGCACCTCAAGGGATCCTTCGGCATGGCTGCCCCCTCCGGCGGCGACCGGCACGGCCATTGGTAAAACCCGCCGGCCCCTCTATAACAGCCTTCATGCCCGATACCCGATCCTCCGCCATGACGCTGCTGGTGACCGCGATCACCGCGCTCGGCCCCCTCACCATGTCCATGTACGCGCCGTCCATGCCGACCATCGCCCAGGCGCTGGACACCACGGCGGGCATGGTCCAGGTGACCCTCAGCATCTATCTCACCGGGTTCGCGGTCGGCCAGCTGATCTACGGGCCGCTGTCCGACCGGTTCGGCCGGCGGCGCGTGCTGCTGCTCGGGCTGGCGGTGTTCATCGCGGGCTCGGTCGGCTGCGGCCTCGCCGGCGACATCGAGACGCTGATCGCGGCCCGGCTGGTCCAGGCGCTGGGCGCCGCCGCGGGCCCCGCGCTGGGCCGCGCCATGGTCCGCGACATCTATACCCGGGAACAGGCGGCGCGGGTGCTGTCCTTCATCGGCATGGCGCTGGCCGTGGCGCCGGCGATCGGGCCGGTGCTCGGCGGCTATCTCCAGGTCTGGTTCGACTGGCACGCGATCTTCGCCGTGCTCGGCGCCTTCGGGCTGACGCTGCTGGTCGTCGTCGCCTTCCGCATGCCGGAGACGAACCCCGTGCCCGATTACCAGGCCCTGCGCCCGTCGCGCATGGCCTCCAACTATGCCGACCTGATGCGGCACGGCGGCTATGTCGGCTACATGGCGGTCGGCGCCGTGACGCTGGGCGGGCTGTTCACCTTCTACGCCGTGGCCCCCTTCATCTTCATCGACCTGATCGGCCTGTCGCCGGAGCAGTACGGCTGGACCACCAGCATCACCGTCGTGAGTTACCTGATCGGCGGAGTCGCGGCCAACCGGCTGGTCGGGCGCCTGGGCATCGACCGCATGATCATGATCAGCACGGCGCTGGTCCTGGGCGGGGCCGGGCTGATGCTGGCCTTCAGCCTCGTCCATGTCGTCACCGTCGCCAGCGTGATCGGCCCCATGGCGCTCTGGACCATGGGAATGGGCATCGCGCTGCCCAACTCCATGGCCGGCGCCATGAGCCCGTTCCCCCGGATCGCCGGGGCCGCGTCCGCCCTGATGGGCTTCATGCAGATGGCGGTCGGGACGGCCGGCAGCATCGCGGTGGCCCGCCTCGGCGACGGGACGGCGCTGGCCCCGGGGCTGGCGCTGCTGGCCTTCGCCCTGGTCGGATATGGGCTCTACTGGCGGCTGGTCTGGCTCCGCCGGGCGGAGCCCCCGGCCGGCCCGGGAGCGGCGCCATGACCGCCCGGGCGCGCCCGCTGGCGGTCACCGGCCTGCCGGCCGCGGCGCTGGAACTGCGGGAGAGCGCGCGGGCGACCCGGCTGACGCTCCGCGTCGATCCCGGCCGGGACGTGATCCAGGTCGTCGTCCCGGTCGGGGTCAGCGAGGCGGAGGCCGCGCGCTTCGTCGGGCGGCACGCCGAATGGGTGCGCGGCCGGCTCGCCGCCATGCCGCCGCGCCGGCCCTTCGCCGAGGGCTCGGTCGTCCCGGTGCTGGGCACCGACCACGTGATCCGCCACGCCGCCGGCTATCGGGGCGCCACGCACCGGGCCTCCGGGGAGATCCGGGTCGGCGGCGAGCCCGAGTTCATCGCCCGCCGGGTGCGCGATTTCCTGATGCAGGAGGCCCGGACCGAGCTGGCCCGCCGATCGCGGGCCAAGGCCGCGACCATCGGCAAGCGCGTCGCTGCGGTGACCGTGCGCGATACCCGCAGCCGCTGGGGAAGCTGCGCCTCCTCCGGCCGGCTGTCCTTCTCCTGGCGGCTGATCCTGACGCCCGAGGAAGTGTTCGACTATGTCGTGGCCCACGAGGTCGCACACCTGCGGGAGATGAACCACGGCAGCCGCTTCTGGGCGCTGGTCGCGACCCTGACGCCCGAGGTCGAGGCCCCGCGCGCCTGGCTCAAGGCCAACGGCGCCTCGCTGCTGCGCTTCGGCTGACCCGAATCCCCCGGCTTCCGTTTCCCGACTTCTGGTTCCTGACCCCTGCCCCCAAGGCCGCCATGCCCCGCTCCGACAGCCGTGCGATCGCCGTCCTGCTGACCCTGCTGGTCGCGTTCGGGCCGCTCTCCACCGACCTCTACCTGCCGTCGCTGCCGACGCTGGTCCGCGTGTTCGGCAGCGACATCGCGACGGTCCAGCTGACGCTCAGCGTCTTTCTCGTCGGCTTCGCGGTGTCCCAGCTCGTCTACGGGCCGCTGTCCGACCGGTTCGGCCGGCGGCCGGTGCTGATCGGCGGCATCGCCGTCTTCGTGGTCGCCAGCGCCGCCTGCACGCTGGCCGACTCGATCGAACAGCTGATCGCGGCACGCTTCTTCCAGGCGCTGGGATCATGCTGCGGCCCGGTCCTGGGGCGCGCCGTGGTGCGCGACGTCTACGGGCGGGAGCGGGCGGCATCCGTCCTGGCCTACATGGCGATGGCCATGGCGCTCGCCCCGGCGATCGGGCCGGCGGTTGGCGGCTACCTGACCGGGCTGTTCGGCTGGCGGGCCAATTTCGTGTTCCTGACCGTCTTCGGCCTCGCGATCCTGGCCGCCGTCTGGACGATGCTGGAGGAGACCAACCGCCGGCGCGATCCCACGGCGCTGATGCCGCGCCGGCTCGTCTCCAACTACGCGTCGCTGGCGCGCAGCCGCACCTTCGCCGGCTATACCCTGTGCCTGGCGGCGATCTACAGCGGGATGTTCGCCTTCATCTCCGGCTCGTCCTTCGTGCTGATCGAGCAGTTCGGCCTGTCGCCGGAACGCTACGGCATGGCTTTCGGGGTGATCGTCGTGGGCTTCATGATCGGCACCTTCAGCGCCGGCCGGCTGACCCGGCGGTTGGGGGTGGACCGGCTGATCGGCGCCGGCTCGGCTCTCTCCGGCCTGTGCGGCCTCGCCGGGCTGGCGCTGGCGCTGGCGCGGGTGGACCATACCGCCGCGATCCTGGCGCCCATGTTCGGCTTCATGATCGGGGCCGGGCTGCTGATGCCCAACGCCCAGGCCGGCGGGCTGGGACCGTTCCCGACCATGGCGGGCACGGCCTCGGCCCTGATGGGCTTCACCCAGATGGGGCTGGCGGCGGCGTCCGGCATCCTGGTCGGGTCCCTTCAGGACGGGACCCAGGTCCCCATGATGGCCTCGGTCTGCGCGGGCGCGCTGGCGGCCGCGGCCTCCTACCGGTTCCTGATCCGCCGATAGGTTCCGCAAATCGGTGGTGGCGATCGGTGGTGGCGGACGGCCGGGCGGATTGGCTACACTCGGCGCCGGCCGCACAGCGGTACCCCTTCAGCGACGGAAGAACACGCCATGAAGAAGATACTGGCCGCGTGCCTGCTCGCTCTCGCTTTCGTGATTCCCGCCCCGGCGGGTGCGCAGACCGTGCTGTTCCAGGCACCCCCGATCATCAAGGCGGCGGTCGAGAACAATTACGAGGCCATGCGCTCGCTGCTGGTCAAGGGCACCAGCGCCAACACCGCCGACGGCAACGGCAAGACCCCGCTGATCTACGCGGTCGCGGCATCCAACGCCGACATGGTCCGGCTCCTGCTGGAGAACAAGGCGAACCCCAACCAGGCCGACAAGAGCGGCAACGGCGCGCTGTTCTGGGCGGCGGGGCAGGGCGACCCGGTCGTGATCGACCTGCTGATCAAGGGCGGCGCCCGGATCGACCAGGAGAACCGGCAAGGCGCCACCCCGCTGATGGAGGCGGCCCGCACCGGCAAGCTGGAGGCGGTCCAGAAGCTGCTCGCCGCCGGGGCGAAGGCGGACCAGGCGGACTTCACCGGGCGCAACGCGCTCGACTGGGCGCAGGACGGGCGCAACCAGCGCGTCGTCGCGGCGCTGCGCCAGGCCGGCGCCCGCTGACCTCCGCGGCTCCATAGAACGCCGCCGGCCCGCCATGCCTTTCCCGACCTTCGGGCCGATGCCCGGCGGCGCCGAGTCGCTGCTCCTCCTGCCGATCGCGCTGGCGCTCGCGGCGCTGGCCGGCGATTGGCCGGCGGTGGACGGGGTGCTCGGCCTGCCGCGCCGGCTGGCCCTGAACTCCGCCGGCTGGCTCGACCGGCGGCTCAACCGGCTCAACCGGAGCCCCCGGACCCGACTCGTCCGCGGCCTGCTGGTCACCGTCCTGTTCGCCGTCCTGGCCCTCGCCGCCGGGCTGGCCCTGACGGTGGCGCTTCGCCCGCTGCCCTACGGCTACGCGGTGGAACTGGCCCTCGTCGCCGGCGCGCTCCAGGTCCGGCGGCCGTGGAACCGGCTGCGGACCACGATGCGGGCGCTGGAATGGAAGGGGCTGCCGGCGGGGCGCGACGCCGTGCGCGACCTGACCGACCGCCACGCCCTCGGCCTGGACGAGCACGGCGTCGTCCGGGCCGCGGTCGAGGGGGCGGCCCGCGCGCTGGACGGCCGGGTGGTGGCGCCCGCCTTCTGGTACGCCCTGGCCGGCCTGCCCGGCATCCTGCTGTGGACGGCGGTGGACGCCCTGGACCGGGCGATCGGCGACCGCGGGCCGCGGCACGACCGGTTCGGGCTGGCGACGGCGCGCCTGCGCGCGGCGCTCGGCTGGGTTCCGACGCGCCTGACCGGCCTGCTGCTGGTTCTGGCCTGCCCGTTCGTGCCCCGGACCCGCACCGGCGAGGCGGCCCGCACCCTCGCCCTTGCCGCGCCGGCCCCGGTCGCGGCGATCGCCGGCGCCCTGGACCTGTCGCTGGGCGGTCCCCGCCGGGAAGGGGAGGTGATGGTCCGCGCCCCCTGGATCGGCGAGGGCCGCGCCCGCGCCGTCCCGGCCGACATCAGGCCCGCCCTGGCGCTCTATGCCGTCGCCTGCCTCCTGCTGGCCGGCCTCGCCGCTGCCGCCGCCGCCGCCGCCGCGCTGCATTCCTTCTGAACCCTGGAGCGGTTTCCACTCGCCGCTACGGTTCGAAGCAGGGCGGAGGTGATGCGGGCCGTCGATCGCAGGTTGCGGCCATGGCGCAACGCATCTGATCGGCTGCCCCAGGCGGATCGACCTGATCGGGCACAGCTCTAAAGGGGCGGCCGGTTGACGCCGACGATCCGCCAAACCGCCTTCGCCCCGTCCAGCGGGATATGGTCGATCCGCGTCACCGACAGCGGATCGACCTGGAAGGACAGCGCCGCCGCCGGGGCGATTCCCAGCGCCACCGCCAGGGCCGCCCGGATCGAGCCGGCGTGGCAGACCGCCACGACGTCCCGCCCGGCATGGAGTTCCGAGTTCCGCTCCAGCGCCAGGGCGACCCGGTTCACCACCTGCTCGAAGCTCTCGCCGCCCGGCGGCCGGGTGGTCGCGGGGGCTTCCCAGAACCGGGCGACCCGCCCGCCCGCGTCCATGGCCGCCAGCTCGCCGTGGCTGAAGCCCTGCCAGGCGCCGAAATCCTGCTCCAGCAGCCCCGCCTCGACGGTCATGTCCGTCGCGGCGCCCCAGATCGCCTCCGCGGTCCGCCAGGTGCGCGACAGCGTCGTCACCATCCGCACCGCGCCGGACGGCAGCAACCGGGCCAGCCCCTCGAACGCGGGGGCGTCGCCGCAGTCCGCCTCCAGGTCGAGCTGGCCGTGGATCCTGCCTTCCGGGTTGGGCACGGGGGCGTGCCGCACCAGCCACCAGCGGGTGACGGGGTTCATGGCAGCGTCCATGGCAGCACCGTCGCCAGGACCAGCAGCACGATGATCTCCACCCCTTGCTGGCAGGCGCCCAGCACGTCGCCGGTATGGCCGCCGACCTGCGCCCGCGCCAGTTCGGCGATCGCCAGCGCCGCGACGATCGCCGCCGCCAGCGCCGGAAGCGCCGCCGGTCCCAGGGCCAGGCCGGCCAGGCAGGATCCCAGCGCCAGCGCCATGGCGATCCGGGTTCCCGGCGGCGGTCCCAGACCCGCGGCCAGCCCGTCGGTCCGGGCAGGGTCGAGATAGCCGTACACGGCCGGCACCACCGCCCGCGACAGCGCGCCGGCCCCGATCAGCGCCGCCGCGACGGCCAGCGGGTCGGCCAGCGCCGCCAGGGCCGACCAGCGCAGCCCGACCGAGAACAGCAGCGCCAGCACGCCGTAGCTGCCCAGGCGGCTGTCGCGCATGATGGCCAGCTTGGACGTCTTGTCGCGCCCCCCGCCGAAGCCGTCCGCCACGTCGGCCAGCCCGTCCTCGTGCAGCGCCCCCGTCACGGCGATCTGGAAGCCCAGGGCCAGCAGTGCCGCCGCCAGGGAGGTCAGGCCCACCAGGGTCGCGGCGGCATAGACGGCGCCCGACGCCAGCCCGAGTCCCGCGCCGACCACGGGATACCAGCCCAGCGCCCGCCCGTGCAGGTCCGCCGGCATGGGGCCGTCGAACCGGACCGGCAGCCGTGTCAGGAAGATGAGGGCGGCGGCGATCTCGTCGCTCGGCCGGGCGGACGCCGTGGTTTGGGAACTCTTGGACATGGGGGCGGTATAAGGCAGGTCAGGTCCGTTCGGAAGGCTTTTGACCGGCTCGGTCTTTCCTGCCAAGGTGCCGCCCGAATCGTGCCCCACACCTCTCCCGCACCCCGTTTCCGCAAAGCCGAGACAGCGCCATGGCCAATCCGCAACCCGCCGTCACCTTCGACGAGATCCGCTCCCTGATCCGCGACCTGCCGGGCCCCGACCTGGAAGCGGGAACGGCGGCGCTGGCCCGGCAGAACCAGCTCACCAAGCCGCGCGGCTCGCTCGGCCGGCTGGAGGAGCTGGCCCAGTGGATGGCGACCTGGCAGGGCAAGCATCCGCCCGAGCTGCGCCGGCCCCGGGTCAGCGTCTTCGCCGGCAACCACGGCATCGCGGCGCGCGGGGTCTCGGCCTATCCGGCGGAGGTCACCGCCCAGATGGTGCAGAACTTCATCGACGGCGGCGGCGCCGTGAACCAGCTGTCGGAGGTGGCCGACGCCGACCTGCGGGTCTACGAGCTGGACCTGGAGCGCCCGACCCAGGACTTCACCGCCGGCCCCGCCATGACGGAGGAAGGCTGCGCCCGCGCCATGGCCTACGGCATGATGGCGGTGGAGCAGGGGCTCCACCTGATCTGCCTGGGGGAGATGGGCATCGCCAACACCACCTCCGCCGCGGCGCTCTGCACCGCGCTGTTCGGCGGCGACCCGGCCGACTGGGTCGGCCCCGGCACCGGGGTGGACGCCACCGGGCTGGCGCTCAAGGTCGAGACCGTGGCCGCCGGGCTCGCCGCCAACCCCGGCGCCTCCGCCGATCCGCTGGAGGCGCTGCGCTGCCTGGGCGGCTACGAGCTGGCCGCCATCGCCGGCGCCGTCGCCGCGGCCCGGATGGCCCGCACGCCGGTGGTGCTGGACGGCTACGCCTGCACCGCGGCGGCGGCCGTCCTGGCGAAGCTGGACCCCCGCGCGCTCGACCATTGCCTGATCGCCCACCGCTCGGCCGAGCCGGGGCACGCCCTGCTGATCGGGAAGCTGGGCAAGCAGCCCCTGTTCGACTTCGGCATGCGCCTGGGCGAGGGATCGGGCGCCGCCCTGGCGATCCCCATCCTGAAGGCGGCGGTGGAGTGCCATACCGGCATGGCCACCTTCGCCGAGGCCGGGGTGAGCGGGCAGTCGTCCGGGCCGTCGGCCGGCCAGGTCCACTGATCATGGGAAAAGCCGCCCTGCTGGCGGCCGCGGCCGCGACCCTGTGGGCCGCGGGCGCGTCGGCTTCCGAGCTGCGGGTCACGGTCCGCGGCGTTCCGTCCGCCGACGGCGACGTCAAGGTCGGCCTCTACGCCACGCCCGAAGCCTTCGAGAAGCGGGAGCGGACCTTCGGGGAGGCGGCTCCCGCCAGGATCGGCGACGTGGTGGTGGTGTTCCGCGACCTGGCGCCGGGCCGCTACGGCATCGCCGCGATCCACGACATCAACGGCAACGGCAAGCTCGATTCGAACCTGCTGGGGGTCCCGACCGAGCCCTTCGGCTTCGGCAACGACGCGAAGGTGAACTTCGCGCCGCCCGACTTCGCCGACATGGCCGTCACGGTCGGCGCCGGGACCGTGGAGACCTCGGTCACGCTGCGCCGCTGATCCCCGGCCGTCCCGGCGGCTACGCCGCGCGGATGCCGGCCAGGAACCGCTCGACCTCGGCCCGGAGCAGTTCCGACTGCTGCGACAGCTCCCCCGCGGCGCTCCGGACCTGGGTCGCCGCGGTCCCGGTCTGGCCGGACGCCTCGGTCACCTGGACGATGTTGGACGATACCTCCTGGGTGCCGGCCGCGGCCTGGGTGACGTTGCGGGAGATCTCGGAGGTCGCGGCGGTCTGCTCCTCGACCGCCGCCGAGATCGCGGTGGTGATCTCGTTGATCGAGCCGATGGTCGTGCCGATTCCCCGGATCGCGCCGACCGCGCCGCCGGTGGCCGCCTGCATGGACGATATCTGGGCCGAGATCTCCTCCGTCGCCTTGCCCGTGCGGGTCGCCAGGCTCTTCACCTCGGACGCCACCACCGCGAAGCCCTTGCCCGATTCGCCGGCCCTGGCCGCCTCGATCGTCGCGTTCAGCGCCAGCAGGTTGGTCTGGCTCGCGATGTCGGCGATCAGGTCGACCACCTCGCCGATCCGGTTGGCGGCTTCCGCCAGCCCCTGGATGGTCGCGTTGGTCTGCTCCGCCTCGGCGACCGCCTGGTTGGCGATGCCGGTGGACCGGGACACCTGGCGGGAGATCTCCTGCAGCGACCCGGCCATTTCCTCGGCCGCCGCCGCGACGGTCTGGACGTTGGCGGAGGTCTGCTCGGCCGCCGCGGCGGACGCGCCGGCCTGGCGGCTGGTCTCCTCGGCGATGGCCGCCATGCTCTGCGCCGTGCTGTCCAGTTCGGTCGCGGCGGACGAGACGGTCCTCAGGATGCTGCCCATGGAGCTGTCGAACCCGGCGATCAGCCGATCGATCGTCTCCATCCGCTTCTGCCGGGCGGCCTGCTCCTCGCGTTCGCGGGCCTCCAGCAAGCGCCGCTGTTCGGCATTCTCCTTGAACACCTGCACGGCCTTCGCCATGGCGCCGATCTCGTCCCTGCGCTCGCGGCCGGCGATCTCGACCGCGAGGTCGTCGGCGGCCAGCCGGGTCATGGTCCCGGTGATGCGGACCATGGCGGCGGCGACCGCCTTCTCGAAGAACAGGACGACGCCGGCCAGGGCGGCGATCACCAGCACCAGGATCGACACCACGACGGCGCGGGAGAAGGCGTAGATGGCGTCGCCTTCCACGCTCGCCTCTTCGCCGAACCGGGTGTCGAGCGTCACCAGCTTCAGGAGACCCTCGGAGAAGTCGTCGAAGGTGGTCTTGGTCGACATGAAATGCTGGGCGGCCGCCTCGTTCTCGTTCCTTCGGGAGATCGTGATCACCTCCCGGCTCTTCTCCAGGTATTCCCGCCATTCCCCGACCACATGGTTGATGATCTCGCGTTCCTCGGGATGGAGGTCGGACTTGAGGTAGCTGTCGAACCGCTGGTCGATGTCCTTCCTGATTCGATCAAGGTCGCGCTCGGCCTGCGCCATGGCGGCATCGGACTTCGAGAGGATGTGCGTCGCCTCGGCGATGCGGTAGTCCGAGGTCGCCGTGTTGGCCGCGTTCAGCAGGTTGGCCCGCACCATCCAGGTGCGGGCGATCAGCGTCGACTGGTCGTTGACCGCCGCCATCCGGTCCAGGGAGAAGATCCCCAGCGCGATGACGAGCAACGCGAGGGTTGCCAGGGCGGCGCGCATCTGCGCGCGCAAGGTCCAGTTTTTCATGATGCTCCCGACGAGGCTTGCAGAACTTGATCCGGCCGATGCCCGTTACCGCCTTCGGTCCGTCATGCACCTCCTCAAGCATGCGGGGTGCCAGGATCGGGAACTTCGAATACCACTTTCGGGTGGGCGACGCCTCCCGCGCTTGCCGGGCGTTTCCTGCCGCCACCGCCCGGCGCCTATGTTCGATGGCATAGGCGCTGGTCTGCGCGTCCTTTGCAGATCGCCAAGGAGAAGCGACGGGGATTCGCAAAATGCGTCATACCCCGCGCGCCTCTTCCAGCAGCCAGTCGCGGAACGCCGCGAGCGCCGGGCGGTCGGCCAAGTGTTTCGGGCTGACGAGCTGATAGCTGCCGAGCCGTGCCTCCAAGCCGGGGAAGGGCACCGCGAGGCGGCCGGCGGCGATGTCGTCCTGGACCAGCGACAGGTCGGCCACCGTGACGCCGTGTCCGTCGGCCGCGGCCTGGATCGCCAGGTCCTGGGTGTCGAAGATCTGGCAGTTGCGGTCCACGTCCAGGTCGGGCATGCCCGCCAGCTCCAGCCAGGCCCGCCACTCGCTCTGGTGCGGGTCGGGGTGGAGGATCGTGCAGCGCGCCAGGTCGGCGGGAGCCTTCAGCCGGTCCAGCAGGGACGGCGCGCACAGCGCGGTCAGCCGTTCCTCGAACAGCGGGTCGGCGCGCAGCCCCGGCCAGGGGCCGACCCCGAACACGATGCCGGCGTCGAAATCGTCGCGGTCGAAATCGACCCATTCCCAGCCGGTGTTCAGCCTGACCCGGATGTCGGGACGGCTGGTCTGGAAGCGGATCAGCCGGCGCATCAGCCAGCGGATCGTGAAGGTCGGCGGCACCTTGACCTGGAGGTCGTGGGCCCGCGCCTCGACCCGCGCCGCCGCCTGGGCGATCCGGTCCAGCCCCTCGGTCACCCCCGCCAGCAGCACCTTGCCCTCGTCGGTCAGGGCCAGGGCGCGGGGCAGGCGCTGGAACAGCGTCACGCCCAGATGGTCCTCCAGCCCCTTGACCGCCCGGCTGACCGCGCCCTGGGTCACGTGCAGCTCTTCCGAGGCCACGGTGAAGCTGAGATGGCGGGCCGCGGCCTCGAAGGCGCGCAACGAATTGAGCGGCGGCAGGCGGCGGGACATGGCGGCCCATGCATGAGTTTCGCTCATGCAGAGTATGAGAACTCATGGTTTGTGCGCAAGCGCCCGGCGCCATAGATCATGGCTATCGAAGAAACCCCGCACCGCACGCCGAGGAGGCTGCCATGATCAGGACTCAAACCAGGCATGCGCCGGCGCTGCCCGTCGCGCTCCCCGCCATGCCGTTGGCCAGCCTTGTGGAGCTGCCCGCCCTGTGGCGCCGCCGCGCGCTGACCCGCCGCGACCTCGCCCGCATGGACCGCCACCTGCTGTCCGACATCGGCCTGACCGAGCAGCAGGCCCTGGCGGAGGTCTCCAAACCGTTCTGGCGGGAATGAGAAACCCTACTCCCCGGTCTGGAGCAGCGAGCCGCGCACCCGGGCGACGTTGAAATAATGCAGGAAGACGGCCGCCGCCGCGGCCATGTAGGCGGCGTTCAGCCCGACGGCCCAGGCCAGGTGGTCCCAGCGGATCGCGTCCTCGAACATCAGCGCCCGCATGCCTTCGAAGACATGGGCCGAGGGCAGCGCCCAGGCAACCGCCTGGAGCCAGCCCGGCAGCACGGCGACCGGGTAATAGACCGCGCTGACCGGCGCCAGCAGGAAGACCGCGACCCAGGCCAGGCTCTCGGCGCCCAGTCCGTGCCGCAGGATCAGCGCCACGATCAGCAGCCCGAGCCACCAGCCCATGACGATCAGGTTGGCGAAGAACCCGACCAGCGGCAGGCCCATGTCGAAGATCGAGTAGCCGAAGATCGGGATCGCCAGCAGGCCGGCGGGGATGGTGCCCAGCAGCGTGCGGATCAGGCTCATGGTCATCAGCGCCGCCACCCATTCGCCCGGCCTCAGCGGGCTGACGAACAGGTGGCCCAGGTTGCGCGACCACATCTCCTCCAGGAACGACACCGATACGCCGAGCTGGCCGCGGAACAGCACGTCCCACAGAAGCACGGCGGCGATCAGCACGCCCGCGGCCTGCGCCACCCAGGTGCTGTTGGTCGCCATGAACTGGCTGATGAAGCCCCACAGGATCATCTGCACGGTCGGCCAGTAGGCCAGCTCCAGCAGGCGCGGCCAGGATCCGCGCAGCAGATACCAGTAGCGCAGCACCATGGCCGAGACCCGGCGGACGGACCCTCCCGCGGAACCCGCCATCGCGCTCACTCCGCCGCGTCGGCGACGCCGCCCCGGCGGCGGTCGCGCGCGATGTCCAGGAAGACGTCCTCCAGCGTGTCGCGGCCGTAGCGTTCCAGCAGCTCGGCCGGGGTGCCGCGGTCGACGATGGCGCCGCCGCGCATCATCAGCACCAGGCCGCAGAGCCGTTCGACCTCGAGCATGTTGTGCGAGGCCAGCAGGATCGTGGCGCCGGTCTCGCGGCGGTAGGTCTCCAGGTATGTCCGGATCCAGTCGGCGGTGTCGGGGTCCAGCGAAGCGGTCGGCTCGTCCAGCAGCAGCACGTCGGGGCGGTTGAGCAGGGCCTTGGCGAGCGCCACGCGGGTCTTCTGCCCGGCGGAGAGCTGCCCCGTCGGCTTCTTCAGGAAGCGCGCGACGTCGAGCGCCTCGGCGATCTCGGCGACCCGGCGCCGGACTCCGGAAAGCCCGCCCGCCAGGCCGTAGAGATGGCCGTAGACCGTCAGGTTCTCGGCGACGGTCAGCCGGTGCGGCAAGTCGACATAGGGCGACGAGAAATTCATCCGCGGCAGCACCCGGTGACGGTGGCGCAGCATGTCCTCGCCCAGGACCTCGATGGTGCCCGACGTGGGCAGCAGCAGGCCCAGCAGCATGGAAATGGTCGTGGTCTTGCCGGCGCCGTTGCCGCCGAGCAGGCCGGCGACGGTGCCGGCCGGCACGGCGAAGCCGATGCCGTCGACCGCCGTGATGGCGCCGAACCGCTTGGTCAGGTGATCGACTTTGATGACAGGCTGGGACATAAGCAGGCTATATGGCGGAGCGCTCGGCCGCTGACCACCCCCTCGGCACCGTGCCCCCCGTCCCAGCCCGACACCCGGCAGCCCATCATGATCGAAGCCGCACCGCCGCCGCGTTCCGGTCCAGCCTCTCCCCCGGTCGTCACGCCGATCGCCACGGCGATCGACGGCCGGGTGACCCTGCGGACCCTCATCCTGATCCGCTGGATCGCCGTCGTGGGACAGCTGACCGCGGTGCTGTCCGTCCATTTCGGCTTCGGCTTCAAGCTGCCGCTCGGGCCGGCGCTGGCCGCCATGGGGGCGTCGGTGCTGCTGAACCTGGCGGCGCAGGCCCAGCGCGGCACCCGCCCCCGGCTGGCCGACAGGGACGCCGCCCTGTACCTGGGATACGACACGCTCCAGCTCACGCTGCTGCTCTACCTGACCGGCGGCCTCCAGAATCCCTTCGCGATCCTGATCCTGGCGCCGCTGACCGTGGCCGGCACGATCCTGTCCCGGGTCAGCGTGATCGCGCTGACCGTGCTGGCGCTGTGCTGCCTGACCGGGCTGGCGCTGTGGCAGTTCCCGCTGCCCTGGGCCAACGGCGCGGTCGGGCTGCCGCCGCTGTACCTGCTCGGCATCTGGCTGTCGCTGTCGCTGTCCGCGATCTTCATCACCGCCTATGTCTGGAGCGTCGCGCAGGAGGCGCGCTCGATCTCCGACGCGCTGGCCGCCAGCCAGATGGCGCTGGAACGCGAGCAGCGGCTGTCGGCGCTGGGCGCGCTGGCGGCGGCGGCGGCCCACGAGTTGGGCACCCCGCTCGGCACCATCCACCTCGTCGCCAAGGAACTGGCGAGCGAGATCCCGCCGGACAGCCCGCTGGCGGAGGACATCGCCCTGCTGCAGAGCCAGAGCCTGCGCTGCCGGGACATCCTCGCGGAGTTGTCCCGCAAGCCCGAGGCGGAGGGCGGCGAGCCGTTCGACCGGCTGACCGTCCCGGCGCTGATCGAGGCCGCCGGCGCGCCGCACCGGCTGGGCCACATCAAGTACCTGCTGGAGACCGAGCCGGTGGCCGGCCCGCCCGTCCCGATGATCCGGCGCAGCCCGGAGATCATCCACGGCCTGGGCAACCTGATCCAGAACGCCACCCAGTTCGCCCGGTCCACGGTCACCGTGCGCGCCCGCTGGGACGAGGAGGCGCTGACCATCACCGTCGGCGACGACGGCCCCGGCTTTCCCCAGAGCCTGCTGAACCGGATAGGCGAGCCCTACATCTCCACCCGCGTCGAGGGCGGCCGGGCCGAGGGCGGCTCGCATATGGGGTTGGGCATCTTCATCGCGCAGACCCTGCTGGAGCGTACCGGGGCGGAAGTCATGTTTGCCAATAGTCGTAGCGGCGGGGCGCAAGTTGTCGTACGGTGGAATCCACCGATTTTCGACACGAAAGGCTGAGGACGGGAACGCGAATGACTTCCGACATCGGTCCGACAGGCGAAGCAGCCAAACTCACTTTCTCCGGTGACGCCTCGCGCAGCCTCCTGGTTGTCGATGATGATCCCCCGTTCCGCAACCGCCTGGCCCGTGCGATGGAGAAACGCGGTTTCGACGTCGTCGCGGTCGACAGCGTCGCGATGGGGATTGAGGTCGCCCAGGAATCGGCACCCGTGTTCGCCGTGGTCGATCTCCGGCTGGGCGACGGCAGTGGGCTCGACGTGGTGGCCGCCCTGCGCGACGCCCGTCCGGACAGCCGGATCGTGGTCCTGACCGGCTACGGCAACATCGCCACCGCCGTCGCGGCGGTCAAGGCGGGGGCGGTCGACTACCTGCCCAAGCCGGCCGACGCCGACGCGGTGGAGGCGGCGCTGCTGGCGGACGGCCGTCCGCTGCCCCCGCCGCCGGACAACCCCATGTCGGCCGACCGGGTCCGCTGGGAACATATCCAGCGGGTGTTCGAGCAGTGCGACCGCAACGTGTCGGAGACGGCGCGCCGCCTGAAGATGCATCGCCGCACCTTGCAGCGCATCCTGAACAAGCACGCCCCCCGGGGATGAGGCGGCCGGCCGCTGGTCCGGGGATGGGAACCAAGTCAGTGAGCTTCCCGTTATCGCCGGTGTGAAACACCGGTGGAGCTGGCCATGACCAAGGACGAGATCGTCGATACCCTGAACGACCTGATTCAGATCACCGAGGACAGCCACGAAGGGTATCGGAAGTCCGCCGAGGATGCCCAGGACCCCGATCTGAAGACCCTGTTCAACGATCTCTCCGCCCAGCGGGGCGCCATGGTCCGCGACCTCCAGAAGCATGTGGCGGAGCAGGGCGGGGCGCCGGAGGCCAGCGGGACCATGCTGGGAGGCGCCCACCGGTTCTTCGTCGACCTCAAGTCCGCCGTCGTGGGCCGTGACCCGGCTGCGATCATCCAGGAGGTGGAGCGGGGCGAGACCGAGGCGGCCCGCCGGTACGAACAGGCGCTCGACAAGGATCTTCCCACCCATCTCGCCAGCGTGATCAGCCAGCATCTCGCGCGGATCCGCTCCGACCGCGACCGTCTCGCGACGGTCAAGCAGGGCTCGAAGCAGGCTTCCTGAGCCGTCGAATCGGAGCGGGCGGTCGCAACGGAACGGGCGGGGGCGTGTTGGAGACCGAATACGCCTTTCGTCCAGACCCCTCACACCAGGAGACCGCCGATGGCAACCAACGCCGAGATCGCCGCCAAGCTGCTGAGGGATGCCGCATCCTTCTTCCGGCATGTCGGGGAGCAGAACGATCCGATCAGGGAACAGATGGACACCAACGCCCAGGCGTACGAGACCATAGCCGGGCTGGTCGAGACGGAGCCGACCGCACAGTTCGACCTGGCGGAGCGCGGGCCGGACGCCTGAGGCTCCGGACGGCCCTAGCGCCGCCTCCGCTCCTCCAGCGCCGCGAGGATCTCGCGGCGCTCACCGGGCGGCTTGGATCCCCAGCCGGCGATCTCGTCCAGGGTCCGCAGGCAGCCCCGGCAGAAGCCCGAGGCCGGATCGATCACGCAGACCCGCGTGCAGGGTGACGGAACGTAGTTTTCATCGAATGACATGGCGGCGGGACGGTATCAGACCGGCCCGGCGTCCGCCAGGATCCGATCGGCCAGGGCCAGGCCGCTGAGGAACGCGCCCTCGACCCTGCCGCCCAGGCACCAGTCGCCGCAGGCGCCCAGGCCGCGCTCCGGATCGTACAGGCATTCCCGATCCAGTCCCCGGACCGGGATCGAGAAGCGCCAGCGGTGCGCGGCGAGATGGTCCGCCTCGGCCGGCCCGATTCCCGCCAGCTCCCGGAACGCCGCCGTCAGCCGGGCGATCACCTCGGCCGGGTCGTCCTCGATATGGCGCTGCGACCATTCGGGCGAGCCATGGAGCACCCAGGTCTCGCCCCCTCCGGCATCCCGGCCCGGCTTGGAGCTGTCGCGGGCGATCCAGGACAGCGGAGAGTCCGTGACGAAGGCCCCGTCATAGTCCGGCCCGAGCGGTTGCGGGAAGCGGGCCATCACCGACCAGCATCCCGCCATCACCGCGTCGGCCGCCGCCGCGGCCAGATCCGGCGCCTCGGCCAGCAGGGGCACCGCCTGGGGCGAGGGCACGGCGACCGCCACCCGGCCGTAGCTTCCCAGGTCCCGTCCCGCCTCGTCCCGCAGCCGCCATCCGTCGTCTCCCGGAATTACCTCCGCTACCCGCACGCCGCTGCGGGGAGCGACCGATCGCGCCAGCAGGCGGGCGGGAGCGGTCATGCCCGGCGTGCCGACGAAGCGCTCGCCCGGCGATTCCTCGACATTGCCGTCCTTTCCGATCCGGACGATCCGCCCGGTCCAGGGCGCGGCGACGCCTTGGGCGACCCAGCCGTCCACCCGGCCGCGGAAGCGGGGGTCCCGGGCGGTGAAGTACTGGGCGCCGTGGTCGAACCGCGGGCCGGCGTCTTCCGCACCGCCGCCGGCGTCCGCCCGGCGAGTCGCCATCCGGCCCCCCGGCGCGCGCCCCTTGTCGAAGACGGTCACCGGCCAGCCCCGGCCGATCAGCCGCTCCGCGCAGGCCAGGCCGGAAAGCCCGGCTCCGATCACGGCGACCCGGGGAATTCCACCCCGGGCGGATCCCCCCGGAAACCCGATCACCGTCCCGTCGCCCATGGATGCCTCCTCGACGCTCCTTGCCATCGGGGATGAGAAGTAGCCCGGTGCGGCTATTCATCCAGGCTTACGGATGGCACATGCCGGATGGGCCATTGTCAGTTAGGCTGATTCGGAGATAATACCGCTAAAATGCATCTGTAACTATTTGCTGGCAGGTCGGTGTTGGGACGTGTGGGCGCGGAAACAGCGGGAGGACCCAGGGTCCGGGACCGGGCTCCGGATCTGGCTCCGGAACGCCGCAGGCACGACCGCCGGATGACGCTGGCCTGCGTCGTCCTGTGCGGGCTGCTGCTGTCGGTCTCCATGTTCCAGGTGGTGCGCCAGCAGACCGCCGCCCAGATCGCCGAGATCCTGGACGTGCAGGCGGTCCACATGTCCGAGACGATCCAGCGCCGCGTCCGCGTGCTGGAGGATACCGTCAGGGCGACCAGTGCCCTGTTCAGCGCGTCGGGCATGGTGACGTCCGGGGAGTTCGCCGGCTTCATCGACCATATCCTGCCCGAACGCGACGGCGTCGACCTGCTGTTCTGGACGCCGCCGGCCGGTGACCGCATCGTCGCCCGCTACGCCATCGCGACCCCGGGGAGCCGGGCGGAGGAACTCGCGGTGGAGGCCAGCTCGGACCTGCGCGGCCTCGCCTCGGCTGCCCTGGCCGGGCTGCCCATGGCGACCGGCGTGGTCCGCGACCTGGAAGGCACGGACGGGACCGGCTACCGGCTGGCCGTCGCGGTGCCGACGCGGCGGCGGGAGGACGGGGCGGTGAACGGAGCCGCCGTGGCCCTGGCCACCCTCAGTGGGCTCTTCCGCGAGGTCCAGGGCGAGCAGGGCAACGGATCGATGCCGCTCTCGCTGCGGGTGTTCGACCCGGAGCATCCGGAAGAGCCGCTCTACAGCCGTGACTACGCGCCCAGCCTAGGCCTGCTGACCCTCGTCGGCCCGGTGGTCCGAAGCACCCGCATCGTGGTCGCCGACCGTATCTGGATCGCGGAATTCCGGGCCGTCATGCTCGGCCTGCCGCCGGCGCTGGCCCTGGCCCCGGCCGGAGCGCTGCTGGGCGGGCTCGTGCTGACCGCGATGCTGGCGGCCTATCTGACGGCGTCGCAGCGCCGGGCCGCCGATGTCGGCGCCCTGGCCGGGCGCCTGGAGCGGATCAACCGCGAACTCGAGCACCGCATCCGGGAGAACGAGCGGACTGCCGCGGCGCTGGGCGAGAGCGAGCGCAAGTACCGGGAGATCTACGAGAACGCCGCCGAGGGCATCTTCCAGACCTCGCCCGAGGGGCGGATGCTGAGCGCCAATCCTACCCTGGCGCGGATCTACGGCTATGGGACGCCCGGCGAGGTGCTGGAAGCCCTGCAGGACATCCGTCACCAGCTCTACGTCGATCCGAGGCGCCGGGACCAGTTCGCCCGCCTGCTGGACCGGTACGACACGATCCACGGCTTCGAGTCGGAGATCCGCCGCAAGGACGGCAGCGTCATCTGGATCTCGGAAACCGCCCGCGCCGTGCGCGACGCCGCCGGCCGGCTGCTCTACTACGAGGGCAAGGTCGAGGACGTCACCGACCGCCGTGCCGCCGAGGAGCTTCAGCGGCTCGCCCGCGAGGAGGCGGAGCTCGCCGGCCGCGCCAAGTCCGAGTTCCTGGCCAACATGAGCCACGAGCTGCGCACCCCGCTGAACGCCGTGATCGGCTTCTCCGAGATCATCAAGAACGAGATGTTCGGTCCGGCGGGCCGCCCCGAATATGTCGAGTATGCCCGCGACATCCATGAGAGCGGCACGCAGCTGCTGGCATTGATCAACGACATCCTGGACATGTCGAAGATCGAGGCCGGCAAGAAGGAGCTTCAGGACGCGGTGGTCGATATCGGCCGGGTCGCCCGGAACTGCGTCCGGCTGGTCGAGGCGCGCGCCCAGTTCGGCGGCGTCGCGGTCGCGGTCGACCTGCCGCCGGACCTGCCGCCCGTCCGGGCGGAGGAGTTGGCGCTGAAGCAGATCATCGCCAACCTGCTGACCAACGCGGTCAAGTTCACGCCCAAGGGCGGCAGGGTGCGTGTTTCGGCCGACATCGAGCCGGACGGCGGCCTTGCCGTCGCCGTGGCCGACACGGGCATCGGCATCGCGCCGGAAGACATGGAGAAGGCCCTGGCGCCCTTCGGCCAGATCGACAGCTCCCTCAGCAACAAGACGCAGGGAACCGGCCTCGGCCTGCCGCTGGCCCGGTCGCTCGCGGCGCTGCACGGCGGGACCCTGTCGATCGAGAGCGAACCGGGGCGGGGCACCACGGTGACCGTCCGCCTGCCGTCCGAGCGGGTGATCCGCAAGGTCGCCTGACGTCGGTGACGATGAAGTCGCCCGGCCGGTCGGACAGCCGTTGCCGAGCGGGGGGCTGGTCCGGAGCGCCGTCGCAAAGGCAACATGAGCATGCGCATTGATTCCGGCGTGCCTTCGTGGTGAAAGTCGCCGCCGTTGATGAAGGGATAAATGGGCAAGGCAACGCGCTATCTCGCCGAAACGCCGAAGTGGGCGACCAACGTTTCGATCGACGAAATGCTATTGAAGGAACCCAAGGAACTTCAGGTGAATGTGTCCCGTGCCGCCGAGTTCGGTCTCATGCAGGCGATTGCTGAGAAGCGGGCTGAATTTTGGGTGGAAGAAAACCGGGAAGCACTGGTCAGTTCGAATGAGGATGTCGAGAAGCATGGGCTGCCGCTTGCGAAATACCGGCAATTCTGATTGATTGATACGATGTTTATCTGAATCCTGAAGGTATCCGGATACCTGATCGACATCCAGGCCAACGTATCGGACAGCCTGAACACCAGAGTAATCATCCCTCTGATGGAAAGACAGCAGGCTCCGAAACCAGCAAAGCGGCTGAACCCAGTGTTTGTCATTGGGGATCTTGAAGTCGTCATGGTCACCCAGTACATCACTGCCGTCCCGATCTCTGCACTGAAAAGCCCGGTAGCAACGCTTGGATATCGTGCCCTGCCGACCGGATGAACCGCCAGTTCCGGGCGTCCTGCCCGAACGCCTTTTGGGTCGCGGATCTCACGTATGTGGCGACTTGGCAGGGCTTCGTCTCCGTGGCCTTCGTCATCGACGCCTGTGCCCGGCGGGTCGTCGGCTGGCGGGTGTCGCGCACCGCTCACGCCGGCTTCGTGCTGGATGTCCTTGAGCAGGCGCTCCGCGACCGCCGGCCTGCAAAAGGCAGCGGTCTCATTCATCATTCCGACCGCGGGTCGCAATATGTCGCTATCAAGTACACCGGGCGTCTCACCGACGCGGGCGTCGAGCCCTCCGTGGGAAGCGTCGGCGACTCCTATGGAGTTTCAGCTACCGCCGCAGGCGGTACGATGCCTTGGCCGAGACGATCAACGGCCTCTACAAGACCGAGGTGATCCGGCGCCGCGGGCCATGGCGCACCCTGGAACGGATCGACTGGTTCAACCACCGCCGCCTGCTCGAGCCCATCGGCAATACCCCGCCCGCCGAGGCCGAAGCGCGTTACTATGCTCAAACCGAGGACATCGCCAGGGCGGCGTGACTCAAGCCAGATTGCCTCCGGAAAACTCGGTGCGGTTCACTTTCGTCTGTCCCGCCAAACGGACAAAAAAGAGGCCGCCATGAAGGCGGCCCGAAGTCTAGGGAGGAAACGCCCAAAGAGGCGTCGCAACATCTCTGCTGCAGTGCAAAATGTAATGTACGGTTCAGTACATCGCAAGCGCAAACACCGTTTTTTCCCATCCTACTTTCGACCGATGGGGTCCGACGGGGCTGTTCGGCCTGCGTCGGTCCCGGATCAGGCGGCGTTCCGCAGGCCGTCGTTGGCCGGCGTCGGTGCCACGGCACCCTGGATGATCGAAGCGGCCGGCCGGGTGGAAACCTGCTCGGAGCCGGTCAGCTTGCGGGTGATGACCATGCTGACCACGGTGTGGACGACTGCCACCAGGGCGAGGATGGCGATGGCTTCGAAATTGGTCCCAGTCAGCATGGATCGGCTCCGGTTCGGTAGGAAGTGCGGCAGGGTGTCTGCTGGGTTGCGTTGGAAGGAAGATGCTTCCGATCGATTTGGATGTCAAATACGGTATGCCGTATTTTGTATACCAGAAATGTAGATCAGCCCTGCGTTCCCTGGATGCCTGCCGGCGGCCGCCGCAGGCGGGGTGCGAAAAATGCGGGACAGGCCCATCTCTCCCCTGCCATCTTTCGCCGACACGGCCCACCTTGATAGGGACGTCCGAAAGAGCGTGCGCGAAATGAAATGGACCGGAGATGTCGATGCCTGCTGATTCCCACAACGCCTCCCTCTCGCTGCTGGAAGACCTGATCGGGAAGGCCAAGGCCGCCGGTGCCGACGCCGCCGACGCGGTGCTGTTCGACGGCGCTTCCCTGTCGCTGTCGCAGCGGCTGGGCCAGCCGGAGCGGCTGGAGCGGGCGGAAGCCGGCGACCTGGGCCTGCGCGTCTTCGTCGGCAAGCGCCAGGCGATCGTCTCGACCACCGACCGCAGCGCCGACACGCTGGCGGCCCTGGTCGAGCGGGCGGTCGCCATGGCCCGCAACGTGCCGGAGGACCCCTTCAGCGGCCTCGCCGATCCCGACCAGCTCGCCCGCGGCTGGCCGACCGACCTGGAGATGGACGACCCGACCGAGCCGTCGGCCGAGCAGATGATCGAGCAGGCGCGGATCGCCGAGGAGAGCGCCCTGGCCGTCCAGGGCGTCACCAATTCCGAAGGGGCGGAGGCGAGCTGGAGCCGATCCCACGTCGCCATCGCCGCCAGCAACGGCTTTGCCGGCGCCTATTCCATCTCGCGCCGCAGCCTGTCGGTGTCGGTGCTGGCCGGGACGGGCACGGGGATGGAGCGGGATTACGAGTACAGCTCCAAGGTCTTCGCCGAGGACCTGGCCTCGGCGGAGGAGATCGGCCGGGGCGCCGGCGAGAAGGCGGTGCGCCGGCTGAACCCGCGCAAGGTCAGGACCTGCCAGGTGCCGGTGGTCTACGACCCGCGGGTATCGCGCGGCCTGATCGGCCACCTGTCCGGGGCGATCACCGGGCCGTCGATCGCGCGCGGCACCAGCTTCCTGAAGGACAAGATGGGCGAGCAGCTGTTCCGGCCCGAGATCACCATCGTGGACGACCCGCACGTCCGGCGCGGCCTGCGCTCCAAGCCGTTCGACGGCGAGGGCGTCGCCAATTCCCGGCGCAACATCATCGAGGAGGGGCGGCTGACCACCTGGCTGCTCGACCTGCGCTCGGCCCGGCAGCTCGGCCTGACCTCGACCGGGCACGCCTCGCGCGGCACCTCCGGCCCGCCGTCGCCCTCGCCCAGCAACCTCTACATGGCGCCGGGCACCCGCTCGCCGGAGGAGCTGATCGCCGACATCGGCCAGGGCCTCTACGTCACCGAACTGATGGGCATGGGCATCAACGGGATCACCGGCGACTACAGCCGGGGAGCCGCCGGCTTCTGGATCGAGAACGGCGAGATCGCCTATCCGGTCAGCGAGCTGACGGTCGCCGGCAACCTGAAGGAGATGTTCAAGGTCCTGGAGCCGGCCAGCGACCTTGAGTTCCGCTACGGCATGGACGCCCCGACGATCCGGATCGAGGGCATGACCGTCGCCGGGACCTGATCAGGTCCCGCCGGGCCTCCGCCGCGAAGCGGGGGCCCGGTCAGCCGACCGGTTGGGCACCCAGCGGCAGATTGTCGCGCAGGAACTGAGCCAATTCCCTGAACTCGCGGCTGCGGGCGGCCTCGCGCCGCCAGACCAGGGCGATTCGGCGGGACGGGCAGGGCGGGGCGAAGGGACGGATCTCCACCGACCCGTTCGGCGCGGAGGCGCCGGTCACCGACAGCGCGGGCAACAGGGTGATGCCGATGCGGCTCGCGACCATCTCGCGGAGCGTGTCCAGCGACGTCGCGGCGAAGCTCTCGCGGTCGCGCGCCCTGGCATGGCCGCAGACCGCCAGCGCCTGGTCGCGGAAGCAGTGGCCGTCCTCCAGCAGCAGGACCTGCTCGTCGGCCAGGTCCGATTCGCTGACCTGGTTGCGCGCCGCCAGCCGGTGGCCGGCGGGCAGCGCGACCACGAAGGTCTCGTCGAACAGGGGTTCGGCCTCGAAGGACGGCTCGGCCACCGGCATGGCGAGCATCAGCGTGTCCAGGTCGCCGCCCTTGAGCCGTTCCACGAGTCGCCCGGTCTGGTCCTCCCGGAGATAGAGTCGCAGGTCCGGATATGTGCGGCGCAGCGAAGGAAGGACCCTGGGGAGCAGGTAGGGGCCGACCGTGGGTATGACACCTAGTCGCAGGTCGCCCGCCAGCGGAGCCGCCACGCCCTGCACGCTGTCGGCCAGGTCGCGCACTTCGGCGAGGATGCGGCGCGCCCTTTCGGCAACCTCGGTGCCGATCGGGGTCAGCATCACGCGGCGTTTCGTGCGCTCTACCAGCTGGGTGCCAAGTGCTTCTTCCAATTGCTGAATCTGGGCCGACAGGCTGGGCTGGCTGATGTTGGCCGCATCCGCCGCCCGGCCGAAATGCAGGGTGTCCGCGACCGCCACCAGATAGCGCAGGTGCTTGAGCGTGACGGCCTGACTCATCGGCCTCTCCTATCACTGCGTTCGGAAAATGCGATTGGATTTATCATAGGGCTGCCGCCAGTTTTGGAACTGTTCGAATTTAGTGCACTGCAGCATACGGAGCGAGTTTCATGCTTACTGTCGGCGACAAGTTTCCCGCCTTCGACCTCAAGGCCGTCGTTTCCACCGATATGAAGGAAGCCTTTGCCCAGATCACCGACCGCTCCTTCGAGGGCAAGTGGCTGGTCGTGTTCTTCTGGCCGAAGGACTTCACCTTCGTGTGCCCGACCGAGATCGCCGCGTTCGGCAAGCTGAACGGCGAGTTCGCCGACCGTGACGTCCAGGTCCTCGGCGCCTCGACCGACAGCGAGTTCGTGCATCACGCCTGGCGCGTCCACCACGACGACCTGCGCGACCTGCCGTTCCCGATGCTGGCCGACATCAAGCGCGAGCTGAGCACCGAGCTGGGCATCCTGGACAAGGCCGAGGGCGTGGCGCTGCGCGCCACCTTCATCGTCGACCCCGAGGGCATCATCCGCTTCGTTTCGGTCAACGACCTGTCGGTCGGCCGCAACCCGCAGGAAGTCCTGCGCGTCCTGGACGCCCTGCAGACGGACGAGCTGTGCCCCTGCAACTGGCAGAAGGGCCAGGACACCCTGCAGGCCGCCTGATCCCGCTTTCCGAAGGGACTCGCCATGGTGGGCGCCGAAGGGCGCCCATCGTGCCGGCGCCGGTTCCCGTACCGGCCTGATCTGCATTCACCTGTCCGCACTTAGGAATTGCCTGCCATGTCGATCGATGCGCTGAAGGGCAAGCTGCCCGACTACGCCAAGGACCTGAAGCTGAACCTGTCCGGCGTGTTCAACACGCCCAACCTGACACCGCAGCAGGCTTGGGGTACCGCCGTCGCGTCCGCCCTCGCATCGCGCCAGCCCGAAGTGATCCGTGCCATCGTCGCCGACGCCGGGCAGCACCTCGAGCCGGCGGCGCTGAACGGTGCCAAGGCCGCCGCGGCGATCATGGGCATGAACAATATCTACTATCGCTTCGTCCACCTGTCCGCAACCAAGGACTACGCGCAGATGCCGGCGCGCCTGCGCATGAACGTCATCGGCAATCCGGGGGTGGACAAGGTCGATTTCGAATTGTGGTCGCTCGCCGTCTCGGCCGTCAACGGCTGCGGCATGTGCATCGAGAGCCACGAGCACGAGGTCGTCAAGAAGGGCGTCTCCAAGGAAGCCGTGCAGGACGTGATCCGGATCGCTTCCGTGATCCACGCCGTCTCCGCGGTGATCGACGGCGAGGACGCGCTCGCCTGAGCGCTCCTTCCGCCCGGGAACGATCCGGAAAAGGCGCCGGCCCGCGAGAGCGGCCGGCGCCTTTTCCGTCTGCGCCGCCCCGTTCAGTTCATCGCGGAGGCCGGCCCGGCGAAGCCGAGGACCGCGCTGTACAGCGCATAGATCCCGAAGCAGGCCAGCAGCACCGCCGCGGTCTGGTTGATCCGCCGGAACACGCCGTCCGAGATCATGTGCCGCATCATGGCCACGCTGCCGCTGAGCGTCAGGAACCACAGGGCGGAGCCCAGGAAGACGCCCAGCACCAGGACCGCCGCCTCGTAGTCCGACGCGAGCTCGCCGCCCAGCCCGAAGCCGGCGAAGATCGCGACGAAGGCGAAGATGGTGATCGGGTTGGTCAGGGTGAGCCCGAGCCCGACCGCGAAGCCGCCCAGCATGGTGCGGATGTCCCGCGTGATCTCCCGCGGGTGCGGCTCCGCGGTGAAGGCCCTGGCCGCGATCAGCAGCATGACGGTGCCGCCGACCAGCCGGAAGGTTGTCTGATGGCCGGCCAGCCAGTCGGTCATGGCCTGCACGCCGAAAGCCGCGATCGCGCCGAAGATCCCGTCGGCAACCGCGGCGCCGAGGCCGGTGGCGAACCCCGTGAGGACCCCGCCCTGAAGCGTGCGGCGGATGCACAGCAGGCCGATCGGCCCCACCGGCGCCGCGATGGCGATCCCCAGCAGGATGCCGCGCAGGAGAACCGCCAGATACTCCACAACCAGAATTCCCCCAACCCTCCGTTCGCGCGACGCGGCGGAGTATGCCCGCCCGGCACCCGAAGCGGAACGGGCGAATGGCCGGTGCGGCACTAAACATGGGCCGCGGGGACGGGGGAAGGTGAGGATGGGGGCGGAGGGTTGCCGGAGTGCAGCACCTGTGACCTTTGTACCGGCTGCCGGTCCGATGCGGCTTGCCTCCCGGACGGCCTTCGATTAATCAGGGAACCGGTACAGGGCCGCGGACCAAGTCCCATCGCCAACCATCCGCCTCCACTGGGGAGCGCTCCGCCGGGGCCGCTCCGAAGGGTATTCTTGTGCGTGCTTTTTCCTTCCGGGATAAGGGTTCGAAGCGTCCTGAACGGGGACTGCGCAACAGCTTGCGCGGCGGCCTGGTGGCCCTGGGGATCGCGGCGGCGGCTGGCGTTCCCGCGGCATCGGCGCAGGAGGCCGGGGGCGGCCAGCCCGTGCTGCTGAACGCCGACGAGCTCACCTATGACGAGACACTGGGCATCGTGACCGCCACGGGCGACGTGGAGCTCGCCCAGGGCGACCGCCTGCTGCTGGCCGACCGCGTTTCCTTCAACGAACGCACCAGCGTGGTGACCGCGACCGGCAACATCCGCCTGCTGGAGCCGAGCGGCGACGTGATGTTCGCGGACTACGCCGAACTGACCGACGACCTGGCCCAGGGCTTCGTGCAGCAGGTCCGCGCCCTGCTGACCGACAATTCCCGGCTGGCCGGGACCGAGGCGGAGCGGACCGACGGGGGCCGCTTCATGCGGATCAACCGAGCGGTCTATTCCCCCTGCGACCTGTGCGCCGAGGACCCGACCCGGGCGCCGCTCTGGCAGCTCCGGGCCAACCGCGTGGTCCACGACAAGGAGGCGAAGGAGGTCATCTATCGCGACGCCCGGCTCGAGATGTTCGGCATCCCGGTGCTTTATACGCCCTATTTCGAGCATCCCGACCCGACGGTCGACCGGAAGAGCGGCTTCCTGAGCCCGATCTTCGGCTATGGCGGCAATCTCGGGACCTTCGCGGCGGTCCCCTACTACTGGACGATCGCGCCCGACATGGACGCGACGATCACGCCGATGTTCAGCACGGAGGACGGGCTCCAGGTCCGCGGCGAGTGGCGCCAGCGGTTCGAGCGGGGCCGCCTGTTCCTCGACGGCAGCATCGTCAACGCCGACCGGACGACGACCTCGGGCGAGGTGAAGGAGGACCGCTGGCGCGGCCACCTGTTCGGCGAAGGGCTGTTCGATCTCGACGAGACCTGGCGGGCGGGCTTCAACCTCCAGCAGACGTCGGACCGGTCCTATCTCCGGCGGTACCGGATCAGCGGCGAGGACATCCTGACCAGCCGCGCCTTCGTCGAAGGCTTCCAGGGCCGCAACTACGCGGTCGCGAACGCCTATCGGTTCGACGACCTGCGCGAGCTTTACGAGAACGAGCCCTACGTGATCCCGCTCGCCGAGGCACAGATGCTCGGCGAACCCGACTCGCTGCTGGGCGGACGCTGGTCGCTGGATTTCGGCCTGGTCGGCTTGCAGCGCCCGGAAGGGCGCGACACCCAGCGCGCCTCCATCGAGGCGGGCTGGCAGCGCCAGTTCGTCGCCGACGCCGGCCTGATCACCACGGTCAGCGGAACCCTGCGGGGCGACGCCTATTACGTCACCGACTATATCAGGCCGGACGATCCGACCGGGCGGGAGGACAGCACGACCGACTACCGCCTGTTCCCGCAGGGGCAGATCACCATGCGGTATCCGGTGGCGCGCCAGATCGGCACGGTCCAGCACGTGATCGAGCCGATCGTCTCGTTCACCACCTCGCCCAACGTCGACGACCAGGACGACATCCCGAACGAGGACAGCCAGGATATCGAGCTGACCGCCTACAACCTGTTCCGTCCCAACCGCTTTCCCGGGGTCGACCGGCTCGATTCGGGAACCCGGGTCACCTATGGCGCCAAGACGGGCTTCTATGGTTTCGGCGGCGGCTTCTCGGAATTCTTCCTGGGGCAGAGCTACCAGATCTCCCGGAACGACCAGGCTCTCGAGGCATCGGGGCTGGGCGAGGGTCATTCCGACATCGTCGGCAGCGTCCGCGTCCAGCCCGGCCCCTACCTGGACCTGCAATACAATTTCCAGCTCTCGGAGGAGGACCTGGAGGCCCAGGTCCAGCAGTTCCGCGTCAGCGCCGGCGTTCCCCTGCTGCGGGCCGGCGTCAACTACTACTACCGCGACCGGCCGACCAGCGGCGACACCGCGCCGCGCCGCGAGTTCCTGTCCGCGTCCCTCAGCTCTTCCTTTTCGCAATATTGGTCCGCGGCCGTGGCGCAGAGCTACGACCTCCAGGCGACCGAGGAGAAGCTGCGCAGCACCAGCGCCTCGCTGACCTACAGCGACGAATGCTTCACCTTCCAGGTCATCGGATCGCGCGACAATACCGTCCGCTCCGGCGAGGAGGGCGGCGACACGATCTATTTCCGCCTGGTGTTCCGCAATCTGGGCGAGGTCGAAGCCCCGCTCATCAGCTCCTCCTCGCAGGCGGCGTCCCAGTAGGTCCGCCGCGAGGGAACGCCCGGCAGGGACGCTTGTCCTCGCGGAGGGTCGGCGTCCCGCCGACCGGAGTGCGCGGGACGCGCACCCTCCTTGGAAACTCCTGCTAGGACGCCGACGCCGTCACCGGATCGCGGTTGAAGAACAGCGACAACCGGCGGGTGATGTCTTCGCTCAGCTGCGCCACGCTGCGGTCATAGGCGTCCTGCTCCCCGATCAGGGTCGCGTACTGGCTGCGCAGGATGTTGAAGTTGCTGACGGACGTCGTGGTGCCGGACAGCACGGCGGCGCCCTGGGCGTTCCGCAGCGTATAGGTCGCCAGGACGTTCAGTTCGGCGCGGGTGGCGCTGTCGTCCACCGCGATGCCCAGCTTGATCACGGAGGGGTTCAAGGCGACGTCGAGGGTGTATTCCGGCGATACCGGCCGGCCGTCGATATAGAACCGGTCGATCAGGCTGTTGCGGAGCTGCTGGCCCAGGCGGTTCGGGATGTTGTTGACCTGGACGAGCGACAGTTGCTGCGCGGCCGGCGTGTTGGCGCCGTGGAGCGGCTGGTATCCGCAGGCGGGCAGCATCAGCAGACAGAGCAAAGCGCCCCACCTGGAAAGCGGGTTTGTCTTGTTCGACAGCATCAGCCACCTGGTAAATTCACTGGGTCTCGGGGAACTGATGCGGCCGGCGCGATCAGCCCCGTCGAAGCTATCCAACTCGATGCTGGCGCGCAAGCACGTGGATCGCCAGCATCGACAGGAACAGCGCGCCCAGCCACCAGACCTGCCATATTCCGTAAGCGACCGAGATCATGGCGAGCATGCCGGCGAAGGCGGCGAGCGCGATCGGCTGGCTGTCGCGCGGCAGGGTGCCGATATCGCGCAGGATCGTCAGCCCGGCGGCGATACCGAAGCAGACCCCGACGAATCCCAGCTCCAGCCAGATCTGGAGAATCGCATTGTGCGGGTGGAGCGGCAGCACCGGGAAGCTGTAGCCGCCGCGGTCGACGATCACGTTCTCCGCCAAGGAACGGGACGAATCCAGCCCCCACCCGAACAGCGGCCGCTCGAACACGAGGTTCGACGCGTAGTGCCAGATCTCGATCCGGTGGAGGAACGAGAAGGGCAGGTCACCGCGATCGATCAGGTCGAGGCCGTAAAGATACTCCATGGCCGGAATGGTCGCGAGGAAGGTGACGACGACCCCGACGCCCAGCAGATGCCGGACGGCGACCGGCGCCGCCGTCGCGGCCGCCAGGATCACCAGGCCGATCAGCAGCCCGACCATCGCCGACTCGCTCTCCCCCCCGGTCACCAGCACGATCATGCCGGCCGGCAGCAGGGCGGCCGCTGCCCACTGGCGACGCAGCCAAAACACCTGGCACACCGGCCAGCACAGCGCCGCCATCGCGACCATGTTGCGGTTGATCAGCGCTCCGTAGAGTTCCGGGTCGGGCGGCACGCCGCCGCGCATCAGCCGGTAGACCGGCAGGCCGTGCAGCAGGTCCAGCATCAGCAGGATCACCGCCGCGGCGTAGGCCGTCACCAGCAGGCCGGCGCGCCGCCGGTCCAGCGGCGGGGTCCGCACCGCGGCGGTCGCCAGCAGCATGGCGGGCAGCAGCGCATAGCCCAGTTCCCACGCCTGATGCAGGCTCCGCCCCGGCCGGATGCTCCAGAGCGCGGTCAGGGCGCCGTAGGCCAGGAAGCCGCCCAGGATCACCAGCCAGCGGACCGGCGGGACGGGCCAGCGGCCGGTGTCCAGGCGGTGGAGCAGGACGCCGATGACCGAGCCGGCGATCATCAGCGGGGCAAGCCCGCGCGGTACGGTGACCGCGATCAGGGGGGCGAGCAGGAGGGTGATCAGGCAGGCTGTCGCGAAGCGCGCCGGCACGGCCGGCCCGCTCATGTCGGCTGGCTCATTCTGGGCCGTTCATCCTTGCTGGTTCATGTCAGTCGGAGCCGAGTTCCTGGCGCGGGATCTCCGCCGCGGCATCCTCGGCCGCGGCACCCTCGGCCCGGTAATCCGGCACGAGGGTGCGCAGCGTGGCCAGGGTCCTGGACCGGTCGGTCGACCGGGCGGCGTGCTCCAGCTCGTTCAGCAGCCGGTTGATCACGGCGTGGTCGATCACGCGGGGAGATGCCTGGAACACGCCGTCGGCGCTGGTGCGGGTCGGCGCCTCGCCCTCGGAAAGCAGTTCCTCGAACAGCTTCTCGCCCGGCCGCAGCCCGGTGAACTCGATCCTGATGTCCCTGTCCGGGCGGAGCCCGACCAAGCGGATCATGTTGCGCGCCAGATCGACGATCTTCACCGGCTCGCCCATGTCGAGCACGAAGATCCGGCCACGGCCCTGCGGATGGGCCGAGCCGTAGGCGGAGGCCTGGAGCACCAGTTCGACCGCCTCGCGCACGGTCATGAAGTAGCGCCGCATCTCCGGATGGGTGACGGTCAACGGGCCGCCCGCCGCGAGCTGGCGCTGGAACAGCGGGACCACCGAGCCGCTGGAGCCCAGCACGTTGCCGAACCGGACCGTCATGAACCGGGTGCTGGCCCCCTCCGACGCCGGCAGCAGGTCCAGCGACTGGCAATAGGATTCGGCCGCGCGCTTGGTGGCGCCCATCACGCTGCTCGGGTTGATCGCCTTGTCGGTGGAGATCAGGACCATGGCCCGGGTGCCGACGGTCCGCGCCGCGTCGGCGACGTTGCGCGTGCCGATCGCGTTGGTCAGCACGCCCTCCTCCGGGTTGGCCTCGACCAGCGGCACGTGCTTCAGGGCGGCGGCGTGGAACACCAAGTCGGGCCGCGCGTCCTGGAACAGCCGCAGCACGCGGGCGCGTTCGCGCACGTCGGCGATCACGCTGTGGCAGGCCAGGCCCGGGTAGCGATCCCGGATCTCGCCGTCGATCGTGTACAGGTTGAACTCGCCCGCATCGACCATGGTCAGCTCGGCCGGGCCCAGGGCCGCGATCTGGCGGGTCAGTTCGCTGCCGATCGTGCCGCCGGCACCCGTCACCAGGACCCGGCGCCCGGCGATCAGGCCCTCGATGGCGCTGCGGTCCAGCACCGTCTGGGGTCGGCCCAGCAGGTCCTCCACCGCGATCGGCCGAAGCTCGATCTTGCCCTCGCCCAGGGCGTCCTTGAACTCGGTCAGGCTGGGCAGCCGGCTGAGCGACAGCCCCAACGGCTCGGCCAGGTCGAGCAGCCGGCGGATCAGGTCGCCGTCATGGTCCGCCTCCGGCTTGGTGACGATCAGCCTCTGGGCCTTCACGCCGCGCCGTTGCAAGGCTTCGACCACGGTCGGCAGGTCTTCCACGCCGCCCAGGACCGGCACGCCGCGGATCTCCCGGCCGATCCGCCCGCCCTTGTCGTCGACCACGCCGACCACGCGGTACGCCGCCTGGGGCGTGTGGGAGAGCGCGCGGATCAGCTGGTCGGAACCGTCCTCGGCGCCGACCAGAAGCACCGGCACCCGGTGCTCGCCGCCGGAGAAGTCGGCCAGGGCCAGCCGCCGGTCCTTGAACAGGCGATAGCCGAAACGCGGCCCGCCCAGCAGGAACAGGAGCACGAACCACTGGATCACCGGGATCGACCGCGGGATCGTGTCCAGCCGGGTCAGCAGGAACAGCAGCAGCACGGACACGACCGAGACGACCGTGGCGGCCTTGGTCACCAGGATCAGGTCCGGGGCCGATGCGTAACGCCAGATCCCCCGGTACAACCCCAGGAGGCGGTAGGTGATGGCCGCGGTCAGCAGCACTACCACGAGGCCTTCCAGCAGTCCTTCGAAATAGAATCCGAACAGGTGATCCCCTACGCGCAGGTAGAATGCCGCGACGAAGGCGAGACCCGTCATCAGGAGGTCGTGGAGGTAGGCGAGGCCGGCTCGATTGAATTTCATCAGCTCAACGGGCGCTGCTCTATGGACCGGTCGCAGCATTGAACCATTCCGCGGTGGTGCGCAAGGCGTCTTCCTGAGACCAAAGCGGTTCCCAGCCCAGGGTTTTTCGAATGGCCCGGTCGTCCAGTTCCAGGGACGCCGCCAGCCGGTCGAAGGCGTCGCCGCGTCCGATCAGGCCGAAGGCTGCCCCCAGCAGGGGCGGCGGGACGCCGAACAGGCGCGCCGGCCGGCCCAGGGCGCGGGCGATCGCGCGGATCAGGTCCGGTGTCGACAGCACCGGGCCGTCATGGACCAGGAACCGGCGGCCCGGGGCGTCGCGGTGTTCGACGCAGGCCGCGATGGCGCCGGCCAGGTTTCCGACATAGACCAGGCTGCGCCGGTTGCGGATCGCCCCGAACGGCAGCGGGGGAGCCCGCCGGCACAGCTCCATCAGCTGCCGGAAATTGGCGCCGACGCCCGGCCCGTAGACCAGCGGGGGCCTGACCACGACCTGCTCCAGCCCGGTCCGCGCGGCGACGGCCTCCAGCGCCTGCTCGGCCTCCAGCTTGGAGATGCCGTAGGGGGAACTCGGCCGGGGCGGGGTCTCGTCGGTCACCGCGTCCTCGGCGCCGTTCTCGGTCACCGCCTTGATGGTGCTGACGAGCACCATGCGGCGCACCCCGGCGGCGGCGGCGGCCTCGGCCAGCCGACGCGTGCCCTCGCGGTTGACCCTGCGGTGCAGGCCGAGCGCCGCGGCGGCATCGCCCGGCTCCTCCGCCTGGTGGACCCGGGCGGCGAGATGGACGACCGCGTCGATCCCCTCCAGGGCGCGGCTCCAGTCGGTCTCCGGGCCGATGTCGCCGACCGCCGCCGTGTCGGGGACGGGAAAGGCGCCAGGACGGCGGACCGCGGCGCGGACATGGTGGCCCCGGCATGCGAGCATCGGAATCAGGGCGGAGGCGACGAAACCGGTCGCTCCGGTCACCAGGACGCGCATCATGCCCTCCCGGCCGGACGGGGCAGGAAGGCCAGCAGGGCAAGCACGACCAGCGCGCCCGGCACCAGCGCCATCCAGCCGACCGTCACCGAGGCGGCGGCCAGGGCCACCAGGCAGGCATTGCCGGCCAGGACCCACAGCACGACGTCGGAGTGGCTTCGGCCGGCCTGGACCGCGCGCTGGTAGATATGCTCGCGGTGAGGTTGCCAGATGCGCTTGCCTGCCGCCAGGCGGCGCAGCAGCGTGAAGGTGGCGTCCGCCAGGAAATAGAGCGGAACCAGGAGTGCCGCGGCCCAGGCGCCCGCCCCGGCGGCGCCGAGCAGAAGCCAGCCCAGCAGGTAGCCCAGCGGGACGCTGCCCACGTCGCCCATGAAGACCCGGGCCGGATGCCAGTTCCAGCCGAGGAATCCCAGCGCCGCCCCGACCGTCGCCAGCGCCAGCCAGAGCGGCACGAGGCCCAGCCCCGCCATCACCGAGACCAGGGCCAGCCCGGCGCCGATCGAGGCGGCCTCGCTGCCCGCCAGCCCGTCGATCCCGTCCATGAAGTTGAACAGGTTGACGAACCAGAGCCAGCAGAAGCCTGCCGCCAGCCGGTCCGCCCACAGCGGCAGCCAGCCCTGGAAGACCAGGTCGTGGCCGGGCAGCGCCGTCAGCCCCAGGGCCACCGCCGCGATCTGCGCCGCCAGCCGGAACAGGGCCGGGCGGCTGCGCCGGTCGTCCATCCAGGAGACGGCGACCAGCCCGGCGGCGCCCGCCAGGACCGGGCCGATGCGGTCGAATGAGCCGATGATCCAGCCGATCAGCGCGAAGGCGGGCAGCAGGGTCGCCACGATGCCCCAGCCGCCGCCGCGCGGCGTCGGCACCGTGTGGCTGCTGCGCTCGTTGGGCAGGTCCAGGATCGCGTTCCGGCGCAGGTAATGGAGCGCCATGCCGGTCGCCATGTAGGACAGGGCGGCGGTGCCGGCGAGCAGGGCGGTCTCGAACAGGCCAAGGGCATCGGTCATCGGGATATCCGGGCGGAAGGCCCCAGCTTGGTCCGGCCGGAACGTCCCGGCTTGGGAAAGTCGATCATGCGATGCCGTGATAGTCCTTGTACCACGCGACGAACCGGGGAATACCCACTTCTATCGGAATCGCAGGCTCGAATCCCAGGTCGCGGCGGGTCGCGTCGATGTCGGCGTAGGTCGCGGGCACGTCGCCGGCTTGCATCGGCTCCAGGTTCTTCAGGGCGGTGCGGCCCAGCGCCTGCTCGATCACCTCGATGAAGCGGACCAGACTCTCCGACCGGTGATTTCCCAGGTTGTAGAGCATGGAGCGTACGCCGCGCGCGTCCGGAGCGGGCGGGCGCCCCAGCGCCGCGACGACTCCGGCCACGATGTCGTCGATATAGGTGAAGTCGCGCTCCATGCGGCCCTGGTTGAACACCCGGATCGGCCTGCCGGCCATGATCGCGTCGCAGAACAGGTAGGCCGCCATGTCCGGCCGGCCCCAGGGGCCGTAGACCGTGAAGAAGCGGAGCCCGGTCGCCGGCAGCTTGTGGATGTGGCTGAAGCTGTAGGCGATCAGTTCGCCCGCGCGCTTGGTCGCGGCGTACAGCGAGACCGGATGGTCCACCGGATCGTCGATCGAGAAGGGCAGCTTGGTGTTGGCGCCATAGACGGAGGAGGAACTGGCATAGACGAAGTGTTCCAGGCAATCCAGTTTCCGGGCGGCTTCCAGCATGATTACCTGGCCGACCACATTGGCGTCCGCATAGGCGTACGGGTTCTCCAGCGAGTAGCGTACGCCCGCCTGCGCGGCGAGATGGACGATGCCGGTGACCGGTCCGGACGCCTCCGCCCGCTTCAGCGCCGCGCCGACCGCCTCCCGGTCGGCCACGTCGGCCTGGATGAAGGTGAAGCCGCTGCGGCCGCCCAGCCGCCCGAGCCGCGCGCGCTTGAGGTCCACGCTGTAATAGTCGTTCATATTGTCGATGCCGACCACCTGATCGCCGCGGGCCAGCAGCGCCTCGGCGACATGGGAGCCGATGAAGCCGGCGACACCGGTGAGAAAGATCGTCATCCAGGACCTCGGTCGAGTTCGGTACGGCCGCTTTATGGCCCAGCCCACCCGGCAGTGCCAGCGCAACTCGGTCATAGCCCTTCCGATTCGGGACCGTGCGGGTCGAGCTTCCCCGAATCGGTTCAGCCGCCGCTTTCCGCGTCACGCGGCCCGCCGTCGCGCGGCGCCAGGGCGGCCAGCAGGCGGCGCGGCAGCAGGGGCGGCGGGATGCCGACCCGCTGCCAGGCCATGGCCGCCATGGCGATCTGGCTGCCCAGCAGCGACAGGGTGGTCATGGCGGCGGCGCCCTCGATCCCGAAGGCCGGGATCATGACCAGGTTCAGGGCGACGTTGGCCGCGGCGGCGCAGCCCAGCGCCCGCATCGCCTGCTGCTCGTGCCCGGTCATGGTCAGCATCAGGTGGCTCGGGCCGATCACCGTGCGCAGGCAGATGCCGACCATCAGGATGCGGGCGGCTCCGGCGCCGTCCACGAACTCGGACCCGAACAGCCCGAGGATCCAGGGGGCGAGGACGATCAGCGGGATCCCGATGACCAGCGACCCGGCGAGCGTCATCAGGGTCGTCGTCCGCATGAAGGCGGCCAGCTCGGTCCGCTCTCCCCGGGCATAGTGGGCGGCGAACGAGGGGGCGACGATCGCGCCCACCGCCAGGTACGGGAAAAGCACCAGTTCCGCGACGTTGCAGGCGACCACGTAGACGCCGGCGTCGGCGGCGGTCATCAGCCAGCCGATCATCAGCACGTCGCTGCGCTGGAGCAGGAGCTGGCTGCCGCCGGTAAGCCCCAGGACGAAGGCCGAGGCGATCCAGTCGCGCCGCCGGAAGACCGCGCGCGGCGCCGGGACGGGCAGCACCGCGCGGCGCCGGCGCAGGTACAGGATCAGGGCCAGCGCGCTCGCCCCGCCCACCGCCACGAACCCCATCACGGCCGGCGGCGTCAGCGCCAGCGACAGGCCGGTCGCGGCTCCGACCAGGAGCAGCACGACGGCGTCGCGCCCGAGTCGTTCCGGCGCGGTGCCCAGCACCACCTGGCCCTGTCCGTACAGCACGGCGGCATTGAGCCTCAGCATGGCGAGCAGGGGCAGCACCACGAAGCCGGCCAGGAAGGTGGCGCCGAGCTCCGCCGGGATTCCCGGCTGCCGGGATATCAGGAACGCGCCGAGCGCAGAGATCGCGATGCTGAGGCCGCCGACCAGGCCGGCGGCATGGCGGAGCACGCCGGCGAGCAGGGCCCATTCCTGCCGGGCCCGGTGCGCCGCGACGTTGCGCATCATCAGCATGTCGTGGCCCATGACGGCCAGGTAGACCAGGATGTTTACCCAGGCCATGACGTAGGCGAAATGCCCGTAGCCTTCGTGTCCCAGCAGGCGGGCGAGCAGGATCTGGAGCAGCAGCGCCTGGGCCATGCCCGCGACGTTCAGCGCCATGACGCCGCCGCCGCCCCGGGCCAGCCGCATGAACGCCGGGTTCCGCGTGATCAGGAGAGGAAGTCTGGATACCACCGCGATAACCGAAACCTGCGAAAACCGGGACGCGCGCCGCTGCCGGAAGCTTGGCCGGCGGAGAATGCTGTCGCGCTTAGGGGGAAGTCAATGCGGCTGGGCGCCTTTTCGATCGTCACCCATAAGGTGGTCCCGCTTACCGATGATTGCGCTTGCCCGGAGCGGGCGCGGGCTTCTATTCGGGAACTCATGGTTCTTCTTGAACCATCGCTGTCACGGACAATCAGGCGGGGAGATCGGTTCCGGTGTGTGGCATCTGCGGTTTCGTCGAACCTTCCGGCCGCCGGGCGCCGGCAACCCTGGTACGCGCGATGGCGGACGCCCTGGCCCACCGCGGCCCGGACGGCGACGGCGTCTGGACCGACGAGGCGGCGGGCGTCGCGTTCGGCCATCGGCGGCTCGCGATCGTCGACCTGTCGCCCCTCGGGCGCCAGCCGATGGAGTCGGCCGACGGCCGGCTGGTACTGACCTTCAACGGCGAGATCTACAACTACCGTGACCTGCGCGCCGAGCTGGAGGCCGGCGGGATCCGCCTGCGCGGCCAGTCCGACACCGAGGTGCTGGTCGAGGCCTGCGCCGCCTGGGGCGTCGGCCCGACGGTGCGGCGGCTGATCGGCATCTTCGCCTTCGCCCTGTGGGACAAGGCCGCCCGGCGCCTGACGCTGGTCCGAGACCAGCTCGGCGTCAAGCCGCTCTACTGGGGTCGGACCGGGAACGGGAACGGGGCCGGGAGCAAGGCAAGGGCCGGGGAAGGCGTGATGTTCGCGTCCGAACTGAAGGCGCTGCGGGTGCATCCGGGCTGGTCGCCGGGCCTGGACCGCGGCGCGCTGGCCTCCTACCTGCGCTTCGCCTACGTTCCAGCGCCGCACACGATCTACCGGGACGTCGCCAAGCTTCCCGCCGGCTCGATGCTGACCTGGGAGCCGGGGACCGAGCCCCGGACCGAACGCTACTGGGACATGCGGGCGGTGGCTCGGGTTCCGCCGCGCGAACGCGACCCCGCGTCGGCCATCGACGCGCTGGAGGCGCTGCTGGGCGACGCCGTCGGCCGGCAGATGGTCGCCGACGTGCCGCTCGGCGCCTTCCTCTCCGGCGGGATCGACAGTTCGACCGTGGCGGCGCTGATGCAGGCCCGAAGCGGCCGGCCGGTGCGGACCTTCTCGATCGGGTTCGACGTGGCGGGCTATGACGAGGCGGTCCACGCCAAGGCGGTCGCCGGCCACCTGGGCACCGACCACACCGAGCTCTATGTCGGCCGCGACCACGCCCGCGACGTGATTCCCCGGCTGCCCGACCTGTTCGACGAGCCTTTCGCGGACAGCTCCCAGATCCCCACGTACCTGGTCTCGGAAATGACCCGCCGCCATGTCACCGTGGCGCTGTCGGGCGACGGCGGCGACGAGCTGTTCGCGGGCTACCACCGCTATTTCTGGGCGGACGCGGCGCGCCGGCGGCTGGACCGTCTTCCCCGGAGCCTGCGCGGCATCGCGGCGGCGGCGCTGTCGGGGCCGTCCGAAGGTGCCTGGGACCGCGGGTTTGGCCTGCTTCCGCGCGCGTTCCGGCCGGACCGCGCGGGCGATCGCCTGCACAAGCTGGCGGCGCTGCTCGCGGCGTCGGGACCTGACGAGGTCTATCGCGGCCTGCTGTCCCACTGGAACCCGGCGGAGATCGTCAGGGGGGCGGACGAGCCGCACGGCATCCTGTGGGACGGCTCGGTCGCCGGCGAGATTCCCGACTTTCTCCGGCGCATGCAGTTCCTCGACACGGTGACCTATCTTCCGGACGACATCCTGGCGAAGGTGGACCGGGCCAGCATGGCGGTCGGGCTGGAGGCGCGGGTGCCGCTGCTCGACCACCGCGTGGTCGAGTTCGCCGCCGGGCTGCCGGCCTCGCTCAAGGTACGGGACGGACAGGGCAAGTGGCTGCTCCGCCAGGTGCTCCATCGCCACGTCCCCCGGGAATTGGTGGAGCGGCCGAAGATGGGCTTCAGCGTGCCGCTCGGCGGCTGGCTGCGCGGCCCCCTGCGCGACTGGGCCGAGGACCTGCTGGACGGGCGGCGGCTGGAGGAGGATGGCGTGCTCGATCCCGGGCCGGTCCGCCGCCGCTGGGCGGAGCACCTGTCGGGCGCGCGCGACCACGGCGACAGGCTGTGGGGCGTGCTCATGTTCCAGGCGTGGCGGCGGCGCTGGCTCGATCCCGGCTCCGACCGGGCCGGGACCCGGGACGCCGGTCCGGAGATCCCGTCGCGCCCGGCGGCGGCAGTCGGGTGATCCGGCGTAGGGAGACATGGAGTGGGAGATATGGAGTAAAGGATCGGAAATATTCAACCGCGACTCCCTAGCCCCAACGGACTGCTGCACATGATGTTCCGGTCTAGCCGAAAAGGCATATTGCCTTTGTTTCTGCCGTCATGACCGTTCAGGGCACTTAGATTAAGCCCCTTTGATTATTGACGGGGTGGGGTACGCTCGTTAGCTATGGCGGTGATGCCAACTGCTCGGATGTTTTGTTTGTGAGACAGGCCTGCTCCGGAGTGGCAGGCATCCAGCAGGTCTGATGTGCGTGGCCAGCCCGTAAGCGACGAGAAGAGGGCCTGATTGAGTGGTCGGCACTGACAAGCGACACATGCCCGACGGCCGGAAGCAGAATCTCCTGCTTTGGTATTGGGGCAGGCGAGGCGGTGGAGCCCATTATTGCTTGGAAGTTGCCCGTGAACTGTCTCGGCGTGACGAGTTCAACCTGCACTTGTCGGTTTCCCGCGATTGCGATCTCTACCGCGAGATCAAGGAGCTCGGCATCCCGGGGTTCGACGTGGACACCTATCGCGATGTCGGATCCGCGGTCATGGCGCTGTCGCGCCTGCCGCAGGTCAGGCGGCAGTTCAGGGAATACCTGGAAAGGCACGAGATCGACGTCGTCCTGTGCACCATGCAGCACCTGTGGAACCCCTTCATGCTGCCGGCGATCCGCCGGGCCGGCGCGCGCTACGTCGTGACGATCCACGACGCCGCACTCCATCCGGGCGAGCGGTTCCTGCCGTACCAGTGGTGGCTGGACTGGGAGATCCGCAAGGCCGACGGGTACGTGGTGCTGAGCGACCATGTCGGCGGCGTCCTGCGCACCCGTCACCGCACCGCGCCCGACCGGATCGCGGTGGCTCCCTGCGGCCCGTTCAACCAGTTCATCGACGCCGGGCGGACCTGCCGGCCGGCGGGCGAGGCCCGGGCGCCCCGGCGGCTGCTCTTCTTCGGCCGGATCATCGCCTACAAGGGCCTCGACCTGCTGCTCGACGCCTACGGCCGGCTGAAGGCCGACTATCCCGACCTCAGCCTGGCCATCTACGGCGACGGCGACATCTCGCCGTACCGGGCCGCCCTGGACGGGCTGGCGGACGTGACCGTGGAGAACCGTTACATCGGGGAGGAGGAGTTGCGCGGCGTCCTGGAGGAGGCCGACCTCGTCGTCCTGCCCTACCGGGAGGCCAGCCAGTCCGGCGTCCTCGTCCTGGCCGAGGCCGCCGGCCTTCCGGTGGTCGGCACGCCGGCCGGCGCGCTGGTCGAGCAGATCGTCCCCGGCGTCAACGGCCTGATCGCGGCCGGCATCAGCGGGGAGGAACTGGCGGCGTCGATCGGCCGTCTGCTGGACGATCCCGCCCTCTATCACCGCTGCGTCCAGGGCATCTCCCGGAACGCCGAGGACCGCTGGTCGGAAGCCGGCGATCGCATCTCCCGCTTCCTGCTGGGGGCCGGCCCGTCGGCGCCTCCGGGGCCCCGCTACGGCACCGTCCCGGCCTCCGGGACGGCAAGCCGCCTGCCGCTCCGCCGGCAGGCGCGCTGACCACCGGAGCGGCACCGCCGTGATGACGGTATCCCCCCGGAAGACCGTGCGCTCGCTGTGGCGGAGCATGCCGCCGGGCCTGCGCCGGTCGCTGCTGTTCGGCACCACCCGGCTGGCGGCTCCCGCCGCGCGGCTGCCCGGCCCGCCGCCGGCCGAACCGGTCGTCGTCGTGGGACCGATCTCCAGCGCCACCGGCCTGGGGGAGGGAGCGCGGCTCTGCATGCGCGCGCTCCGCGCCCAGGGGCTGGACGTGCGGGGTTTCGACGTCAGCCAGGTCATGCTCGGCGGCGACCCGGCGGAGCCGATCGACCCCGGCGCCGCGGTCGCACCCGGGCCGGGCACCGTGATCCTGCACGTCAACGCGCCGCTGGCGCCGCTGGCCCTGCTGATGCTGGGAAGGGCGGCGGTCAAGGCCAAGCGGATCATCGGCTATTTCGCCTGGGAGCTGCCCGACCTGCCGGCCGACTGGATCGCCGCCCTGCCGCATGTCCACGAGATCTGGGTTCCCAGCCGGTTCACCGCCGACGCGTTCCGGCGGCACACCGACCGCCCGGTGCGGATCGTGGCCCATCCGGTCGCGGCGCCGGGCCGCCTCCGGCCGGCCGCCGATCGGGCCGGCGCGCCCTTCACGGTGCTCACCCCGTTCAACATGGCGTCCGGCTTCACCCGGAAGAACCCGGTGGCGGCGGTCCAGGCGTTCAAGCTGGCCTTCGGGCCGGCCGACGAGGCGCGGCTGATCCTGAAGACGCACCATGTCTCGGCCTATCCGGCCGGCCGCGACCAGCTGGCCGAAGCGATCGACGGCGATCCGCGCATCAGCGTCCTGGACGGCACGCTGGACCGGGCGGAGCTGGACGCGCTGATCGCCGGCAGCGACGCCGTGATGCTGCTGCACCGGTCCGAGGGGTTCGGCCTTCCGCTGGCGGAAGCGATGGGACGCGGCGTGCCGGTCGTCGCCACGAACTGGTCGGGCAACACGGACTTCATGGATTTCGACAATTCCTGCCCGGTCTCCTACTGGCTTGTGCCGGCCGTCGACCCCCAGGGAAGCTACCACTACGCCGACCAGGTCTGGGCCGAGCCCTCCGTCGAGTACGCCGCCCGGCAGCTGCGCCTGCTGGAGGAATGCCCGGACGTGCGCGCCCGGCTGGGAAATGCCGCCACCGCGACGATCCGCCGGCGCTGTTCGTCCGAGGCCTATGCCGAAACCCTGGGCGCCCTGCTGCTGGCCGGCGCAGAGGTCTAGTTACGGCCCCCTATGGGGCAGCGCGCTTGACAACGCGAAAGCGTTCCGCTCCTATCTGCGGCAAGGATTACAGTAAATATTAGTTGATATGTTGTTAAACATGTTTAAGTGGAAACCTAGAGAGAGATTTCGAGTGCCAGGCAAGTTGCCGGAACGTGTGAGGCTGGATTCATGATGGACCTGTCATTTAGCGGAAGCGGGCAGACTACAATGCGGACTCTCTCATGAATGCAGTGATCACGAAAATTCCCTTTGCGGAACCGCTGTGGCGTTATCGTGCCTTCATCTGGAGCGCCGCCACCCGCGAGATGCGCTTGCAGTCGATGAACTCGGTGCTCGGCTGGCTGTGGCCGGTGCTGAACGCGGCGGCCCTCATCCTGCTGTACATGACGCTGTTCGTGGAGGTGCTGAAAAGCAGGCTGCCGGGTTCCGACGACAGCATGTCCTATGCGATCTACCTGTGCGTCGGCATCATCACCTGGACCTATTTCTCCAACACCATCCTGCGCTCGCTGAACATCTTCGGCGAGAACGCCATGCTGCTGAAGAAGGCCGGGTTCCCGAAGATCACGCTGCCGATCATCGTGGTGGTGTCCCAGGGCGTCCAGTTCGCGATCATGCTGGGGGTCTTCGCCGTCCTGCTGATCGTGACCGGGCGGATCCCGGGATGGGCCCTGCTGGGCATGATCCCGCTGCTGATCCTGCAACAGGCCATCGCGATCTCGCTCGGCATGCTGCTCGGCACGCTCAACGTCTTCTTCCGGGACGTCGGGCAGGCGATCGGGATCGTGCTGACCTTCTGGTTCTGGCTGACCCCCATCGTCTACCCGCTGTCGATCCTGCCGCCGGCGGTCGCCTCGTTCGTCACGAACTGGAACCCGATGACCCGGATCATCACCGGATACCACGACATCGCGCTCAACAACGCCCTGCCGGACCCGGCCGCCTATGTCGGCCACGCGGTGCTGGCGGCGGTGCTGTTCGCGCTGGCCTATTTCTGCTTCAAGCGTCTGTACAGCGCGGTCCAGGACTATCTTTGATGCCCCTGATCAGCATCCGGAACATCACCAAGAAGTACCATACCTTCGCCAGCGACTGGGACCGCTTCGTCGAGGCGATCACCAACGGCAGGATCCGGCGCCGCCACGAGCACTGGATCCTGAAGGGGGTCTCGCTGGAAGCCGAGCCCGGGGAATCGATCGGCATCATCGGCTACAACGGCGCCGGCAAGAGCACGCTGCTGAAGATCGTGCTGGGCGTCTCGACGCCCGACAGCGGCACCGTCGCGATCGACGGCCGGGTCGCCGGGCTGCTGGAGCTGGGCGTGGGCTTCCATCCCGAGTTCACCGGCCGGGAGAACGCGACGATCAGCTGCCAGCTCCTCGGCCTCGACCCGGCGGAGATCCCGCCGCTGGTCGAGGAGATCAAGCGGTTCTCGGAGCTGGAGGACTATTTCGACGAGCCGATGCGGACATATTCCACCGGCATGCAGATGCGCCTCGCCTTCAGCGCGTCGACCGCGGTCCGCCCGGAGATCCTGGTGGTCGACGAGGCGCTGGCGGTCGGCGACGCCTATTTCCAGCACAAGTCGATGGCGCGGATCCGGCGCTTCCGCGAGGCGGGAACGACCCTGTTCCTCGTCTCCCACGATCCGACCGCGATCAAGAACCTGTGCGACCGGGCCCTGATCCTCGAGGAGGGGGTGGTGATCCGCGACGGCCGGCCGGACGAGGTCCTGGACTACTACCAGGCCATGGTCAACCGGCGGAAGAAGGACGAGGAGATCCGCCAGTTCAGCAACGACGGCGTCGTCGTCACCCGCAGCGGCGACGCCCGCATGGAGATCTCCGCCATCCAGATCCTGGACATGGACGGAAAGCCCGGCCGGGTCTTCAAGACGGGGGAGACCGCCCGCATCCGGCAGACCATCACCTGCAACGATCCCGGCGTCCGGCCCAATGTCGGCATCATGATCCGCGACCGGCTGGGCAACCACATCTACGGCACCAACACCCACCTGAAGAAGGTCGCGATCGACGACCGCTTCGAGGTCGGGACCCGGTTCCACGTGGATTTCGACGTCGAGCTCCGGCTGGGAGCCGGGTCGTACAACGTCTCCGTCGCCGTGGTCGACGACGCGCTGCACAGCAGCCATCTGGACTGGATCGACCAGGCCGTCGTCTTCCAGGTCATGCCCGACGGCGTGCCCGACTACGCGGGCCTGACGCCGCTGCCGGCCCGCCTTTCCTACGGAAGGGGCCCCGGGATCGAGACCGGGACCGAACCGGTGGCCGCGGGCGAGCAGCTCGGTGCCGACCGGGTGGAAGCGGGAGACTGAACGCCCCGGCGCTCAAGCCCGAGAGCCCCGGCGAGGGCGAAGCGCCCGGATCCCCGCCGTCCGTGACCAATCCGATATCGAGACCCCGAGCCGATGACCTTTATCTCCTACGCCCAGAACTACGAAGACATCATGCTGTTCCGCGCCCTGCGCGACGTGGGGCAGGGATTCTACGTCGATGTCGGAGCCAACAGCCCGGACGAGCATTCCGTGACCCGCGCCTTCTACGAGCGGGGGTGGCGGGGCATCAACATCGAGCCGGTCCTGGAATTCCACCGGCAGTTGCTGGAGGCGCGTCCGCGCGACGTCAACCTGCCGATCGCCGTCGCGGACCGGACCGGGTTCATCGACTTCCATGACGTGGCCGGCACCGGCCTTTCCACGATCAGCCCGGAAATCGCCGAGACCCACCGTGCCGCCGGGTATCAGGTCACCCGGCGCAGCGTCGTCGTCGAGACGCTCGACGAGGTGCTCCGGAAATATGTCGAGGGTGACGTCCATTTCCTGAAGATCGACGTCGAGGGACTGGAGGATTCGGTCCTGCGGGGGCTCTCCCTGGAGGAGATCCGGCCCTGGATCATCCTCGTCGAGGCGACGGAAGTGCTCAGCCAGGTGCAGAACCATGCATCCTGGGAGCCCCGGCTGAAGGACCGGGGCTACTCCTTCGTCTATTTCGACGGTCTCAACCGCTTCTACGTGGCGGACGAGCATGCCGACCTCGCCCCTTCCTTCCGGAGCCCGCCCAACGTCTTCGACGACTGGATGCGGGTCGGCGACCGCCAGGCGCACGACAGGGCGAACGTGCTCACCGCCAAGCTGGAGGAGGAGCGGGAGGCGCACGGGGGCGAGCTGGAGATCCTGCGGGCCCAGGTCGAGGAATGGAAGACCCGGGCCGAGGCGGCCCAGGCCGCCGAGATCGCCCGCCGGGCCGAGGACGAGGCCCGGCGTCTGGAACTGGAAACGCGGCTGGGCGAGATGATGCGCGCCTTCGAGGCGGCCGCCGCGTCCGCTGCCCGGGCGTCCGAGCGGGAGGCGAGGCTGCTCGACCAGATGGCGGACCTGTCAGCCCAGGCCGCCGCCCTGAGGGCCGGCATCGCGGCCCTGCGCAAGGGAATGGACAATTCGGCGCAGGCTGAGACGGCCGCGCTGAGGCACCGGCTGGCCGAGCTGGAGCACGCCTCGATGGTGGCCAAGCTGGAACTGGACACCGTCCTGGCCAGCTCCTCCTGGCGCATCACGGCGCCGATGCGGGGGGTCAAGCTGGCCGCCGCGGCCCTCGCCAAATCCCTGGGCGGCGCCGGGGACTCCCGGCCGGGTCCCTCCCTGGTCAGCCGCGCGGCCCACTGGTCGGCGCGCCAGCCCGTGCTCAAGCGGGCCGCGGTGGCCGTCCTGGCGAGGAGCCCCGCGCTTGAACGCAAGGTCCGCTCCCTCGTGGCGCCGCCGCCGGGAGTGCCGGCGACCGCCGTGGCCGACATCCCGCAGCCCCGCCGGCCGGACGGTTCCGGACCCGCCATCGTCTCCCGCAGCCCGTCCCCGGCGGAAGCCATCGTCGAAACCGCTTTCCGCCGCGCGCTTGCGCGCGCGCGCTGACCGGAAGAAGCCACCATGCGTATCGTCCTCGACCTGCAGTCCCGCCAATCGCCGAGCCGCGTCCGCGGCATCGGGCGCTATTCCCTGGCCCTGGCGCGCCACCTGGCGACGCTGGCCACCGGCCACGAGGTCATCGTCGCGCTGAACGGGGCGCTGCCCGACACGGTCGACGCGGTCCGCGCCGACCTGGACGGTTACGTCCCCGCGGAGCGGATCGTCACCTGGTCCCAGCCCGGCGGCGTCGGGTCCGTGACGGGGGACAGCCGCTGGCGCGCCCGGGCCGCGGAGCGGCTGCGCGAGCGGTTCCTCGAGTCGCTGCGGCCCGACGTCCTGCACGTGTCCAGCCTGTTCGAGGGGCTGGGCGACGATGTCACCACCTCCATCGGGGAGGTCGCCGCCGACCTGCCGACGGCGGTCACCCTGTACGACCTGATCCCGCTGGTCCGGCGCGACGTCTACCTGGCAAATCCCGCGGTCGCCGACTGGTACGAGCGCAAGCTGGCGTCGCTGCGGCGGGCCGACCTGTGGCTGGCGATCTCCGAGCATACGCGGCGGGAGGGGATCGAGCTGCTGGGCCTGCCGGAGGACCGGGTGCGGTCGATCTCGTCCGCGGTCGACCCGATGTTCCGCCCGGTCGAGCCGGCGGACGAGGCGGCGCTGCGGCGGCGCTACGGCCTGGAGAAGCCTTTCGTCCTGTATACGGCGACCATCGAGCCGCACAAGAACGTGGAAGGGCTGTTCACGGCCTACGGGAAACTGTCGCCGCAGCTGCGCCGGTCCCATCGGCTGGCCATCGTCTGCCGGATCGACGACCACAACCTGTCGCGGCTGAACGCCGCCGCCCGCCGGGCCGGCCTGCGCGAGGACGACTACGTCATCACCGGCTATGTCCCCGACGAGGATCTGCTGGCGCTCTATGGCATCTGCCGGCTCTACGTCTTCCCGTCGCTCCACGAGGGCTTCGGCCTGCCGGCCCTGGAGGCGATGGCCTGCGGCGCTCCCGTGATCGCGTCGGACTCGACGAGCCTGCCCGAGGTGGTCGGCCGCCCGGATGCCCTGTTCGACGCCGGATCGCCCGAGGCCATCGCGGGCGCCATGGAGCGGGCCCTGGGCGACGAAGGCTTCCTCGCGGACCTGCGCCGGCACGGCCTCGCCCGTGCGCGCCTGTTCAGCTGGGAGAGCACGGCGCGCAAGGCGCTCGACGCCTTCGAGGAGATGCACGACCGGCGCCGCGAAAGCTCCCGCGTCGCGGTGCGGGCACCGCTGCCGCGGCGGCCCCGGCTGGCCTTCGTCTGTCCGCTGAAGCCGGAAACGAACCGGTTCTCCCGCCATGGCGGCGCGATCCTGCCGGAACTGGCCCGCTACTACGACATCGAGTGCGTCGTTCGCCAGGACCTGGTCGAGGACGGCTTCGCCCGGTCGAACCTGCCGATCCGGTCCGCCTCGTGGTTCGCCGGGAACGGGGCGCGGTTCGACCGCGTGCTCTACCAGCTGGGGAACGATGCCGACCTTTATCCCTGGGTCTCGGACCTGCTCCGCCAGTGGCCCGGCACCGTAGCACTCCATGACGACCGCCTGGGCGACGCGCTGTCGCTCCTGCCGCCCGCGGAAGGGCGGCCCGATCCCTGGACGGCCGAGCTTTACCGCTCCCACGGCTGGACGGCGGTGGTCGAGCGCCTGCGGGCGGAGGACCCCGAAGCCGTCGTGGCGAAGTACCCGTGCCTCGGAGCGATCGTGGAGAGCGCGGCCGGGATCGTCCGGCCCGATCCGGACCGCAGCCCGGCCCGCATGGCCGAGCTGTATCGCGATGCGCTGGAGGAGCATGCCGGGAATTCCCGCATGGCGCGCCTGGACCGGCTGGCCGACGACGTCATGGCGATCTCCGCTCCCGACGCCCCCGGCCCGGAGGACTGGGAAAAGGTGCTGGCCTGCGCCGCCGAGAACCTGCCTTCGGCGGCGCCGGTCCGCCAGTTCCTGATCGACGTGTCGGAACTCGTGCAGCGCGACGCCGGCACCGGCATCCAGCGCGTCACGAAGAACATCACCCTGAAGCTCCTGGAGAACCCGCCGGCCGGCTTCCGGGTCGAGCCGGTCTTCGACGACGGCTCCGGGGTCTTCCGCTATGCCCGCGCGCTGACCGCGAAGCTGATCGGCATGCCCGGCAAGGGTCTCGGGGACGACCTGATCGATACCCGGCCGGGCGACGTTCTGCTGGGCCTGGACCTGGTGGCGCACCAGATCGCCGGCCGGCGGGAGGTTAACCGCCGCCTGCGCCACCGGGGCGTCCGCGTCTTCTACGTCGTCTACGACCTGCTTCCGGTCCTGCGCCCGCAATGGTTCCCGCCGTTCCCGCTGTTCCGCACCTGGCTGCGGACGATCTGCCGCGAAGCGGACGGGCTGGTCTGCATCTCGCGAGCGGTGGCGCAGCAGCTGCTGGACCACCTGCCGGAACTGGATGTCGAGCGGCCGACCCCGCTGAGGATCGGCCATTTCCATCTCGGCGCGGATATCGACACCGGGACGGGTGCGGTTTCGGACCAGGTGGCGTCCCTCCTGGAGCGCCCGACGCTCAAGTTCCTGGTGGTCGGCACGGTCGAGCCCAGGAAGGGGCACGCCCAGTGCCTCGCCGCCTTCGAGGAGCTGTGGGCCGCCGGCGCCGACATCGATCTCGTGCTGGTCGGCAAGCAGGGCTGGATGGTCGATGACCTGGCGGCCAGGATGCGCGGCCATGTCGAGGCCGGCAGGCGGCTCCACTGGCTCGACAAGGCCTCGGACGCCGATCTGAACGCGCTCTACGCGCAATGCACCGCGCTGCTCGGCATGTCGCAGGACGAGGGCTTCGGCCTGCCGCTGATCGAGGCCGCCAAGCACGGCCAGGCGATCATCGCGCGGGACATCCCGGTGTTCCGGGAGATCGCCGGCGATCATGCGACCTATTTTTCCGGGACGGAGGGGCATGATTTCGCGGAGGCGCTGTCCGCCTGGATCGAACGCCACCGTCGTGGCGACGTGCCGGATACCGGGAACATGCCCTGGCTGACCTGGGCGCGTTCGGCGGAACAGCTCGTGGAAGCCATTCTCCACGGCCGGTGGGATGCCACCTGGCGACCGCGTCCGGCCGATCCCCGGCGGCGGGCCGATGGCGAGGAGCATGGACGTTCGTCCGCCGACACCGACGGCGGAACGGCCGCGCCGCACGGCGGCGAGCGGGAGCCGTCCCGCCTGGCGCGGCGCGCCTGATCGCCGGCCGTGATTCGTCGCGACCGCCGTCGCGCCCCTTGTTGCGCGCCCGTCGGATTGACTATGATGGATCGATCGAAGGTCAGTCGGCGTCGCCTCTTCCCCGATGCGATGCCGCCGGGGCGAATCCCGCAGCGTTCGGCTGTCTGGCCGGTGCGGGTGCCCCGGTCGGCCTGATGCGTCGCATCCATCCGGTGGAAGCATGACGTACCAGGCACCTTGATATCGTGCCCATGGTATGACATTGACCGACTTAGACGATATCCGGCCTGGCGCGGGAAGATGATCTTGCTGATTTCAGCGATGTGGATTGTTTGGACGCCTCCTGTGGACGATGCCTTTTGTGATCAAGGGGAAAAGTAATGAAGCGCGCGTTGATTACTGGTGTTACTGGACAGGACGGAGCCTATCTGTCTGAACTTCTGCTCGGCAAAGGGTATGAAGTGTACGGCATGCTGCGGCGGAGCAGCTCGGCGGATGTGGTGGACGCGCGCCTGCGGTGGCTCGGGATCGAAAAGCACATCAGGTTCGTCGACGGCAACCTCACCGACCTTTCAGGGCTGATGCGGACCTTCAAGGACGTCCAGCCCGACGAGGTCTACAACCTCGCCGCCCAGTCCTTCGTCAAGTCGTCCTGGCAGCAGCCCCTCCTGACCGGCACCGTCACCGGCCTGGGCACGGCCAACGTGCTGGAGGCGGTTCGCCTGGAGTGCCCGACGGCCCGCTTCTACCAGGCCTCGTCGTCCGAGATGTACGGGCTCATCCAGGAACCCGTCCAGACGGAGACCACCCCTTTCTATCCGCGTTCGCCCTACGCGGCCGCCAAGCTCTACGCCCACTGGATGACGGTCAATTACCGGGAGAGCTTCAACCTGCATGCCAGCAGCGGCATCCTGTTCAACCATGAATCGCCGCTGCGCGGGATCGAGTTCGTGACCCGCAAGGTCACCGACGGCGTCGCCCGGATCAAGCTCGGCCTGGAGAAGGAGCTGCGCCTGGGCAACATCGACGCGAAGCGCGACTGGGGCCATTCCAAGGACTATGTCCGGGCCATGTGGATGATGCTCCAGCAGGACGAGCCCGACGATTACGTCATCGCCACCGGCCGCACGACGACGGTCCGCGACATGTGCACGATCGCGTTCGACCATGTCGGCCTGAAGGCCGAGGATCACATCGTGATCTGCCCCGATCTTTTCCGTCCGGCCGAGGTCGACGTCCTCCTGGGCGACTCGAGGAAGGCTCGGGAAAAGTTCGGCTGGGTCCCGGAAATCGGGCTCGAGGAAATGATCCGCGAAATGGTGGATGTCGATCTTGAGCGTGTCCGCCGGAACATGAAGTAGGACGCGCCGTGTCTTCGGAGGAAACGCCGCTCAAGGTGCTGGTGACGGGGGGGACCGGTTTCGTAGGCCGTCACCTGGTCGCCGCGCTGGACAGGACGCTGGCCGAAGGGAGCGAGATCGTCGTCGGCACCTCCCGGCCGGACACGGGGCGGCGGGACGGCGATCCGGCAGGCGCGGCGTTTCCGTTCGGCCGCGTTCCGGTCCGCCTGACAGGGATGGACGTCACCGACGCGGCGCAGGTAAGCGCCGTCGTCCGTGCCGAACAGCCGACCCATCTGGTGCATCTCGCGGCGATCGCGGCCGTGACGGCGGCCACCCGGGACCCCCGTTTCGCCTGGAGCGTCAATCTGGGCGGCACGTTGAACGTCGCGCTGGCGGTCGCCGACGAATGCCCGTCGTGCCGCATCCTGTTCAGCGGCAGTTCGGAAATCTACGGTGCCAGCTTCAAGGCCGGCGTACCCCTTGACGAGGGGGCGCTGCTGCAGCCGGCCAACCCCTATGCCGCCAGCAAGGCGGCGGCCGACCTGATGCTCGGGCAGATGGCGCTGCAGGGAGTCGCCGTCACCCGGGTCCGGCCGTTCAACCATACCGGCCCCGGCCAGGGCGAGCAGTTCGCCATCCCGTCCTTCGCCGCCCAGATCGCGCGGATCGAGCTTGGGCTGCAGGAGCCCGTCATCCGCGTCGGTTGGCTGGACGCCGTCCGGGACTTCCTCGATGTCGGCGACGTGGTCGACGGCTATGTCCGGATCATCCGGTCGGCCGACCGGCTGCCGCCCGGATGCATCATCAACCTTGCCTCGGGAACCGGCAGGCGGATCGGCGATCTGCTGGACAGGCTCGTGTCCATGTCGGCGGTGCCGATCGAGCTGGTACAGGATCCCGCCCGGTTACGCGCCAGCGATACGCCGATGGTCGTCGGCGACAGCAGCCGGGCCCGGGAACTGCTGGGCTGGGAACCGAAGCGCGACATGGACGATACCCTGCGTTCGGTTCTGGATTACTGGCGGGCGCACCTGGGCCGGAAGGACTGACCGGACCGGCCCTTGCAGCCCCCGGGGCCGACCCGGCCCCAGCCGCAAGCGGGCCGACCCGGCCCCAGCCGCAAGCTGGCCGACCCGGCCCCAGCCTTCAGCGGGCCGCGGTGGCGACCTGGCGGATCACGGACGCCAGCTGGTCGCGGGCCTTCTCCGCCATGGCCTTCCCGGCCGTGTCGCTCTCATGGATGAAGGTCGTGAAGATCCGTGCCCTGTTCATGTAATAGACATGGCGGAACTCCGTCGTCCGCTCCGGCAGGGCGCAGGCGGCCTCGCCGACCCGCAGGGTGATCTCGCGAAGCTGCTCGACCGGTCCCAGCGACGACCTGAATTCTCCTGAACAGCTGTTCTTCAGCACCTCGACATAGGACTCGGTCAATTCCGCAAGGCCGCGGTTGTCGATGATGCTGACTTCGCGGATTCCGCCGAACACCTGGCCGTACTTCCAGGCGAACGTCGCCGGCCTCTGGTCGGGCGCGACCCGTTCCAGAGAAACCGGGACGATCCCGGCCATGCCGGCGGCGGAAAGCAGGTTGACCAGCGCGTCGGGCAGGGCGGGACCCAGGAGCGGCGGAGCGGCGGCCGGCGCGGGGGCGGGGTCCGGAGCGGTCCCCGCGGACGGCGCCGGCATGGAGGCGACGTTCGCCGCAGTGGGCTGGCCGATGGTGGGCTGGCCGATGGTGGGCTGGCCGATGGTGGGCTGGCCGATGGTGGGTTCGCCGACGGGGGACGGAACCGGCTGGGGCACCGCTTCCGAAGCCCTGCCGTCGCCGGGCGTCGGCGGCGTGGCCGTCGCGGCGGTCCCGGGCGGCTCGGCGGGCGGCTCCGCCTGGGCCGCGGCCGGTGCGGGCTCGTGTATCGGGGGCGCCGCTTCCGCCGGGACGGGAACCTCGGGCGCGCCGGCGGCCGGGCCGGAAGGCGGGGCCGGCGGTGCCTCGGCGATCGTCAGAGGTTTCGCCGCCGTCCTGCCGTCCGACTGGACGCAGGCGTTCAGGTTGGACAGCGCGGTGCCGCTGCCGCGCAGGCTGAGCGACAGCTTCACGTCCGGATTGTCGATGGTCAGCGTGTTCCCGCGGCGGATCGCCTCGAAGAAGGAGGCGTCCTTGCCGAGCGAGACCGCCAGGGCGGACGGTCTGGTGACCAGTCCCGATCCCTGCCGCGTGCCGCGCTGGTCGATCGTCAGCTTCGTCGGCAGCAGGGATTTCGGGCTCAGCCTGGATTCGGGCAGGCCGATGATCACGACGACCTCGTCGGCCTTGTTCTTCGCGATCAGTAGGGCATGCCCGTTGTCGTACCGGGTGCCCGCCGCGCAATAATCGAACTCGCCGCCTTCCCGGGACACGGCGGTGACCGCCCAGTCCTCGGCCGGGAGCGAGACCGCGGCGGTCCTTTTCGCGGCGGATTTTTCGGCAGCCTTCTCGGCCGCCGCCTTCTCGACGGCTCGCGCGGAACCCGCCGGCAGGGCGGGGCCGAGCGCCAGTCCCAGGCCGACGGTCCACAGCATCCAGTGGTTCATGACGATTTTCCCAGATGTCATCGCTGTTCACATGTCATCGAATCGGGGCCGGCCGGGGCGGCGCGGCCGTACAGTCCGGAATCTCCCGGAGCGCCGCCGGCCACTCCTCCAGCCATCCCTTGTCGTGGCTGGCGCCGGCGACCTGCAGGATGCGCAGGCAGGCGTCGGGCGCCGCGCGCCGGGCGTAGCTGTCGGCGACCAGCCGGGGCACGACGCCGTCCCGCGCGCCGACCAGGTGCAGCTGCGGCAAGGCGCCCAGGCCGCGCGCCGAGTCGGACGGATCGAGCGACCCGGACAGCGGCGAGATCCGATGGTGGGCGGTCCACGCCGCCGTGGCGAGGTTACCCGCGACGCTGACCACGGCGGCCACGTCGGACCGCCGGGCCGCCAGCAGGACGACGGCGCCGCCGCCGCCCGAATAGCCGATCAGCACGAGCCGGCGGGGAGACGCCGGAACCGCCCGGTCGATGGCGCCGTCCAGCGCCGCTATCACCGGCTCGGCGAGGCGGCGCGAGGTCCAGAACGCCGGTTCGCACGAGTCGCGGGAGCCCGCCGGCCGGAACTGGCATGGCCGCCCGAGGTACAGGACGTTGGGTCCGCCGTCCCGCGCGGCGAGCCGCAACGCCACGGGATTGAGCGGAGTCGGATCCGACGACGGGTCGGAGGGCGACGACCAGGCATAGCCGTCGCCCTCCACATAGACGTGGACGGGGCCGCCCGGGTCGTCGAAGCGCGACCAGGCGGCGATGTCGAACCCGCCGGAACGCAGGGTGGACCGGGCCAGCCGGCCTTCCGCGGCGATTCCGGCCGCGGCCGATCCGCGCTCGGCCGGGCTGGCCGTGCAGCCGGCGGCGAGAAGCGACGCCAGGAGGAGCGCCAGCCCGCGGCGCCCCAGCGGCATCCGCGGCGGCCGGCCGGGCGCGCCGGCGGCGCGCTCAGTCGCGGCGCAGTTCATGGAGCCTGTCCCGGATCTCGGGTGTCAGGGGAATGACCCGCTCGACGCCCGCGTCCACCGCGCGCAGCAGCCGGGCCTGTCCCAGGTTTCCCCACTCGGCGGTCGGCGCCATGGCGACGCCGGTGAACCACAGGGCGACGGGATCGTCGGGGTTGCGCAGCAGCAGCTCGTTGCCGACGCGGATCGCGACCGGGCCGTTGTTCGACGTCACCAGCAGGTCGAGGAAGGGGACGGACAGGTCGACCCGGCCGGGCAGCTGGTCGAGCAGGGCGAACAGCTTCTGGCTCCAGGCGGGGACCTCCCACTCGCGCAGGCGGTCGAGCCGGGGATCGCCCATCTTGGTCGCCAGCTCGTCCCGCATGATCAGAGTCAGCGACTTCAGCCGGGTGCTCGACGGCAGGTCGGCGACGTGGCGGTCCACCGCCCGGAGCAGGGTCTCGAACCAGAAGACCTCGCTTTCCGTCAGCGGCTGGCCGTTCTGGCCCTTTGCGGCCAGTTCGTGCGTAAGGTCCAGCGCGATCCACCACAGGTGCGAGCCGCCCTGGCCGCGGTCCCACAGCAGGAACGGCGGGGCGTCGGACGCCGGCGGCCGGCCGGACCTGATCACGGCGAGCAGCCGGTCCGAGTCGGCGGCGACCCGGATCGCGAGGGCCGATCCGGCGGCGAGGGTCACGGCGACGATCAGGGCGATGCCGGCGGCCAGGCGGCGCGTCATCGCGGTGCCGGACGGGCTCCGCCGCCTCACGCCGCCGGCGGTCGCGGCGAAGGCGACCGCCTGGAAGGGAACCGCGACCGGCAGGGTGAACCAAGCCGCCAGGAGTCCGGCGATCGCCACCCACACGGCGCACAGCAGCGCGCGGGAACGGCGGCGGGCGCACAGGATCGCCATGACCGGCAGGGCCGCCATCAGGACGCCGCCGGGCAGTCCCGCCGACAGGGTCGCCTCCAGATAGGTATTGTGGGTGTGGAAGGCGCCGCCGCCGGTATTCCCCAGGGACTGCTGCCAGGTCTCGGTGACCGCGCGGACGTCGCGCACCCGGTTCAGGAAGCTGTAGAGGACGTCGTTGAACGAGCCCCAGCCGGCCCCGTGCACCAGCAGCATCGGGTCGGACCGGAGCGCCTCGAACGCCACCAGGATCATCTCGGTGCGCGACAGCGGCGACTCGAGCCCCTGCGCGGTGCCGAGCCAGTACATTCCCGCCGGGACCGCCACGGTCAGGGCGAGAGCCGCCACGGCGGCGAGGACGCGCCAGGAACGCCCGGTCCCGATCGCCCGGGCCAGGATCAGCATGGCGGGGATCGCCGCCGCCGCGATGCCGATCGCGGTCTTGTTCTGCGACGTCGCGACGATCGCGCCGCCGAGCGCCAGGGCGGCCGCCATCCGGAGGGGGTCGGGGCCGGACAGCGCGGGGCCGGCGAGCCGCCCGAGTCGGCGGGCCAGCGGCGCCGGCCACCGGAGGCTCTTGTCGCTCGCCACGATAACTATCACGGACAGTCCCAGCAGCGCCGCGAACTCCGGCCAGACCACGGGGCGCCAGGGCGAGCCGATCGGCTCGCTGACATTGAGGGCCAGCAGGATGACGCCGGAGACCGCCGCCGAGCCGACGATGGCCTGACGGACCCGCCGGCGCTGCCACACCGCCAGGGTCAGCGCCGTCAGGACGGCGAGGGACGCGTACCACAGGACCCCTTCGCCGGTCTGCGGCGGTCCCATCGCCGACCGCACCGGGAGCGGCGCCGCCAGCGACGCCGCGGCCGACCAGAGTGCCAGGGCGGAGATCGCCAGGGTCAGGGGGTGGGTGAGGGCGGCCGTCACCGGGTAACGCAGGGCGGCCATGAGAGCGAGGCACAGTGTCGCGGCGGCCGCGCAGGCGAACAGCGCCGCGATCACCGGCTCCGACTGGTACCACACGCCGAACGCGAAGGGCTTCAGCGCGGGCACGAAGATGAAGAACGACGCCGACACGATCGCTCCGCCCGTGGCCGTCAGCCAGGACGGCGCCGCGCCGGCGGATCGTTCCGCCGGTACCGCGGCGGGGCTCACGGTCGAAGGCCCGTCCGATACGGGGGAATTGGCTGGCACCCGGATTATCCTCTCAGCGGCCCCTGCGGGGCCTTTCATGACGCGGGCCATGCCGCCGACGCGGGGCGGTGCCCGGACCCTGCCCGGCCGCCGTCACGGACGGGGCGCGATCGGACCCGGCGGGATTCCGCGAGGGCTGCTTGGCCGAGCGCCACTATCAGGGCGAGTATTTAATGTTGCCTTAACGCTGATAAGGTCGAATTGGGGCAACAGGCGGCATCGCCCATACGGTATGCGGGGCGGCGCATATCCCGATAATCGACAGCCGGTGTGTCCCCGGCGCCATAAATCCGAACAAGCGCATTACGACGCACGTGATACGATTATCGGTACTTGATCCTTCTCCGAAGATTGTTTACTCATGGCAGCACGCAGTTCGAAATTTGCAGAACTTTGCCGCATTCGCCGCAGGGGGCACATTTATGTTGATCAATAGACGTCATAGGCAGCAGGCGGTACTGCTTGCAACCACATCGGTGTTCGCGTTCAGCGCCGTATTCTCGGGCGTCGGCAGCGCCTATGCTCAAGTCCGTTCGGCCACGCCGGTCGCGACGGTCAGGACGGCCACCAACGTCGCCGCCAACGAGACGATCGTCGGAACGGCGGACAAGCCCGTGGCGATCGAACTGATCGGCGGCGGCTCGGTCGAGAACAGGGGCACCATCCGCGGCTTCGCGAACAGCTCCGCCATCGTCGTCACCGGCGTCGCCTCCGCCGCGACCAAGATCGACAACTACGGGACGATCGAGGCGAGCAAGACCCCCGGCAACACGGCGCGCGACGTCGCCGCTATTTATCTCGCCAGCCGGGCCGACATCATCAACCGTCCGACGGGCGTGATCCGGGGCACGGGCGGCGCCGACGGCATCATCGTCGCGACCGACGTCGCCAACGGGAACGTGGGCGGATCGACGATCACCAACGAAGGGCTGATCTCCAGCGACAGCGGCAACGCGATCTCCGTCTACGGGGCGATGCGCAGCATCACCAACAGCGGCACGATCATCTCCCAGACCGGCACCGCCATCTATCTCGGCGCGAACGGCTCGATCTCCGACGGGATCACCAACAGCGGCACGATCCAGGGCGGCCCGAACGACGGCTCCGGCATGGCGATCGACGCCTCGCTCAGCTCGGCCCGCCTGGTCGTCGCCAACTCCGGCACGATCGTCGGCAAGGTCGTGTTCGGGTCGGGCAACGACGAGCTGCGCCTGCTCGGCGGCAGCATCACCGGCAACGTCATCGGCGGCGCCGGCACCAACGTTGTGAACGCGCTGAGCGGGACCTCCACGCTCAACGGCAGCGTCACGGGCTTCAGCGCCTTCAACATCGCCTCGGGCGCCAAGGTCAACCAGAACGGTTCGATCACCGCGACGACGGTGACCAACTCCGGCACCCTGGACGTCGGCAGCGCCACGCGCACCATCACCGGCAACTACGTCCAGACCTCGACCGGCACCCTGGCCGTCACGATCACCGACGCCGCCCAGGGCCAGCTCTCGGTCAGCGGAACGGCCAGCGTGGATGGCAAGATCGCGCCGAACACCGGTTCGCGGACTACCGCGGTCGCTCCCGGCACGTCCCTGACGGTCCTCGAATCGACCGGTACGCTGACCCTCGCGTCGACGGCCGGCGTCGACAACACCAATGCGATCGAAAAGTTCGTACTGTCCCAGTCGGGCAACCAGCTCCGGATCACCCGCGAAGCCGGCATCTCTCCCAACGCGCCGGTCCAGAAGGCGATCGACGCGATCAAGTCCGGCGCCGTCTCGACCGGCGGCAACGCCTCGGTCACTTCGACCACCGTCGCTCTCGAAAGGGCGCTCACCAGGATCGTGGACCTGCCCGGCGGCTTGTCCCAGCGGATCGCCACCATCGGCACGACGAATCAGCTCGGCAGAATCCTGTCCGTCTTCCAGAGCTCGACGGCCACGATCAACGGCAGGCCGGTCCAGCTGTCCCAGCCCCAAATCACCGACATCGTCAACCAGTTCGTCAGGGAGATCACGCCCGATTTCAGCATCTCCGCGACGGGCGCCACCGTCACCAACGCGATCGGGGCGGCGTCCACGACCACGGTCAACACCCGTCTCGCGTCCATGCGCGGAGCGGACAGCCAGACCGGCATGGCCGCCGGTGACATGGTCGGCCGCGGCATCGAGATGTGGGCCCAGCCCTACCTGTCCACTTTCACGCAGGACCTGAAGGACGGCGTTTCCGGCTTCCAGGCCGACAGCCGCGGCCTGACGATCGGTGCGGACACGGTGGTCGCCGACAACCTGCGCGTCGGCTTGGCGGTCGGCTATGCGAACATCGACATCGACGGCAAGAACGCTTCCGTCGGCGACACGTCGGAAATCGACAGCTACCAGGCGACCCTGTACGCCAGCTACAACCCGGCCCCGTGGTACATGGACGTCCAGTTGGGCTACGGCTTCAACAAGAACGACCAGACCCGCAGGTTCAGCGTCACCCAGCCCTCCAGCGGCTTCTCCTCGATCGAGAACCTGACGGCGGACTTCGACTCCTCCGCCTACCGGGCCCGCGTCGGCGGCGGTCTGACGAAGAGCTTCAACGGCTTCGAACTGACGCCCAACCTGTTCCTGCAGTACACCTACTCCGATACCGACTCCTACAAGGAGACGGGTAACAACGGCGTGTCGATGGCCTCCTCGGACAACACGTCGTTCCAGGCCGGCATCGGCTTGCGGATCGCCTATCCCGTGGCGATCGAAGGCGGGCGCCTGATCCCCGAACTGCGCATCGGCTACACGCGTGAGTTCAACGACGACGCTCCGTCCAACAACTTCACCATGGTCAACCTTCCCGAGCTCGCCTCGACGATCAAGGGCGCCAAGCCGAGCCAGGACATCTACAATGTCGGCGTCGGCCTGACCTTCCTGTCGAACGACAAGCTGACCATCTCCGGCAACTACGACTACCAGGGCACCGACTCGAGCGACGGCCACGTCGGCTACCTGCGCCTCCGCTACAAGTTCTGATGCGGACGCTCATCTGAGCAGCGGCAGGGGCTCCATCCTCCGGGATGGAGCCCCTGTTGCTTTGTAAGCCCAGCATCGAGGTGATGTGCCCATGACCGGCATCAGGTCCGATGGGACCGGAGCGCTCGTCCTGCTCTCCGGCGCGCTGCGGCTCGGAGCGCTGGCCGCCGCCGTCCTGCTGTCCCTCCCGGCCCTCGCGCAACCCTGGGACGAGGCTGCCTCGCGGGAGCGCCTGGAGCGGGCCGCGCTCGCGAAAGCCGCCGGCATCGACGCGCTCCTTGTCCCGGCCAACCTTCTTGAAACCGAAGCGTTCGACGTTCCGGACGGTGTCCAGCCCCTGCTGGCGGACCTGCTTCGAAGGCCGATCGAGACGGCGACCGGCGGCGCCGATCTCGCCGACCGGGTCATCCGGCGGCTGGGACTGGAGAATGCCGCGGACATGCTGGGATCGTGGGGCCGCCGCGACGCCGCCGGACCCGGGCGATCCGGACTCCGGGAGCGACTCGCGGACTATGGACGGACCGTGACGGACCTGCTGGCGGAGCTTCCCGAAGCGCCCGCCTGCTGCGACGTCCCTGCCATCCTCGCCGATCTCCACGCCGGCGGGCCGGGGGCCGCCACCCTGGCGGCCGTGGGAGGCGCCGCGACCGGCGAGGCCGCCCGGCGACTCGCCCCGCGACTCGCCGCCGCCCTGGCGACGCTGGTCGGCGACGTGGCCGGGCTGCCGGCCGAAGCGGCCGGCGGCGGCTTCGTCCTGGACGGCGCCGAAGGGCGCATCCTGGTCGGCGGGACCGGCGACGACCGCCACCGGATCGAGCCCGGCACGATCCTGGTCGTCGATACCGGCGGCAACGACACTTACGACTTTATCGCTCCCGTGACGGGCAGCCACTTGACGATCATCGACCTCGAGGGCGACGACCGCTATCTGGGCGACCCCCTCGCGATCCGGTCGTTCGTCGCCCTCGCGGACCTCGACGGGGACGACATCCACGAGGGCGGCGTCGGCACCCAGGCCGCCGCCCTCGGGGGTGTCGCCCTCCTGATCGACCGCGCCGGCAACGACCGCTACGTCGCGGAAGGCTTCGGGCAGGCAGCCGCGGCCCTGGGAGCAGCCGTGCTGATCGACGGGGCCGGGGACGACTCGCGCGGGATCGGCGACCGCGGGCAGGCATTCGGGCAGGTCGGGGGAACGGCGCTCCTGTGGGACCTCGGCGGCAACGATCTCAACCGCGCGGCCGGGCCGCCCGACACCGTCGGCCGCGACGGGCGGCTCAGCCAGGCCCAGGGCATGGGGACCGGGATCAGGGCCAGCCACGGGGGCGGCATCGGCATCCTGCGGGACGATTCGGGGGACGACGGCTACGAGCTGGAGATGTTCGGCCAGGGTGCCGGCTACTTCACCGGGATCGGCGTGCTGGCGGACGGGGCGGGGAACGACCGCTACCAGGGGGTCCGCTACGTCCAGGGCGCCGGGGTCCATGGCGGGATCGGACTGCTGGCGGACCGGGGCGGGAACGACGCCTATGCCGCCCGCCACGGCGTCGGGCAGGGCATGGGCCTGGACATGGCGCTGGGCGCCCTGGTGGACGGCGCCGGCGACGACGCCTACGAGGCCGGCAGCCTGGCCCAGGGGGCCGGCACGGCGAACGGCACCGGGGTCCTGCTGGACGGCGGGGGCGCCGACCGCTTCTCCCTCGCTGCCGAAGGCTGGGGGCGCGACCATGCCGCGCGCGGCCTGCCGGGGGTCTCTTTCCTGGTCGGTGCCGGCCCGGAGGACCGCTTCCTGCGGAACGGTGAGGCCGTGGCGGCCGACCTCGGCCGTGCCGACGGGCCGGCCGGCGGTCCGCCCTACCGGGTCGACCCTCCCGGCGACTATGCTTGTCCCGCGGCCGCGCCGCCCGCCCCGGCCCCCGGCGAGGGGGAGGACCTGACGGCGCTGATCCGGCGCAGCGCCCCGATGCGGGGCGACGGGGACGAGGCGCTGGCGGCGTGGGCCGCCCTCGGCGGGCTGCTTCCCGGCGGACTGCCGGCCCTGCTCCGGGCGGTGCCCGACCGGGACTTCGCGACCGGCTTCGCCCTCCTGCAGGCGGTCCGCTGCCATCTGCTGGATGCCGGCCCGGAGTACCGGGCGGCGGTCTGGGCCGGGGTGCTGGAGGACCTGGATGCCCGCCGTCCCGTCAGCCAGCCCTGGCTTCACGCCCGCCTCGCCGGGCTCGCAAGGCCGGCGGATGGCGAATCGGTCCGGGCGGGAGCCGAACGGCTGGCGGCGCATCCCGCCTGCTCGGCCCAGGTCGGCGCCGTGGAGCTGGCAGGCGGCACCGTCGCGGCGGAGAAGGCGGTGCCGGCGTGGCTGGCGGATCTGCTTTCCGCCATGCTCCGCGACCTTCGCGAGCGTCCCGCCGAATCCCGCTGCCTGCGCCTCGCCGCCGCGATCCTGCGCCTCGCCGACCGGATCGGCGATCCCGCCCTCAAGGAACGGGCCGCGGATCTGGCCGCGGTCCTGCCGCCCTTCCTGGCCGATTCCGCGATCCGCGCCTCCCTCCGGCCGCCGCCCTGAGGAGGCGCCTATGGAACGGGGGTCATGACCAGCCAGTCGCTCCACCGGTCGCCGCGGCCCGCCGGGCCGACGCGCATCCGGACCTTGCCGTAGGGCAGGATGAAGGTCTTCCAATAGGCGGCGTCGACCGGCCCGAACTCCCGCAGGACTCCCTTGACCTCCAGTTCCCCCTTCAGGCTGAGCAGGCCCTCGCCGGCCTCGTACTGGATGACATAGTCTGACGACGGCTCGCCGGTCCATTCCATGCGGAAGCCCCCGGACACCTGCTGGTGGGCCACGGTGCCGCTGGCCGCCGGCACCCGCCAGACCGGCGCCGCGCCGTCGCCGGCGGGGCTGGCGGCCGACGGCCTGACGATCCGGCGGGCCGCGAAGGCCGATTCGAGCGGCGCCGACAGCCGCGCCACCGTATCGGGGTGCAGGGAGGCGACGTCGTCCAGTTCCCCGGGGTCCGAGCGGAGGTCGTAGAGCCGGCGGGAAACCACCGCGCCGTCGCGGTGGTCGAGGTGCAGCTTCCATCCGCCCTCGGCGATGGCCGTGCGATAGTCGCGGACCGCGTCCGGGTCGGGTTCCTGGAAACCGGCCCTGCTGGTCAGCGCCATCCAGGGCCGGCCGGGGGCGATCGGGCCGGCCAGGAGGTCGCGCCCCGCCAGCGGCAGCTCCGCCGCGACTCCCAGCCGCCCCATAACCGTCGGCATGATGTCCAGATGGTCGGTCGCCGCCTCGACGACACGCCCGCCCGGGTCGCTCCGCCCGCCGCTCCCGGGCACCCAGAGGAACAGGGGGATCCGGGTCACCTCCTCATGGAGGTGCCCGTCATGGGTGGTCGAGGCGTGGCCGACATGGCCGCGTTCCAGGTGCTCGTCGCCATGGTCGGCGGTCACCACCAGGATGGTGTCCCGGTCTAGCCCGCTGGCCTTGAAGAAGCTCCAGAACCGGCCGAACCAGGCATCGAATTCCCGGTAGGCCCCCGCGTGGAGGGCGGCGATCGCGGGGCGGTCGGCCGGCTCGAAGGCGACCGTGCCGGTCCGGATGGTCGGCCGGGTCATCACGGCGTCCATGCGCTCCCGGGCGGCCTGGTCGCCGGCGGGCAGCAGGGCCTCCAGGTCCGGCATGAAGGCGGCGGACGGCCGGTAGGGCAGGTGGGTCGGCAGGTAATGGTACCACAGGACGAACGGCGTCGCGGCGCCGGCCTGGCGTTCCAGCCAGGGCACCGGCTCCTCGCCCGGTTCGATCGCCAGTCCCAGGCCCCGGAAGGTGTCGATCTGCATGAAGCTCTGCAGCCCGGTCACCCGCCATCCGGCGTCCGACAGCGTCTCCAGCGGCACTTTCCACTCCGGCGGCACGGCCTGGCGCTGGGCGTGGACCCCCTGCGCGAACGGGTCGGTCCCGGTCAGCACCGAGATCACGTTGGGCGCCGTCCAGGCCGAGATGGTCCGGTGGCCGGTGAACCGGATGCCCGATTCGGCGGCCGCGAGCAGGTTCGGCGTGACGTCCGGCCGCACGAAGTCGGCGCGGAAGCTCTCCACGGTCAGGATCACGACGTTCAGCCGCTTCGGCTGTCCATGCCGAAGCCACGCGGCATAGCCGGCCGCCCCCAGCGCCAGGGCGAGGACGGCGACGGCGAGGCTAATTGAAAACGAGCGGCGCGACATGGGGCATCACCGGGTAAAGGGCCAGGGGAAGGGTGATCCAGGCGAACGCCGTGGCGGCGTGCCGGACCGCCGGGCTCGCCGCCGCAGCGCGGCCCGCCGCCAGCAGGGCCAGGCCGGTTGCCACGACGGGCAGCCCGAGCCAGACCGGCGGCGGAGTCCCGCGATGATCGACCAGGTGCAGCACCAGGAACAGGACGGCGCAGGCCAGCGCCGCGGCCGCCGCCCCGGTCCGGCGGTCCGGGCGGAACGGCACCGCCGGCCCCGTCCACAGCCCGATGCCGGCGGCCAGCAGGGCTCCGGCCGCCCCCGACACGCCGTTCACCGCCATGTCGCGCAAACCGTAGGTCCGGTTCGGATGGAGACCCTGGAGCATCTCGTCATGGATGCCGAAAAGCAGGGTGAACAGCACGGCGGTGCCGGTCAGGGCGCCGCCGCCGACATGGTCGGACAGCGCCCTGCGCAGGACCAGCGCCAGCAGCAGATATTGCGGCACATGGATGCGCTTGGCCGGAAAGGCGGGGTCGGTGATCAGCAGCCCGAAGGCGATCAGGGCCGCGGCGGCGATGAGGGCGCCGGGCCGCAGCCCGATCCGGCCGCGCCCGCGGACCAGCCACGGGACGCAGCCCAGGGCGCCCAGAAGCGCCGCGAAGGGGACCAGGCCGGCACGCTCGCCGCCGAGGAAGCCGACCAGCATTCCCCAGATTTCGAAGGTATTGACATAGAGGACGACGAGCAGCGCGGCGGCGGGGTAAAGGTGCCGCCCTGCCGGGACCGTCCGGGGAGAGTCAGTTGTCATATCCGAGTATTCGACAAGACCGAAATCAATTAACCCCTCGTTCATGAAAACAGGGGTAACTGCCCAAAGCAATGCCGGATGGTTTAAAGTCCAGCCGCCCGGCACTCAACAGGATCTTTGTGACGATTTGCGGGCGTCCGTCCATGACGATATACCGATTTCCATGTCCTATGCCGAACTGACCTATCGTTCGCACAATCCGCTGAAGCGCCTCGTCCAGAGCCATCGCTACCATGCGATGCTCGGGCAGGTGGCACCGGGCGGCGACATCCGCGTGCTGGACTACGGATGCGGCGACGGCTTCTTCCTCAGCCTGCTCCAGGAGCGGGGAGTCGGGCCGGACCGTCTGACCGGCTACGAGCCCTTCGCGTCCATGGCCGCCCAGTTTAGGGCCACCCAGTTCGGGGCCGCCCGGATCGGAGTGGAGGGGCGTCCCCGGCTGGTGGAACACGCGTCGGGACTCGACGGCCTGGCGGGGGAGCGGTTCTCCCATATCTTCTGCATGGAGGTGCTGGAGCATCTGGACGATCCTGACCTGGCGGAGGCGCTCGACCGGATCGCCGCGCTCGCCGGCCCCGCGACCCGGGTCATCGTGACGGTCCCGTCGGAACTGGGGCCGGCGGGCGCGGTCAAATGCCTCTTCCGGGCCATGGCGGGAACGGAACGGGTCGATTCCGGAACCGTTCGCTCCGTGCTGGCGGGGCGGCCGCCGTCCCGTGTGGTCAGCGAGACGCCCGACGGGCGCTATATCTACTCCCATATCGGCTTCGACCATCGGCGGGTGGAAGCCGAACTGGCGCGGCGGTTCCGGGTCGAGCGGCGGTTCGGCATACCGTTCCGGTTCCTGCCCCTGTCGGTCAACAACGAGGTCGCCTTCATCTGCCGCCTATGCTGAGGAGACGCCGCCATGGATGATCCGGAGATTTCCCCCGCCGCCCCGCCGGTTCTGGTGCTCGGCGCGAGCAGCCTCGTCGGGCCGTACCTGCTCGACCGGCTCGCCGCCCGCGGGCGCACCGGCACATGCGCCGGGAGGCGCCCTCCGCCGGGCGGAACCATGGCTGCCCCGGGTTTCCCCTGGCTCCGGCTGGACGTGGCCGATCCTGCCGGCTGGGCGGCGGAGCCGGGCGCCGCCGTGCTATCGCTGATGCCGATGTGGCTCCTGCCGCCGCTCCTGCCCCGCCTCGCCGGCGCGGCGCAGATCGTGGCGCTCGGCTCGACCAGCGTGCTGGCCAAGTCCGGCAGCGCCGACCCGGAGGAGCGCGCGGTGGCGCAGCGCCTCGCCGAGGCCGAGAGCGGGATCGCGGCGTTCTGCGCCCGGGCCGGCATTCCCTGGACCATCCTGCGCCCGACGCTGATCCATGACGGGCTCCGCGACGCCAACGTGACCGCCATCGCGCGCTTCGTCCTGCGGTTCGGCTTTTTTCCCGTCGGCATGCCGGCCCGCGGCCTGCGCCAGCCGATCCATGCCGACGACGTCGCCGGCGCCCTCGTGGCGGCGCTCGGCAACGGGCTCGTGGCGGGACGGTCGATCGACCTGCCGGGCGGCGAGACCCTGACCTATCGCGAGATGGTCCGGCGCATCTTCGTGGCGCTCGACCGGCCGGTCCGCATCGTGCCGCTGCCCGCCGGCCTGCTCGCCCGGGGCATCTCCGTGGCCCGCCGGGTGACCGGGGTGGCCTACAGCCCGGCGCTGTTCGCGCGGATGAACCAGGATCTGGCGTTCGACGGGGGCGACGCGGCGCGGCTGCTGGGCTATGCCGCCCAGCCTTTCCGACCCCGCTTCTCGGCCTCGCCGCCGGACTCGGCCGCCCGCTGAGCCGGCCGCCCGAACCGCAGCAGCCCGGCGATCCCGCGGACGGCGCTCCTCCGGGCCAGGCTGGACAGGCGCAGCAGGAAATATCCCCAGACCAGGAGATTGACGAACCCCAGGAAGAAGCCGGGATACAGCCCGGTGAAGTTCTTGCGGAAATACCGGGTGAAGCCGCGCGCCTTGCACCACTCGATCCGGACGACGGAGGCGTCGCTCGTGCTCTTGTAATGCATCAGGCTGACTTGCGGGACGAACAGGACCGCGCCTCCCCTGCGGGACATCGCGAAGCACAGGTCCAGGTCCTCCACGTGGAGGAAGTAGCGCTCGTCCATGCCGCCCAGCGCCAGGAAGTCCTCCAGGAGCATCAGCATGCAGGCGCCGCTGACCGCGGGAACCGCGGTGACCTTCTCCGGCAGCGGCTGGTCGTGCTGGTTCAGCCGCCGGAAATACGGATGGTTGGGGGCCATCCGGTCCAGCCGCAAGGCTTCCACGAGGGTCAGCCAGGGCGTCGGCAACTCGCGCCGGGAGCCGCGCTGGTCGGTTCCGTCGGGATTGACGATCCGGCATCCCGCGACCCAGGGCCGGGGCGCCGTCCCCGTCAGGCGGATCAGCTCGCCGAGCGCCCCGGGCTGGAGCACGCAGTCGGGGTTCAGCAGCAGCAGGTACTCGCCGCGGGCCCCGCGGGCTCCCAGGTTGCAGGCGGCGGCATAGCCGATGTTGCCGTGGCCGGTGACCACCCGGAGCCGCGGGTCCTGCGCGGCGCGGGCCACCAGCGCGGCGGTCACGGCCGCGGGATTGCCGTTGTCCACCAGGACCAGTTCGATCCCGACGTCCTGCGACAGGACGGCCGCGATCGCCTCGTCCAGGACCGGGCCGGTGTGATAGCTGACCATGACGATCGTGACGCCCGGCCGGCCCTGCCGCGCCGGGCGCGGAGCATCCTTTTCGGGCCCCGCCGCGTCGGGATTGTCGTCAGGCCCCGCCGGCCGCCGCCGCTTCGAATCGAGATAAACGATCTTGTTCATTCAAATGGACCTTCATGTATCAATAGCGTGCCGGGATCCGGGAAATTCCGGTGGAAATCACTTCATCGGGGCATCCGGCAGCGGGCCGGCGGCCCGGCGGGACGGGCCGTCCAGGGGACGGGCGCGCCGGGCCAGGAGCCCCGTGACGGACCAATCGACCGCGCGCGCCACGCCGGCGGCGGACAGCCGGCGCCGGGCCTGGATCGCGCGCCGCTCGGCCAGGACCGGTCCGATATGGCGGACCGCGTCGCGCAGGCCGCGCAGCATCGGCCCGCCCTGGCCCAGGACCGCGCCCCTGGCCAGCATCAGGCCGTTCACCGCGAGGTGGACGGGAAGCAGCCCGATCAGCAGCGGGGCCGGCATGTTCTTGACGAACATCCAGACCCGGTTGCGGGTGCCGTGGTACGTGGCGAAGCCGCTGCGCCGGCCGGTGATCGCCGAGCCGACATGGAGGACCCGCGCGGAGGCGACCTGGACGCAGCGCTCGCCCGCCAGGCGCAGCCGGAATCCCAGGTCCACGTCCTCGCAATAGCAGAAGAACCCCTCGTCGAACCCTCCCGCCGCCAGGAAGGCGTCGCGGCGGTACAGGGCCGCGGCGGCGCAAGGCGCGAAGACTTCGCCTTCCGGGGGCAGCTCCGACACCGGCGCGCCGTGATGTCCGCGCCAGACCAGGCCGCTGGCATGATAGACGTCGCCGGCGCCGTCGAGCCGGCCGGGGGACTCGGCGTCGATCTGCGTCGACCCGAACATCGCGACGTCGGGATGCCGGACGGTCGCGTCCGCCAGGGCCTCCAGCCACCGCGGCTCGGGGAAGGCGTCGGGGTTGAGCAGCGCGATCCAGGGCTCCCGCGTCAGGCCGGCCGCCAGGTTGTTGGCCGCCGCGAAGCCGAGATTGGCTCCCGGCGCGATCAGCCGGACCCGCCCCGCGAGCGGGCCGGACAGGGTCTCCAGGAAGGCGGCGGAGCCGTCGGTCGAGAGATTGTCCACGACGACCACGTCGCGCGGCAGCACGGTCTGGGCCGCGAGGCTGTCGATGCAGCGGCTCAGCAGGGCGCCGCCGTTGTGGTTGACGACGATGACGCAGACGGGAGCTTCGGTCGTCACGGTGAAGGGGCCTCGCTTCCGCCGTTTTGCTGGTCGCGGGAAGAGTTACTACGGAAGATTTATTCTAAAGGGGTAATAGGCGCTATAACAACACCAAAATCCGCATATCGCCGGGACATCTTCCAGCCGGCGCGGATGGGGCGTCGGCCGGCGTCCCGCGTCGGTGGTAAAATTACCCCGGTATGAAAAGAGGCTCCCGCACCGGATGTGCCCGCTCCCGCGAGGGTGGCAAATCGTAGTTAACGAACGGTTCACACTTTAGTGGTAACCAGTCTATGCCTTCCGGCGGAGCGTCCTCCGCCGAACGTTGGGGACAGGGCGATGCCAGCGACGATCCCGGTATTCTTGCCGCACCGCGTGACCGGTTCTTAATCCCGTCATGACAATCATGGGGAAGCTTCACCAACCAGGATCCGGAACAGAGCCATGAAGATCATCATCACCGGTGCCGCAGGCTTCATCGGTTCGGCCGTCGCGCGGCATCTCCTGCGGGACACGAACGCGTCGATCGTGTGCCTGGACAAGATGACCTACGCGGCCCATCCCGATACCCTGGCGCCGATCATCGACGGGGCGCGCGCGGTTTTCGAGCCGGTGGACATCTGCGACCGGGCCGAGGTCGAGCGCGTGTTCCGGGAACACCGGCCCGACGCGGTCATGCACCTGGCGGCCGAAAGCCATGTCGACCGGTCGATCGAGATCCCCGGCGTCTTCATCGAGACCAACGTGGTCGGCACCTACGTGCTGCTCGAGGCGGCGCGCCGCCACTGGTCGGACCTGACGGGGGAGCGGCGCGACGGCTTCCGGTTCCACCATGTCTCCACCGACGAGGTCTACGGCTCGCTGGGGCCGACCGGCAAGTTCACCGAGGAGACGCCCTACGCGCCCAGTTCGCCCTATTCGGCGAGCAAGGCCTCGGCCGACCATATCGTCCAGGCCTGGCACCATACCCACGGCCTTCCGGTCGTCATGAGCAACTGCTCGAACAACTACGGCCCCTACCAGTTTCCCGAGAAGCTGATCCCGCTGATGATCCTCAACGCGCTGGAGGGCAAGCCGCTGCCGGTCTACGGCGCCGGGGCCAATGTCCGCGACTGGCTGTACGTCGAGGACCACGCGGCGGCGCTGGTGCGGATCCTCACCGCGGGACGGGTAGGGCAGAAATACAATGTCGGCGGCGATGCCGAGCGCAGCAATCTCGATGTCGTGCACGCCATCTGCGACACGCTCGACGCGATGCTGCCGCGCGAGCGGCCCCGCCGCGACCTGATCACCCATGTGGCCGACCGGCCGGGCCATGATCTCCGCTACGCGATCGACGCGACGAAGATCCGCCGCGAACTGGGATGGGAACCGTCGGTGACCTTCGAGGCCGGCCTGCGCCGGACCATCGAATGGTACCTGGACAACCGGTCCTGGTGGCAGCCGCTCCGCTCCGCCGTCTATGGCGGGCAGCGCCTCGGTCTCGGCGCCCTCGAAACCACCCGCACGCTGGAGGTTGTCGCCTCGTGACGAAGACCATCGAAAATTCCGCATCTCCCAGGACGCTGCTGGTGTTCGGCCACCACGGGCAGGTCGCGACGGCGCTTCGCGAAGCGGTTCCGCCCGACGGCTGGAGCATCCGGACGATCGGCCGCGACGGCGTCGACATCGTCGACCGCGCGGGCGTCGAGCGGGTCGTCCGGGAGAGCGGCGCCGCGCTGGTGATCAATGCCGCCGCCTATACCGCCGTCGACCGCGCCGAGATCGAGCCCGACCAGGCCTTCGCGGTCAACCGCGACGGCGCGGCCCATGTCGCGCTGGCCTGCGCCCGGGCCGGCCTGCCGCTGATCCATCTCTCGACCGACTATGTCTTCGACGGCAAGGCGGCCGGCCACGCCTACCGCGAGACCGACCCGGTGAACCCGCTCAGCGCCTACGGCGTCAGCAAGGCCGCCGGCGAGCAGGCGGTGCGGGCGGTCGGCGCCCGCCACGCGATCGTCCGGACGTCCTGGGTCTACGGCCCGCACGGCCACAACTTCGTCCGGACCATGCTGCGCCTGGGCGACGAGCGGCCGGAACTGGGCATCGTGGACGACCAGGTCGGCTGCCCGACCGCGGCCGCCGACATCGCCGACGCCCTGATCGCCATGTCGGCCCGCATCCTGGCGGAGCCGGCCCCCGCGGAGGCGGGGCTGTTCGGCACCTTCCATTTCGCCGGGGCGGCGCGCATGACCTGGTACCGCTTCGCCCGCGAGGTCTTCTCGCTTGCCGCCCGCCACGGGCGCGGCACCCCGGGGCTGCGGCCGATCGCGTCGCAGGACTATCCCACCCCGGCGGTGCGCCCGGCCAATTCCGTGCTCGACTGCTCCCGCCTGGCGGCGGCCTACGGCATCGTCAGCCCGCCGCTCCGCTCCAGCCTGGAAACCTGCGTCGCCCGCCTGTGCGAGGCCCGGATGGAAGTGGCCGCCTGACCGTGTCCGGAAAGCGCGCGTTCCGCGCGTCCTGGGCGGCGGGACGCCGCCCCTCCGGGAGAACCTTCCTTCAATCCCCCGCTTCGGCCTCGGCGACCTGCGGCGGGGCGTTGCGGCGGCGCAGGCGCAGCGCCGGCAGGACGTTGATCATCGACGTCGCCAGGGCCGCCAGGTAGGGCAGCGACTGCACGGCCAGCAGGCCGGCCCACAGGAAGGCGTCCCGGTTCTCGTGGCCGAACGCCGCCACGATCGCCGCCGCGGCCAGCCACAGGCCCAGCATCAGCCCGATCTCCTCCCGCGCGTGCAGCAGCCCCTGCACGATCGCCGGCTGGTTCTCGCACTTGGGCGTCCGGACGAACGGCCGGCCGGAGGTGAACATCCCCTGCCAGATCGCCCGCCCGACCGTATGGGTCAGCGCCATGCCCGCCACCGCGGCGCCGATCTTCTGCGGCCAGGTGCAGCGGACCCGCTCCTCGTAGAGCCACAGGCTGCACACGATCTTGAACCCGAACACCGACAGGGTCGGCACCATGAAGACGGTCGGCGGGAACTCGAAATATTTCGGGAAGGCCAGCAGCCCGAGCGACCAGAACACCGCGGCCGCGGCGAACGCCATGTGCGCCGCGTCGGCGAACCAGGGCAGCCAGCCGGTCAGGAAATGGTAGCGCTGGGCCGGCGTCAGGGTGCGGCTGCCCGGCATCATCTCCCGCCAGTGCCGCTTCAGGATCTGCACCGCGCCGTAGGCCCAGCGGAACCGCTGGGTCTTGTAGGCGGCGAAGCTGTCGGGCACGAGCCCCCGGCCGAAGCTGTCCGGCATGTAGACCGCCTCGTACCCGGCCTCGAACAGGCGCAATCCCAGCTCCGCGTCCTCGGTGATGCACCACTCGCCCCAGCGGCCGACCTCGACCAGGGCCGACTTGCGGATCAGCGTCATGGTGCCGTGCTGGATGATCGCGTTGCGCTCGTTGCGCTGGATCATGCCGATCTTGAAGAAGCCCTGGTATTCCCAGTTGCACATGGCCTGGAAGGTGTCGTGGCCCCAGTCGCGATAGTCCTGCGGCGACTGCACGAACCCGACCTCGGCGCGCTGGAAATAGGGCACGGTCGCCGACAGCCAGTCCGGCGCCACCTGGTAGTCGCTGTCGATCACCGCGACGATCTCGGCGTCGGGCGCCGTGTGGTCCAGCCCGAAGTTCAGGGCGCCCGCCTTGTAGCCCGGCCATTTCGGCAGGTGGAAGAAGCGGAAACGGTCGCCGAGCTGGTGGCAGAAGGCCTCGACCGGCCGCCACACGGCCTCGTCGCGCGTGTTGTTGTCGATGATCAGCACTTCGAAGTTCGGGTAGTCCAGCTTCGCCAGCGCGTTCAGCGTCTGCATGACCATGTGCGGCGGCTCGTTGTAGCAGGGCACGTGGATCGACACCTTGGGCGCGTCCGGACCGGGCGTTCCCCGGGCCGGCTCGAACCGGCGGCGCCACCGGTCCGTCCAGACCACCTCGGTCAGCTCCAGCCCGTCGAACAGCATCACCGCCAGCAGCACCACCTGGCAGGCGAGCAGCACCGCCCAGGCGATCTCGGTGGTCACCGCCATGCCGTACGACAGGGCCGAGGCGCCGGTCCAGACCAGGATCGAGGCGCTGGCCTGGATCAGTGCGGCGTAGAAGAACTGGCCGCTCGGCTTCAGGTCGGATCGGCGGAACACGAACCACAGGGTCGGCAGGAACGCCATGGCGAGCGCGACGGCGCACAGCACCGGCCAGTCCGGCACTTCCAGGATCCCGCCCGACAGCGGGAACTTGGGTTGCCGCATCGCGTCCCACATTCCCCAGTTGGCGCCGGCGGTGCCCTCCAGAGTCCGCTTCCACGGCTGGTCGAACGCCTCCATCACGTAATAGTCCAGCCGCTCGCGCGCGGCGACATTGAAGAAGGTGCGCAGGAACTTGGCCTGGTTGACCAGCGACGCCTCGGCGCCGCGCCGCCAGGGGCCGTCGCTGGGCCAGCCGATCTCGCCGATCAGGATGTGCTTGCCGGGATACTTCGCCTTCAGCTCGTCGTAGCGGAACAGGGCGTATTCGACGGCGCCCTCCGCCGGCACGCCTTCCCAGTAGGGCAGGATATGGACGGTGATGTAGTCCACGGCGGCGACCAGTTCGGGATGGTCCAGCCAGACGTGCCACGGCTCGGCCGTCGAGACCGGCACGTTGACCTGCCGCTTGACGCGCTCGATGTTGGCGATCTGCTCGGGCACCGTCACGTCGGTGCGAAGGATCGCCTCGTTGCCGACCAGCACGCGGCGGACATTGTCATGGTGACGGGTCAGGCGGACCAGGTTGGCGATCTCCGCCTCGTCCACTTCCGGTATGCCCTGGATCCAGGCGCCCTGGGTCACGGTCAGGCCGTGGCGGCGGGCCGCCTGGGGGATCAGGTCGGCGCCGTTGAGCGAGCTGTAGCTGCGCACGCTCTTGACGTGGCCCGACAGCGCCGAGATGTCGCGCTCGATGTCGGCGGGGCCGGGGTGGCGGCCCTCGATCGGGTTCTGGTCCACCTGATAGGGGCTGAGCGCCACGCCGTTGATCAGGCCGGCCCAGGGCCGCCCGTCCTCGGGCCGGTTGGCCACCGCCCAGGCGCCGAGATTGCCCAGCATGACGAGCATGAGTACGAGGATCGCTGATGTGCGCATGTGTCGCCGGCTTTCCGTTATTCTTCTTGCTCGCCGACACGTGGCGCGGCGCCGCCATAGGACAGGACCTGTGACCTATTGCACCAGAACGCACGAAACCCATGGCGCCGGAGCCCGGTCGGGACCCTGGTGCCGTCTACCGGAGAGGACTCTCCCTGCGGGAGTCGTCCCCGGCATTCCTCAACCATCGCGAAATGATAGATTCCACAACCCGCCCCGCGAGTGCGATGCGGCATTTTATCTGCTTAATGGCTAACTTAAGCTACAATGCTCCCCATAAGCCCGTAAACATGCCCCGTCGCCGATGCCATGGGACAAACATGGGCCGGCGCCCGTTATTCCGTTCGACGACGAGGGGGAAGGAAAGATCCGATCATGTTCAAGCTTCACGACAGGCTGGCCGCCGACACCGTGCTGGTGCATCCGCTGACCCTGTGCCAGCTGCTCTGCATGAACAACCGGGTCTGGCCCTGGCTGATCCTGGTGCCGGCGCGGCCCGACGTGACGGAGCTGCACCACCTGCCGCCCGGCGACCGCGCCGTCCTGATGGAGGAGATCGCCCAGGCGTCTGCGCTGCTCGACCGGATGTTCCGGCCGGACAAGCTGAACGTCGCCGGGATCGGCAACGTCGTGCCGCAATTGCATGTCCATGTGGTGGCGCGGCGGCGCGACGATCCCGCCTGGCCGAACCCGGTATGGGGCAGCGGCATCGCCGAACCCTACGACCCGGCCGACCTGAATTCCCTGGTGCTGCGCCTGCGCGACGCGCTGGGGACCTGACCGGCGGAAACGGCCGGGGCGTTACTCCGCGGCGCTCGTCCGCCGGTGGTTTTCCCGGATCGGGGCCTTTCGTTCCCCGGTGATCAGCCGGGCGCCCCGCTGATATGTGACGTAGGCGACCAGCCACTGCATCGTGACGAGCAGCCGGTTGCGGAAGCCGATCAGCAGGTAGACGTGGACGATCCCCCACAGCAGCCAGGCGGTGAAGCCCTTCAGCTTCGTCTTGCCGAAGTCGGCGACCGCCGAGTTGCGTCCGATGGTCGCCAGGTTGCCCCGGTTCTTGAACCTGAAGGGCGGCATCGGCGCGCCCCGGGTCAGGTGGGCGTTCAGGTTCCCGCCGACATGCTCGCCCTGCTGCTTGGCCACCTGCGCCAGACCGGGCAGCGGCTGGCCGTCGTCGTGCATCGCCAGGGCGGTGTCGCCCAGCACGAAGATGTCGGGATGCCCTGGGACGCCGAGGTCGTCCTCCACCTTGACGCGGCCGGCCTTGTCCGTCTCCACGCCCAGCCACGTCCCGGCGGGGGAGGCCCTGACGCCGGCGCCCCAGACGATGGTGCCGGCCGGCACGAACCGCCCGCCGACGGTGACTCCCTCGGCGATGACGTCCTCGACCGGCGTATCCACCATGACGGTGACGCCCAGTTGCGTCAGCGCCCGGTGGGCGTATTCGGACAGCTCGGGCGGGAACGCCGGAAGCACGCGGGGACCCGCCTCGACCAGGATCACGCGCGCCGTCTCGGGGTTGATGTTGCGGAAGTCGCGGGCCAGCGTGTGGCGCGACAGCTCGGCGATCGCCCCGGCCATCTCGACCCCGGTCGGGCCGGCGCCGACGATCACGGTGGTCATCAGGCTCTGCTGCTTGGCCGGGTCGGGGCAGATCTCCGCCTGCTCGAACGCCATCAGCACCCGGCCGCGGATCTGCCGGGCATCCTCGATCGTCTTCAGGCCGGTGGCGTACTTTTCCCACTCGTCGTGGCCGAAATAGCTGTGGGTCGACCCGGTCGCGACGATCAGCCGGTCGTAGGGAACGGCGGAGCCGTCGGCCAGCGCCACCTTCTTCGACTCCTTGTCGATCCCGACGACCTCGCCCAGCATCACCTCGATGTTGGGATGGTGGCTGACGATCCGGCGGATCGGCTCCGCGATGTCGGCCGGCGACAGGGCGGCGCTGGCGACCTGGTAGAGCAGCGGGACGAACAGGTGATAGTTGCGCCGGTCGATCAGGGTGACGTCGATGTCCTTCCCGCCCAGCTCGTTGGCGGCGGCCAGCCCCGCGAAGCCGGCCCCGATGATGACCACGTGCGGGCGTCCCGCCCGATGGCCGTCATGCCGGCCGGAGGGGGAGGCGGTCGGCAGGTCTGCGGCTTCCTTGGCGGCAGTCATCGCGTCGTCCTCGCGGCGTTCGGGAACCATGCCTTGTCAAATGGCCTCGGCGCCAAAGGGTTCCGAGTCGGCCGTCCGGGCGACCGCACTCCAATGGACACCTTGGCATCCGATCCCGGCGGGCCACCTTCTGAAGGCAGGAACACGAGGAGGACGGGATGAAGAGATCGCGAAGAATAAAGCTTACGATGCTCGGCGCCTCGGCCATCGTGCTGACCGCCTGCGAAGAACGCGTCGAAACGCAGGTCTACGAGACGGTCGAGCAATGCCTGGCGAACGTCGAGGAACATCCGGACGACTGCCGCCGCGACTTCGAAAGCGCCAGGGCGGCCCACGCCGAAGCCGCGCCGCGCTACGCGTCGCGGGCCGACTGCGAGGCCGAGTTCGGCGACGGCAGGTGCGAGGCGGGTCCCACCGGCCAGCAGGCCGAGGCCGGCCAGGGCGGATCCTTCTTCATGCCGGTCATGATGGGCTACATGCTGGGCAACGCCCTGGGCCGGACCGGCGTGGCGGCCCAGCCGCTCTACCGCCCGCTGGTCAACGGGACGCCGGGATCGTTCCGGACGCCGGGCAACGTCGATGTCGGGTCCTCCGTGGGGCGGACCAGCGTCCGGCCGGCGGCGGTCAACGCCCCCGTCGCCAATGCCGGGCAGGCGGTCAGCCGCGGCGGCTTCGGCGCCCGGGGTGCCGCCACGGGCACGGCGGGCGGCTGATCCCGTGGACCGGATCAGCCTCGCCCCCCGGCCCGACTGGCGGGACACGGCCGCCGAGGCCGGCTTCACCTTCCACTCCGAGAACGGCCCCTACTGGGACGAGACCGCGGCTTACCGCTTCACCCTGGCGCAGGTCGAGGAGATCGAGGAGGCCACCGGATCGCTGGAGGCCTTGTGCTACCAGGTCGTCGACCGGGCCGTCGGCGATCCGGCGGTGCTGGACCGCCTCGCCATACCGCGCGGGTTCCACGACCTGGTCCGGCGGAGCTGGACGGACCGGGAGCGCAACCTCTACGGCCGGTTCGATTTCAGCTATGACGGCGCGACACCGCCGAAGCTGCTCGAATACAATGCCGACACGCCGACTTCGCTCTACGAGGCCGCCGTGTTCCAGTGGGTCTGGCTGGAGCAGATGGTCGGCCGCGGCGCCCTGCCCGGGGGCTCGGACCAGTTCAACTCCCTCCACGAACGGCTGGTCGAGGCCTGGAAGGGCGTGGGCGTGGCCGGCGGCCGGCTGCACCTGGCCGGCGTGATGGACGCCGAGGAGGACCGGGTCACCGTGGCCTATCTCGCCGACTGCGCGCAGCAGGCCGGCTTCGCCGCGGAGATGATCGACGTCGCGGAGATCGGGGTGACCGCCGCGGGAGATTTCGTCGATCTGCGGGACCGCCCGATCACGACGCTGTTCAAGCTCTACCCCTGGGAATTCATGGTCCGGGAACAGTACGGCACCAGCCTGCTGCGCAGGACCACCCGGATCATCGAGCCGGCCTGGAAGATGGTGCTCTCCAACAAGGGCCTGCTGGCGCTGCTGTGGGAGATGTTCCCCGGCCATCCGAACCTGCTTCCCGCCTTCTTCGACGGGAGCGGACACGGCTTGGCGCAGCCCTACGTCCGCAAGCCGCTGCTGTCCCGCGAGGGCGCCAACGTCGAGATCGTCGGCCTGCTCGGCGCCGAGGGCGGACCCTACGGCGCCGAGGGTCACGTGGTCCAGCAATACGCCCCGCTGCCCCGCTTCGACGGGAACTACCCCGTGATCGGTTCCTGGGTGGTCGCCGGCCAGCCCGCCGGCATGGGCATCCGGGAGGACACCTCCCCCGTGACCCGCAACACCAGCCGCTTCATCCCGCATTTCATCCGGGACTGACGGCAGGCGATGGAAACGACGATGTCCGGCGGCCGGACATGAGCCTGGTTTTCGCCGTGGCCGGACTCGCGGTCATCGCATTGGCACTGAGCGACATTTTCGTGACGAGCCTGACGCTTCGGGGCGCCGGCCCGGTGACCAGGCGCCTGACCTCGACGCTGTGGCGGATCGCCAGAGCATTCTTTCTGAAGAACCGAGGGTTGCGCTCCTCCCTGGCGCTCGTCGGGCCGCTCATCGCCGCGGCGACCGTGATCAACTGGTTGCTTCTTCTCTGGATCGGCTGGACCCTCGTGTTCGTCGCCGGGACCGGCAACGTCCTGATCGACAGCACCGACGAGCCGGCGGACTGGCTGGGCAAAGCCTATTTCGTCGGCTACACGCTCTCGACGCTCGGGCTGGGGGACATACGGCCGGACGGTCCGGGATGGCGCCTTGCGACGGCGCTGGCTTCGATCAACGGCTTCCTGACCGTTTCGCTGGCGGCCACGTATCTGCTGCCGGTGGTCATGGCCGCAGCCCGGCAGCGTCAGCTGGCGGTCTACATCCACGGGCTCGGCGACACGCCGGCCGATGTCGTCCTGTCGGGATGGGACGGCAAGGGCTTCACGGCGCTCGAGCAGCATCTAGCGGCGCTGGCCCCGATGGTCATGGAAGTCGGCCATCAGCATCTCGTCTATCCCGTGCTTTACGCGTTCCATAACACCAGGCGGGAAGCTGCGTTCGACATGAAGATCGCGGTGCTGGACGAGGCGCTTCACCTGCTTCATTTCGGCGTGGCACCGGATGTCCGGCCGGTGACCGCCGCCACGCGGCCGCTCGAGGTCGGCATCACGTCACTGCTGGAAAGGATGCGGGACGCGGCGATCGAGGCAACTTCCGAGCCGCCCGTCCTGCCGGACCTGGAGCGGCTGCGCCGGCACGGAATCCCGGTCGTCGGCATGGACGAGTTCCGCCGTTCGATGGGAACCCGCGCGCCGCGCAGATGCCAGATGCAAGCGGTCGTCCTGGATGCCGGCTGGTCATGGGACGACGTGGGTCCCGAAAGGGAGCGCGACGCCCGGCGATAGCTCTTGGATCGGGCCGGAATTCGCGCCGCCCGGGCGATGCGGTCAAGGCTGGAAATCCGGGATGCGCGGGACATCTGGAACCCATGATGAACCTGTTCACCCGGCTGCGCCGGAAACGCAGGGCCGACCTGACGACCTTGATTCCGAACACGAGTCCGATCCGGGCTTTCAGGCGCATGCTGATCCGGCTGATGGCGCTCATCCTTCTGCACGTGATCGCCATGATGGCGTTCGAAGGTTTGACTCCCTTCGAGGCGCTCTGGCTCACCATGACGACCATGACCACGGTGGGCTACGGCGATTACAGCGCCGAGACCTTGCCCGGGCGTCTCTCGACCATGATCCTCGTGTTCGCCGGCGGCATCTGGATCGCCTTCCAGACGGCCGCCACGTATTTCGACCACCGTACGGAACGGCGGGAGCGCATGCGATGCGGCCGCTGGAGATGGAACATGAGCGACCATATCCTGATACTCAACGCTCCGGCCGAGAATGCCTTGGCCTACCTCACCAGGCTGGTATGCGAGCTTCGCGACAGCCGACGCTTCCGGGAGCGGGTCGTCCAGATCGTGACGCCCTGTTTCGGGGCGGGCCTGCCCGAGCCGATCCACAGGCTCGGCGTAATCCACTATGCCGGCGACCCGTGGGGGGCCGAGGCGCTCGCGGCCTCGAACGCCGCCGAGGCCGACACGATCATCATCCTGGCGGAGAGCGACAGCGATCCCGGGTCGGACAGCCGCACGCTGGACATGGTTGACCGGCTGCGCGGGATCGGCGCGCGCGGCCGGATCCTGGCCGAATGCGTCGACGATGCCAACCGAACGAGGATGCGCCGGTTCGGAGCCGATCTGGTCGTGAGGCCCCTACGCGGATATCCCGAAATGATCGTCCGCGCCCTCGCCGCTCCGGGGACGGAGGCTATCCTCGAAGATCTGTTCACCAGCCGGGGCGACGAGTGCTGGCGTTATGACATCGATGTCGCGGACTGGTGCTGGGCCGACCTGGTGGCGCTCCTGGTCAGGCGGGACATCGGCGTGCCGATCGCCTTTCGGCGCGCCGAGGACCAAAAGGTCGTGATCAACCCGCCGCCGGACGTCACCCTGGACGCGGACAAGCTGTATGTCCTCGTTCGGACGGACAATGCCCGCCCGGACGAGGAGATCGCCTCCCTGCTGCGTGCCGCGCGCCCGCCCGGTCAGGCCTTGTAGTCCTCCGTCGTGATGGTCGGCGGGCGCTCGGGGCCGGCATAGGGGTCGAGCGCGGTTTCCGTCTGGGCGATCACCCGGCAGTCGCCGCACATGTAGATGCGGTCTATCAAGGCCTTGTTGCCGAACATCCAGTGCTTGCCGGCCAGCTTCTCGGCGATCCGGTCGATCGACGCCTTGGTGCCGAACGCGGTGCCGCAGCGGATGCAGTGGCAGGGCTCCTCCTGCTTGACCATCACGGGGGACCGCGCCGCGTCGGTGAAGTCGATCCGCGGGTTCAGCCGGATCACCTTCTCGGGGCAGGTGTTCCGGCACAGCCCGCACTGGACGCAGGCATCCTCGGTGAAGCTCAGCATCGGCCGGTCCGCGTTGTCCGACAGGGCGCCGGTCGGGCAGGCGGAGACGCAGGCGAGGCAGAGCGTGCAGCCCTCCACGTCGATGTCGAGGGTGCCGAACGGCGCCCCCGCCGCCAGCGGCAGGACCGGCACCGGTTCCGGGGCGACGGCGTGGAGCTTGCGCAGCGCCAGCCGCGACAGGCCCTTCTTGTCGCCCAGCGCCAGGAAGTTCTCGGGCTCCGCCCCGGGCCGCCGCGCCATGCCGTACAGCTCGGCGGTGAGCAGGTCGGGATCGTCGGCCTCGATCAGCCCGACCCGGCCGGAGCCGAAGCCCAGGCCGGACAGCACCGTCTCCGCCAGGCCCAGGTTGCGGGCCAGCGGCAGCAGGTCCTCGCGCGGGCGGGCGGAGACCAGCACCCGCAGCTCGGCGGCACCGTAGGCGAAGCTCGCCGCCAGCGCCTCGATGCCGAGCTGGGTGACCGAATTGACCGCGAAGGGGATCACCCGCGCCGGCAGGCCGGCGCCGAAGCGGGCCGCCAAGTCGATCAGCGGGTCGCCGTGGTCGCCGTCATGGACCAGCACGACCGCGTCGCGCCCGCCCGCGCGGTGATATGTCAGCAGCAGGGTGCGCAGCCGTTCCAGGAGCGGCTCCGGCGCGGGCAGGGCGTATGTCGCGGCCCCGGTCGGGCAGACCGCCGCGCAGGAGCCGCAGCCGGCGCAGACATAGGGGTCGATCGCCACGTGCTCGCCGGCCGGCGCGATGGCCCCGGTCGGGCAGACCTCCAGGCAGCGGGTGCAGCCGGTCTTGCGCGAGCGGGAATGGGCGCACAGCTCCGCCCGGTAGTTCACGTAGCGCGGCTTGTCGAACTCGCCCACCAGGTCGGCGGCCTTGAACACCGCCTTCTGGACCTCCGCCGGGCTGCCGGGATCGGGCCTCAGGTAGCCGTCGCGCTTGCCGTGGGCCGGGAACAGCGGCGTGCCGCCGGTCAGGTCGATGATGATGTCGCAGGTGGACTTGGCGCCCCGCCGCGCCGGGCCGAACGCCAGCGCCTGGCGCGACGACGGCAGCGGGACCGCGTAGTCGTCCACCTCGATCTCGAATGCGCCGAGATGCCCCGTCGCCCGCGTGATGGTGCCCTTCAGGATCGGGAATTCGGCGGTGCGCGGCGGGATCACGCCGCCCGGCCGGGTCAGCAGCACCGTGATGTCCAGCCGGTCCGACAGCTGCCGGGCGACCTCGATCGCCTGCTCGTCGCGGCCGTAGATCAGGGCGACGCCTTCCGACTTCAGCTCGACCGATCCGGCGGGGGGCAGGTCGAGCGCCGCCTCGGCGATCAGCGCCGCGATCTTCGGGTGGGCGTCGGCGGCCTCGTCCGACCAGCCGGCGCGCTCGCGGATATTGAAGAACCCGACCCGCGCGTCGGGCCGGGCGTCCTCGCGCCGCTCGTCGAACAGGGGCGCTTCCTGGGTGCAGGCGACCAGCACGGGGCCGGAAGCCTCGTCCAGCGCCGCGGTGAAGCGGTCCAGCTCGGCGCGGCACAGCTGGGTGGCGACGTGGGATGCCGCGCCGGGGGTTGCCGCGCCGCACGCCCTGGCCAGTTTCTCGCCGTCCAGGGGCATCGTGCCCTCGCAATTGCATACGAGGACGGTGCGGCCGTTTACGTCCATCGGGCCGGTCACGCGATCAAAGGAGAGAGGTTTCATTGCGATCCTAGGGGAATGCCCCGATATTTGCGATAGCTTGCCATCTTCATGAGAGTGCCGCCTTGGTGTCCGATATTATCTCAAACTCCGCACCGGATCCCGAGCTTCCTCCGATTTATCATTCGGTAACCATACAACGGGGCAGCGCCTTCGCCCGTGCCCTGGCGGACGCCGCGGCGGGGGCGGAGGCCGGCACGCTGGTCTGGACCCGGCGGGAGGACCGGCTGGACGCCGCCGTCGTGCTGGAGCCGAACGAGCCGCTGGCGCGCTCGCTGCCGGTCTCCTACGTGGCGCTGCTCGGCCTGGGCGACGCGCTGGGCGCCCTGGGGCCGCCCAACATCCCGGTCACCTTCGGCTGGCCCGACCGGATCGAGGTGAACGGCGCCACGGTCGGCGGCGTCCGCCTGGCCGCCGCGGAGACCCGAAGCGCGGAGGCCATTCCCGACTGGCTGGTACTGGGTATCTCGATCCAGGTCCATGGTTTTCCCGACGACAGCCCCGGCCTGCACCCGGACCGCACCGCCCTCCACGAGGAGGGGTTCGGCGAGGTCGAGGCGCTGCCGTTGCTGGAGAGCTTCAGCAGGCACTTCCTTGCCTGGATGAACAGTTGGCAGGAGGATGGGTTCGATCAAGTGCGGCAGGCCTGGTTGAGCCGCGCCACCGGCTTCGACGACGTGATCTCGCTGGAGGTGGACGGCGTCCGCCTGTCCGGCGGCTTCAGCGGCCTCGACGACTCCGGCGGGCTGCTGCTGGGGCGGGAGGACGGCATCCGCCGCGTGGCGCTGGACCGGGTCCTGCGGGAACCGACATGGTCATGACCCGGTTGCCGCGGACCATCCGGCTCGACGCCTCGGACGCGGCGATCTTCGAGCGCGCGGCCGAACCGGGCGAATGGGCGGTGCCCGGCGCCTTCATGTTCGTCCATGCCGATCCGGCCGCGCTGAAGGGCAAGGCCCGGCAGGCCTTCGCCAACGGCTTCCTGGGAACGTCCAGCTTCGGCTGGTCCACCCTGGTGGCGGTGGGCGAGGCGGGCGAGTCCGAGACGGCGGTCGTGGTCGAGGCGCTGGCCGACCGCTTCGTCGCGGAGTTCGGGGCGCCCGACAGGGCATCCGCCCTGGCCGCCGCGCGGGAGGAGGTGGAGTTCGCCGCCGGGCTGTGCGGGCACCCGGTCAACACGCTGCTGGCGGTCAGCCGGGAGTTCGGACCCGACGGCGACATCCGGGAGAGCTTCCGGGTGATCGAGCCCAGGGCGGAGAAACACCATGCGCCGATCTGGACCATCGTTCCGGACGGCACACCGGATCAGGAAGAGGGAAACTGACTTGACCGCCGATTTCTGGCTGAGTTCCGGCCATCACCTGCTCGACCGCACGCCCGAGGGCCGGCTGGAGGTCACCGACGACTTCCTGCGGGCATATCTCGCACGGCCGGAGATCCGCCCGGTGGAGGAATCCTGCGCCGCCGAGCTGGCGCTGCACCGTTCCCTGATCGCCGATCCCCGGGCGGAGGTGCCGCCCGAGCGGCTGGCTGCCCTGGGCGATCCCGACGCGCGCGAGAACTACGAGGTATGGCTGGGCTTCCGCGACACCCTCGCCGCGCATTCCACCCTGGAGGAGGGCTACCTGGCCCTGGTCCGCAGCGGCACCGGGCGGGTGCCCGCGCTGTTCATCGACCAGCTCGTCCACCTGATCCTGCGCACCATGCTGGACGGCTGCGCGGACCCGACGCGGGTGCGGGCGGCCGAGCTGCTGTTCCGGCCGCAGCGGGTCAACATCCAGGACGGCGCGGTCCTGGTGGCCGACGAGGAGACCGTGGACCAGCGCACCCGCGACGGCGGCTTCGGCTCGCTCGGCCGCCTGCTGTCGGAGAACGGCACCGCCGTGCGCGGCGTCGACCTCGACGTCATGACCGAGGCCAACGCCGGCCTCTACTGGGAGCGCAGCGACCGCTTCGACATGGTGCTTGAGGTGGGTTTCCCGAAGCCCGGACTGGACGCCCTGTGCCGCGTGCTGGAGCAGTGGGTCCGCCACATGCTGGGCGTCGGCGTGCGCATCCACCCGGTCCAGCGGATCCGGGACGAGCGCTGGGTCTGGCATGTCGGCCTGGACGGGGAGGCGACCGCGATCATGAACGCGCTGTACGGCGGGGAGGAGGTGGACGAGGCGGACATGGCCCGCGTGCTGGCCCTGTTCCGGCTGGAGTTCGACGATCCCGCCGCCATGCTGCCCCGCGTCGCCGGCCGGCCGGTCTACATGGCGATGGCGATGACCGGCGACCGCAAGCTCCGCCTGAAGCCGCAGAACCTGCTGGTCAATCTCCCGCTGGCCGAAGGAGGGCGGAGACCATGAGCACCGGGACGGAGTCCGGAACCCCCCTGCCGAGCGACCGGATGACGGTCGGTGTGGTCGTGGAGCACCGAAGGATCGACCATCCCTGGCAGTCCCACCGCTGGCAGCCGGTCGCCGTGCTGCCCGGCGCGCCGGCGGCGCCCGCCTGGACCGTCCTCGGCCAGGGGGAGGGATGGGTGCGCTACCTGGCCGGCACGGCCGAGCTCGCCCTTTATCCCGGCGAGACCGAAACCTACGTCTACAACCTGGAAAGCCCCGAGCCCGCGATCTACGTCGTGCTGCGCAAGAGCGACGACGAGCGCGGCGTCAGGCTGCTCGGCGCCACGGTCGACCCCGGCGAGGCCCATGCCCACGCCGACACCGGCGACGACCTGGTGGAAGCCCTGCCGCTGCCCGGCATCGTCCGCGACTGGATGGCGGCGTTCGTCGCGGTCCACCATGTCCCGCGCACGAAGTGGAAGCGCAAGCGCGACCGCGTCGATCCCGAGGCCATGGCGATCCGGGTGCCGGGGCAGGGGCGCTTCGAAAGCTCGGAAGAGGACGACGATGACGAGTGATCGCGACGAAGGCTTCCTCGGCCGCTGGGCGCGGCTGAAGAAGCGGTCGGCGGTGCCGGAGGCCGAGCCGGCCCCCGAATCCGTGCCGGCGGAGAACGCCGTCCAGCCGGCCGCGCCGGAGGAGCCGTTCGATCCGGCGTCGCTGCCCGCCCTCGACACCCTGGACCAGGCCAGCGACTACACCGCCTTCCTGAAGCCCGGCGTCCCGCGCGAGCTGCGGACCCTGGCGCTCCGGCGCGCCTGGGTGACCGACCCGGCGATCACCGGCTACAAGACGCTGGCCGACTACGATTGGGACTTCAACGCGCCGGGCTACGGCGCGCTGAGGGTGACCGACGATGTCGCCGACCTGGCGCGGCGCGCCTTCGGCCTGCTCGACCCGGAGGAGAAGCCCGCTTCCGAACCGCAGCCTGAAGACCCGAAGTCCGGGCCGGAGGCCGCCCCGGACATCGCCCCGGAGCGCCGACCGGAACCCGAACCGGAAGCGAACCCCGTCCTGATCGCCGAGGCCGCGCCCGAACCGCAGCCGATGCCCGCGTCGGTGCCCGAGCCCCCGCCGGTGCCGGAGCCTGAACCCTCGCCGTCCCGTCGGCGCCGCCATGGCGGCGCCGTCCCGACCTGAGCCGGCGTCGAAGCCCCGGCAGGGCGTCGGCGCCGCCCTGCCGGATCGGGGTCCACCCCTTCCTTCAGCACTATTGCCGAACCTTCACAATTTTTATACATTTAGCGCAGTCTCGAAAGGATGAGGCGGGGCAACTTTCGTTGCGTCGCGGTATATTCGTTCGGGAAGCGGGCGGAAAGATTTTTTAATCTTTTCTCCTCAATATGACTGGTAACTGACTCTGGTGATGACTTGAGCGCTGACATCGACGAAGGTGACCTGCTGCGGGCGCAGTGCTACGGCCTGCTCGCCCAACTTCTGGTCCGCCCTCCGGCGCAGGACCTCCTGACGCGCGTGGCGGCGCTCCGGGGGGACGACACGGCCTTCGGCAAGGCCCTGTCCCGGCTGGCCTCGGCCGCCGCCGAAAGCGATGCGGTCACCGCCGAGCGGGAGTATTTCGCGCTCTTCATCGGCGTCGCGCGGGGTGAACTGGTGCCCTATGCCTCCTACTACCTGACGGGCTTCCTCAACGAGAAGCCGCTGGCCCGCCTGCGAGCCGACATGCAGGGCTTCGGCATCGCACGCCGGGCCGACATGTCGGAGCCGGAGGACCATATCGCCTCCATCTGCGAGATGATGGCCGGCCTGATCCTGGGCAGCTTCGGCGCGCCGGCCGATCTGGCCACCCAGCGCCGCTTCCACGACCGGCACATCGCTCCCTGGGCCGCCCGCTTCTTCGAGGACGTGGAGAAGGCCCGGTCGGCGGTGCTATACCGGCCCGTGGGGGAGGTCGGGCGGCTCTTCGTCGCGATCGAGGCCGAAGCCTTCAGCATGTCCGCCTGATTTTTTCGAAGTACAGGCCGATCAAGTCAAAGTACCGGTCAGATGCAGCCAGTTAGTCACAAATAAAAAGAAAATGATGGGCAGTTGAAGCATGACGCTGAACATTCGACACGAAGGAGCACGGGGATGAGCGCCAAGGGCAAGGCGGATGGATTGGAACGCCGCGAGTTCCTGCGGGTGATGGGAGTGGGCGCCGCCGGTGCCGCCGCCGCTCCGCTCCTCGCCGCCGGGACGGCCGAAGCCGCGGAAACGCCGGAGCAGCGCGTCAAGCAGCGCTACCGCGAGACCGACCACGTCAAGAAATACTACGAAACCAATCGGTTCTGACGGGAGCCACGCCATGTTGGTCAAGAGAGGTTCAGCGAAGGCGCCGGGTCCGCAGTCGGCCGGAACGCGCCGGTCCGGCATCCTGTCGGCAGCGGCGGCGTCGGCGCAGGCGCCGGTCGACCGCCGCACCTTCCTCAAGCGCTCCGGCCTGGCGGCCGGCGGGCTCGCGGCGGCGGGCACCCTGACGTTCGGCACGGTCCGCAGGGCCGAGGCCGGCCCGACCACGCCGGGCGTCGAGATCGTCCGCAAGAAGAGCATCTGCACCCACTGCTCGGTCGGCTGCTCGGTCACCGCCGAGGTGCAGAACGGCGTCTGGGTCGGCCAGGAGCCGGCCTGGGACAGCCCCATCAACAACGGCACCCACTGCGCCAAGGGCGCCTCGGTGCGCGAGCTGGTCCACGGCGACCGCCGCCTGAAATACCCGATGAAGCTGGAGAACGGGGAGTGGAAGCGCCTCTCCTGGACCCAGGCGATCGACGAGATCGGGGCCAGGCTGCTGGAGATCCGCGAGAAGTCGGGGCCGGAATCGGTGTTCTGGCTGGGCTCGGCCAAGTTCTCCAACGAGGGCGCCTACCTGTTCCGCAAGATGGCGGCGTTCTGGGGCACCAACACGGTCGACCACCAGGCGCGCATCTGCCACAGCACCACGGTCGCGGGCGTCGCGAACACGTGGGGCTACGGCGCCATGACCAACAGCTACAACGACATCCACAACGCCAAGGCGATCCTGATCATCGGCGGCAACCCGGCGGAGGCCCATCCCGTGTCGCTGCAGCACGTGCTGCGCGGGAAGGAGGTCAACCGGGCCCACATGATCGTGGTCGATCCGCGCTTCACGCGCACGGCGGCCCACGCGACCGAATATGTGCGGCTGCGCCCCGGCACGGATATCCCGCTGGTCTGGGGCATGCTCTGGCACATCTTCGAGAACGGCTGGGAGGACAAGGACTACATCGCCAAGCGCGTCTTCGGCATGGACAAGATCCGCGCCGAGGTCGCGAAGTGGGACCCGGCGGAGGTCGAGCGCGTCACCGGCGTGCCCGGCGCGCAGGTCCGCAAGGTCGCCGAGATCATGGCGAAGAACCGGCCGTCCACGCTGATCTGGTGCATGGGCGTGACCCAGCACACCGTCGGCACCGCCAACGTCCGCGCGCTCAGCATCCTCCAGCTGGCATTGGGCAACATCGGCGTCGAGGGGGGAGGGGCCAACATCTTCCGCGGCCACTGCAACGTGCAGGGCGCCACCGACTTCGGCCTCGACGTCACCTCGCTGCCGGCCTATTACGGCCTGACCGAAGGCGCCTGGAAGCACTGGTGCCGGGTCTGGGGCGTCGATTACGAGTGGATGAAGGGCCGCTTCGTCTCCCAGAAGTTCATGGAAACGAAGGGCATCCCGACCACCCGCTGGTTCGACGCCGTGCTGGCCAAGCCGGACGAGATCGAGCAGCCCGCGCCCGTCAAGGCCATGATGGTGTTCGGCCACGGCGGCAACACCGTGACCCGCATGCCGGAGATGCGGAAAGGGCTTGAGGCGCTGGACCTGCTGGTCGTCGCCGATCCGCACCCGACCACCTTCGCCTCCGTCAGCGGACGCAAGGACGGGACATACCTGCTGCCGATCTGCACCCAGTTCGAGGCCGAGGGCTCGCGCACCGCGTCCAACCGCTCGATCCAGTGGGGCGACCGCGTCGTCGATCCGATCTTCGAGTCGAAGAACGACTACGACGTGATGTACGCGCTGGCGGCCCGGCTCGGCTTCGCCGACGAGATGTTCAAGCGCATCAAGGTCGTCAACGGCGTGCCCGACCCGGAGGACATCCTGCGGGAGATCAACTCCGGCTCGCTGTCGACGGGTTATTCCGGCCAGTCGCCGGAGCGTCTGAAGCTCCATATGCAGCACCAGGCCGACTTCGACCGGACCACGCTGAAGGCGTCGTCCGGCCCGTGCGCCGGCGAGTATTACGGCCTGCCCTGGCCGTGCTGGGGCACACCGGAGATGAAGCACCCCGGCACCCACGTCCTGTACGACACCTCCAAGCACGTGCTGGAGGGCGGCGGCACCTTCCGCGCCCGCTTCGGGGTGGAGAAGGACGGCGCCACCCTGCTGGCCGAGGGCTCCTGGTCCAAGGGGTCGGAGATCGAGGACGGCTATCCCGAGTTCACCTACGGGATGCTGAAGAAGCTGGGCTGGGACGCCGACCTGGCCGACGCGGAGCGGGCGACCATCGAGAAGATCGGTGGCGCCAACCCCGACGGGGTGAGCTGGGCGACCGACCTGTCCTGCGGCATCATCCGGGTGGCGCTGAAGCATGGCTGCTCGCCGTTCGGCAATGCCAAGGCCCGGGCGGTCGCCTGGAACCTGCCGGACCCCGTGCCGGTCCACCGCGAGCCGATCTACACCTCCCGGCGCGACCTGGTCGAGAAATACCCGACCCTGGACGACCGCCGCGACTTCCGCCTGGCCCACCTGGGCAAGACGGTGCAGGCCCGCGACGTCACCAAGGACTTCCCGATCATCCTGACCTCCGGCCGCCTGGTCGAGTACGAGGGCGGCGGCGAGGAGACCCGGTCCAACAAGTGGCTGGCCGAGCTTCAGCAGGAGATGTTCGTCGAGGTCAATACCCAGGACGCGGCGCGTCTGGGCGTCAAGGACGGCGCCATGGTCTGGGTCCACGGTCCGGAAGGCAACGGCAAGGCCAAGGTCAAGGCGCTGGTCACCGACCGCGTCGGCCCGGGAGTCGCCTTCATGCCCTTCCACTTCGCGGGCTTCTGGGACGGCGAGAGCCAGCGCGGGGCCTATCCGCCGGGGACCGACCCGATCGTGCTCGGCCACTCGGTGAATGCGCTGACGACCTACGGGTACGACCCGGTCACCTACATGCAGGAGACCAAATGTACCCTGTGTCGGATTGTTGCGGCTTGAGCGCGGCGTAAGGCGGGGATCAAGACAATGGCAAGAATGAAATTCCTGTGCGACGCCGAACGCTGCATCGAATGCAACGCCTGCGTCACGGCCTGCAAGAACGAGCACGAGGTGCCCTGGGGCATCAACCGCCGGCGCGTCGTCACCCTCAACGACGGCAAGCCGGGCGAGCGGTCGATCTCCATGGCCTGCATGCACTGCACCGACGCGCCCTGCATGGCGGTGTGCCCGGTGGACTGCTTCTACAAGACCGCCGACGGCGTGGTTCTGCACTCCAAGGACCTGTGCATCGGCTGCGGCTACTGCTTCTACGCATGCCCGTTCGGCGCGCCCCAGTACCCGCAGGTCGGCAACTTCGGCAGCCGCGGCAAGATGGACAAGTGCACCTTCTGCGCCGGCGGGCCGGAGGACGACGTCACCCCGGTGGAGTACCGGAAGTACGGCTCCAACCGCCTGGCCGAGGGCAAGCTGCCGCTCTGCGCCGAGATGTGCTCGACCAAGGCGCTGCTGGCCGGCGACGGCGACATCATCGCCGACATCTACAAGGAACGCGTCGTCCGGCGCGGTTACGGCTCCGGTGCCTGGGGCTGGTCGACCGCGTACAAGGACAAGGCGAGCGCCTAGGACCGGCTGGAGGAATGATCATGTCCATGATGACTCTCGGGTTCGGGCGCGCCCTGCGCCTTGCCGCGCTGACGCTCCTGCTGCTGGTTCCGGCGGCCGGGGCGGGCGCCCAAACGACGGCCAATCAAACCGCGGCACCGATCCCGCCGGGGCCGAACGCCCTGACCGGCCCCGACATCAGCAACGAGCAGCTGCTGTTCCAGCAACTCCAGGGTGGCTTCCAGGGCCGCGTCAGCATCCCGGACCGGAAGTCGGCCACGCTGATCCAGCCGGAAGGCCGCGAGTGGCGGGAGTTCCGCCAGGGCGCGCTGAAGACCGTCGCGGCGGTGCTGCTGCTGGGCAGCCTCGCCGGGCTGGTGGTCTTCTACATGGTCCGAGGCAAGATCCGGATCGACGCCGGGCCGTCCCGCTTCCGGGTGCAGCGGTTCAACGGGTTCGAGCGGTTCGCTCACTGGATCACGGCCGTCAGCTTCCTGGTGCTGGCGCTGACCGGCCTCAACCTGGTGTTCGGCCGCTACATCCTGATCCCGCTGCTGGGGCCGGAGGCGTTCACCACCCTCACCATCTACGGCAAGCTGGCGCATAACTTCCTCAGCTTCCCGTTCGTCCTCGGCATCGTCCTGATGCTGCTGGTCTGGGTCCGCCACAACATCCCGGACCGCACCGACATCGCCTGGATCAAGGCGGCCGGGGGCCTGTTCGCCAAGGGCAAGCACCCCGCGGCGAAGAAGTTCAACGCCGGCCAGAAGGTGATCTTCTGGATGGTGGTGGCGGGCGGCGGCGTGGTGGCGGCCAGCGGCTACGTGCTGCTGTTCCCGTTCTACGTCACCGACGTGGCCGGCATGCAGCTCGCCCATCTGGTCCACGCCGTGCTGTCGGTGCTGCTGATCGCCGGCATCATCGGCCACATCTATATCGGCTCGGTCGGCATGGAAGGCGCCTTCGACGCCATGGGCAGCGGCCAGGTGGACGTCAACTGGGCGCGGGAGCACCACAGCCTCTGGCTGGAGGAGGAAGCCCGCAAGGGCCGCGCGCCGCAGGCCCCCGCCGTCGGTCACCGAGCGCCGGCGGAGTAACGCCGACATCCCTGGGAGGGTGCGCGTCCCGCGCACCACGGGCGGCGGGACGCCGCCCCTCCGAGGAGGGTCGATCAGGCGGCGAACCGGTCCTGCCTCACCTCGATCAGGGTCGGTCCCCGCCGCTTGAAAGCCTCCTTCAGGGCTGCCGCCAGCATCGCCGGATCTTCCGCGCGGAGGCTGGGGCAGCCCATCGCCTTCGCCAGCATGTGGTGGTCGGGGTTCCTCAGGGTGACGCCGATCTCCGGGATGCCGCGCTGGATCATGCCGTCGCGGATCTGGCCATAGCCGTCGTTGTTCCACATCACGACCGCCAGCGGCATGTCGAGCTCGACCGCCGTCATCAGGTCCTGCACCGTGAACATCAACCCGCCGTCCCCGATCAGGCAGACCACGTCGCGGTCCGGCATCGCCAGCTTGGCCCCGATCGAGGCCGGCAGGGCGAAGCCCAGGGTGCCGTATCCGTGCGGGTGGTGCCACGTCCGGGGCAGGTCGGCCGGCCACAGGCTGTTGCCGGCATAGGCGATCTGGGTCATGTCGGTCATGACGATGCCGTCGGCCGGCAGGCCCGCCCGGATCGCCGACAGCACTTCCCGATGCAGCCGGCGCAGGGGCGGCAGGTCGGCGGTGGCGGCGGCCCGCGCGGCGCCGATCGCGGCGTGCTGGCGGGCCGGGTTCGGCGTCGCCAGGCGGTCCACCAGGTCGCACAGGATGGAACCCGCGTCGCCCAGCAAGGCTACGTCCGGCGCCGTGTCGCGGGTCAGCGCGGCCGGGTCGATGTCGATCCGGATCAGCGTCCCGCCGAACTTCGGCACGCCGCTCCAGAAATCCGTCTCCGCCAGCTCGGAGCCGGCGACCACCACCGCGTCGGCGCGCTCGATGAATTCCACGATGGCCGGATGGTCGCAGGACGAACCCAGGTTCAGCGGATGGCCGTCCGGCAGGACCCCCTTGGCGGCGCCGGTCAGCAGGACCGCGGCCCCGACGCCCTCCGCGAACTCGCGGACCGCCTTGGGGCAGTCGCGGGCACCGCCCCCGACGATCATGGCGGGCCGCTCCGCCATGGCGATCAGGTCCGCGGCGCGGACCAGGGCGGAATCGCACGCCGCGGGGCGGCCGATGACGGCGCGGGCATCCGTGCGGAAGTCGGCGGGTGCAGCGAGCACGTCCAGCGGGATCTCGATATGGACCGGGCGGGGACGGGCGGACTGGAACACGCCGAAGGCGCGGGCCATCACCTCCGGCAACTCGCCCGCGTCCATTACGGTATGGCTGAAGGCGCACAGCGGGGCGATCGCCGCCTGCTGGCTGCGAAGCTCGTGCAGCCGCCCGCGGCCCATGCCCAGGTCGCGCCGGTCGTTGACGCTGCTCAGCACCAGCATGGGGATGCTGTCCGAGTAGGCCTGCGCGATCGGCGTCGCGGCGTTGGTCAGGCCGGGTCCCGTCGTCAGAAGGCAGGCGGCAGGTCGGCCCGACGCCCGGGCATAGCCGTCGGCCATGAAGCCGGCGCCCTGCTCGTGCCGCGGCGTGACGTGGCGGATGCGGCTGTTGGGCAATCCCCGGTAGAGCTCCAGCGTGTGGACCCCCGGTATGCCGAACACCGTGTCGATGCCGTAGGATTCGAGCAGGCGTATCGCCGATTCGCCGCATGTCGCTTTGCCGCCTGGCGCCCTGGAGGTCACGAAGTCACCTGCGCTTCCGGTTCCGTTTTCCCTGTCCGGGCAGCGTAGGCAGGCGCCCGGGCGCTGGCAAGCATCGTGAACAGGCGGCCGGCGTCGGCCCTGGCGATCGGCGGGATCGGCGCGGACCAGCCGGGCAGGGCGAACAGCGGCCGGTCCGGCTCGACCCGGATGCCGTCCTGGGAAAAGACGTCGCGCCCGCCCGCCCGCTCGTGCCGCCAGCCGCCGGCCGCCTCGCACAGCGGCGGAAGCACGATGGTCCGCAGCGCCTCGGCGTAGTCGAGGCCCGGCCCCGACCGGAGCTGAAGCCCGATGAACAGCCCGGCCGCGGCGAGGACGGGAGCGGCGGACCAGAGCAGCGGATGCCCGATCCAGGCGGCGAGGCCAAGCCAGCCCACGCAGAGGGCTCCGAACGCCAGGGCGCGCCGCCGCAGGCGGACATGGTGAAGACGCCGGGCATCCTCCAGCGGCATCAGGTGCGGCGCGATGCGCGCGGCGAACATGTCGTCGAAATCGCTTGGCATGGTACTTTCCGCCATTATGGTGCGGCTGCGAAGAAACGTAGTATCCATCGGCAGCGTGCCCGGCGGAATATCGACGCCTTTCGGATCGCACGCCATACCTGCCGCTTTCCGGATCGGGAAGGCGGCTTCGATACCGCGACGGCGCGGCGACCCGGTCGCCCGACGGCGCGGCGACACCGTGATGGGGGAACAGCAATGAGCTTCAAGATCGTCGAACAGGCTCCGGCCCGACTCAACCGCAGCGAACTGGCGGTTCCCGGGAGCAGCCCGAAGCTGTTCGAGAAGGCCGCCAGGTCGGCAGCCGACGTCATCTTCCTGGACCTGGAGGATGCCGTGGCGCCGGACGACAAGCCGCAGGCCCGCAAGAACATCGTCGAGGCGATCAACGACATCGATTGGGGCGACAAGACCCTGTCGGTCCGCATCAACGGCCTCGACACCCATTACATGTACCGCGACGTGGTCGAAGTGCTGGAGCAGTGCGGCGACCGGCTCGATCTGATCATGATCCCCAAGGTCGGCACCGCCGCCGACGTCTACGCGGTCGACATGCTGGTCACCCAGATCGAGGCCGCCAAGGGCCGCCGGAAGCGGATCGGCTTCGAGCTGATCATCGAGACCGCGCTCGGCATGGCGAACATCGACGAGATCGCGACCGCCTCCAGTCGCAACGAGAGCCTGCATTTCGGCGTCGCCGACTATGCCGCCTCGACCAAGGCGCAGACCACCGGCATCGGCGGCCCCAACCCGTCCTACGGCGTGCTGACCGACAAGGACGGCGACAAGCCGCGCGACTATCACTGGGGCGACATGTGGCACTATGCCACCGCGCGCATGGTGGTCGCGGCCCGCGCCGCCGGCCTGCGCCCGGTCGACGGCCCGTTCGGCGACTTCTCCGATGCCGACGGCTACAAGGCCCAGGGCCGGCGCGCCGCCGTGCTCGGCTGCGAGGGCAAGTGGGCGATCCACCCCTCCCAGATCGGTCTGGCCAACGAGGTGTTCAGCCCGTCCGAGGCCGAGATCACCAAGGCCAAGCGCATCCTGGAAGCGATGGAGCAGGCCCAGAAGGAAGGCCGGGGCGCCGTGGCCCTGGACGGCCGCCTGATCGACATCGCCTCGATCCGGCAGGCGGAGGTGATGGTCAAGAAGGCCGAGCAGATCGCCGGCTCGTAAGCGCATGCCGGCGGCGCCCATCCGGGTGCCGCCGGCACGCAGCTCCCGGCGAAATCTTCAGCCCTCGGGTCCCGGATTGTTCGAGGGCGGGAGAGCGAGGAACATCCGCCGTTCCGGTCCCAGCAGGGATCGAAAGCCGAACGCCTCGTAGAAACGACGGGCCGCGTCATCGATGGGATCGACGGCTATGACCGTCATGGCCACGGTCTGCGCGGCCAGCATGGTCTTCTTCACCGCATCGGCGAGCAACAGGCTGCCGAGACCCCGCCGTGCGGCGGTTCGATCGACGGCCAGCCGTCCGACCAGGGCTGCGGGGACGGGATACCTTGGCAGGCGTTTCGTCACGTCGGACGGTAGATCGCCGGCCGCTATGGTCGCCGCGCTCAAGGTATAATAGCCGAGAATGCGGTCCGGATGCTCGGCGGACACCGCCACGAAGACGCGCGCCGTGACCCGCCGCATGTCCTGCGATGCTTGCTGCCGGATGTAGCGGTCCAGCGGATCCACGCCGCAGGCGAAGGCCCCGCGGTCGTGACCCTGTCCCAGCGCTTCGATTCGCAATGATCCTGCCGGCCAGGGGGCGACCGGGTTCACGGGCGAAGAATCCGCCCATGCTCGGCAAGCGCACGCCGCAGCCGCTCGTTCGGATCGGGGGGATCGAGCAGCAAGTTCTGGAAGCGCGCCCATTCTTCGGCGGTAAGGGCGATCATCTCGTGCTCACGCACGACGGTTTCCGCTTTCTGCAAGGCCACGTCGATGACGAAATCCGTCAACGTCTTGTCAAGATAAGCGGCGGCGCGCTCCAATTTCTGCTTGGATTGGGGACTGAGACGCAGACTGACGCGATCCTGGCGCTGGGCGACGCGTGGCATGAAGGCTTCTCCGAAAAGTGCCGCTGGAGAAATGTACGCCTATTAGGCGCACGTGGCAAGGATCATCCACTTGGTAGCGAACTAACCTTTCTGCGTCCTATTAGCGCTGGCTAGCCTTTGGGGCGTGTGGTAGGGAACCCGGTCATTTTCCCAGCCCGTCGTGAAATACCTTCATGCAGACCTTTCTTGAATTTGAAAAGCCGATCGCGGAACTCGAAGGCAAGATCGAGGAGCTGCGGCACCTGACCGATACCGGCGACATCAACATCGCCGAGGAAGTCTCCAAGCTCCAGTCCAAGGTCGACAAGCTGCTGCGCCAGACCTACGCCAAGCTCGCGCCGGCGCAGAAGGTCCAGGTTGCACGCCACCCCAACCGGCCGCACTGCATGGACTATATCGACGGCTTGGTGGAGGACTTCACGCCGCTCGCGGGCGACCGCGGCTTCGCCGAGGACCGCGCCGTCATCGGCGGCATCGGGCGGTTCCGGGGCCGTTCCGTCATGGTGATCGGCCAGGAGAAGGGCCACGATACCGAAAGCCGCGTCCGGCACAATTTCGGCATGGCGAAGCCCGAAGGCTACCGCAAGGCGATCCGCCTGATGGAGCTTGCCGACCGCTTCAAGCTGCCGGTCATCACCCTGGTCGATACCGCGGGGGCCTATCCCGGCGTCGGCGCCGAGGAGCGGGGCCAGGCCGAGGCCATCGCCAAGTCGATCGACACCTGCCTGAGGCTGAAGGTGCCGATGGTCGCCACGGTGATCGGCGAGGGCGGCTCCGGCGGGGCCATCGCGCTGGCCGCCGCCGACCGGGTCATGATGCTTGAGCACGCAATCTATTCGGTCATCTCGCCGGAAGGCTGCGCCTCGATCCTGTGGCGGACCAACACGGCGGCGGCGGAAGCCGCGGCGGCGCTCAGGCTGACCGCCCAGGACCTGAAGGACCTCGGCGTGATCGACCGCGTGATCGCGGAGCCGATCGGCGGCGCCCACCGCGACCGGGACGAGATCATGACCGCCGTCGGCAACGCCATAGAGGACTGCCTGGACGAGCTCCGCGGCCTGGACGGCGGCGCCCTGCGCCTGAAGCGGCGCGACAAGTTCCTGGAAATGGGCCAGAAGGGCCTCTCCTGACGCGATGCCCGGGCTGGTGCTCGACCGTCGCCACCTGATCTCGGTAGCCGGGGTCGTCTTCGGGACGGCTCTGGCCTGGGGCGGCCTCGCGCTCTTCCGGCCCGGACCCGCGGCCGGCCCCGCCCCTGCGGCCGACGGGTTGGCCATTGCCGCCGGCTTGCTGGTCTGGCCGGCGCTCCTGCTGCTCCTGATGGTTCTCACGGTCGCCCTGGCCCGGTTCGCCACCGCCGCGTTCGATCCTCTGAAGGACCCGGAAAGCCGGTTCCAGCGGCGCGCCCAGCGGGCCCTGTCCAACTCGGTCGAGCAAACCGCGATCTTCGTGCCGGCGATGCTTTCCGCCGCGGCGCTGGCCGCTCCCGGCGATATCCGCCTCGCCGGCGTCGTGACCGGACTCTTCTGCGTGTCCCGCCTGTTGTTCTGGGTCGGATACCTGATCCATCCCTATCTGCGGGCACCGGGAATGATCATGACGCTCAACGTCAATGCCGCTATCGTCGGCTATGCGCTCTATCAGGTCCTGGGATAAGCGGGACCCCGCAGGCAAGGCGAACATAAGCAACGAACCGGAGGAAACGTCCCATGGATGCCGAAACCCTCAAGGCCGTCCAGGCACCCTTGAAGCAGCGGTACCGCGACGCGCCGGACAGCGCCGTCATCACCCTGAAGGCCGAAGGCACCGTCGGAGCCGAGGGCGTGACCTGCAAGGTCGATACCGGTCGGGCGCTGGTCGAGGCTGGTCTTCATCCCGCCGCGGGCGGCGACGGTATCGCGGCCTGCTCGGGCGACATGCTGCTGGAGGCGCTGGTCGCCTGCGCGGGCGTGACCCTGCGGGCGGTCGCCACCGCGCTGAACATCGATCTGCGCGGCGGCACGGTGCGGGCCGAAGGCGACCTGGACATGCGCGGCACCCTCGGCGTTTCGAAGGAGGCGCCGGTGGGCTTCCGCTCCATCCGCATGACCTTCGACCTGGATACCGACGCGGACGACGAAAAGCTCGCCAGCCTGCTCAAGCTGACGGAGCGGTATTGCGTGATCTACCAGACGCTGCGCAATCCGCCCGCCGCCGAAGCCAGGATCGTCCGGAGCAGCGGCGGCCAGAACTGATCCGCGGCCGTCCGGCAAGGGTTCCGCCCGTTCAATCACGGGGGCTTTCCCGGCAGAACTCTGCTTCCCTTTATCGTCATGACCGGGCTTGACCCACGGCTGTCCGGCACGATGATTGCTGATCAACCTCAAGCTGATGCTCAGGATATTTCATCTTCCCTTTATCGTCATGCCCGGACTTGATCCGGGCATCTCCAGCCACGGAGCCCCGGTGAGACCTGTGAGACGATGGCCGGATCAAGTCCAGGGCTGTCCGGCACGGTACTTGCTGATCAACCATTAAGAACATTTCTAGCGACTGTTTTCTCCTTCAGTTCGTCATCCGCGGGCTTGACCCGCGGATCTCAAGGCACGGAGGCTCCGATGCTTCCCGTGAACGATGGCCGGATCAAGTCCGGCCATGACGAAAATGGAGTAATCTTACCTGTGACTAACCCTTTCGCATCGCGAGCAATCGCTGTGCCGGACAGCCGTGGATCAAGTCCGGCCATGACGAAAAAGGGATAGTTCTACCTTGAGTTGAGGCTTGTGAGCAGTACGCGACAACCGTGCCGGACAGCCGTGGGCTTGACCCGGTCACCCACGCGCGATCTCCATCAAGCCGGCTTGCACGTGGATGCGCGGGTCAAGCCCGCGCATGAAGAAAAAGAGTCATCGCGTGCGGCGGCCAGGGCCGATCCGCGGCCACCCGGCCTACATGTTGATCTTCTTGTTGTCGCCGGGATGGGGCGGCTCGCCGGTGAGCTTGGCCTTCACGTAGCCATAGGCATGGACCATCGCGCTGGACGGGCTGTCCCAATATTCCGCCTTCGTCACATGGACTCGAAGCAGGGCGATGTTGGGATCGTCCTTGCCCTTGGGGAACCAGGTGGCGAGGGGCTCGCTCCAGAGCTCTTCGATCTTCTGCCGGTCGCGGACGAGCTGGGCGGTGCCGGAGATCGAGACGTAGTTCTGGTCGTCGGGATCGGCGTAGCTCAGATTGACTTCATGGTGCTGGTTGACTTCATCCACCTTGTGGGTGTCGGCACCGGTGAAGAACCAGAGGTCGCCATCGAATTCGGATTGCTGGGCGACCATCGGACGGCTGCGGAGGGTACCGTCATCATCGATGGTGGTCATCATCGTGAAGCGGATGTCCTTGATCATCCCCCAGAGCTTCTTGATGTCGTCTGAATTCTGGGCGCTGGTAGCCATCGTGGCTCTCTCCGTTCCAATTGAGTATCGCACTTCAACAGGAGGAGAGCCGCGGTGTTCCCGACATGCGCCATGCGCCATGCGGCGGCGGATCAGAGCATCAGCGTGGGGAACGCCAGCAGCACGCCCAGCGCCGCGATCCCCAGCAGGGCGGTGGCGCAGTGGCCGTAATCGCCCGCCAGGGGCGGCAATGTGAACTCGACGCCGGCCCGCTTCAGCGCCTGCCGGGCGTACTTCTCCGGCTCCGGGCAGCGTACGCCGTCGATCCGGAACTTGGTCAGCATGTCGGAGAGGTCCTGGACGGCGGCCTCGCCGGGCAGGGTCATCAGCCGGCGGGCGGTCGAGACGGGCTCGCGGCCGCAGGCCTCCAGGGCGGAGCGCAGCGTGACAGGCCGGTTCGTGACGCGGGAGTTACCGATCCGGTGGGCGAGGAGCTTGCCGATGACGTCTTCGGACTGACGGGAAACTCCGGAAACACACGGGAAGAACGCGCGCATGAACCTGACCTCCGCTTGGGTGCATATGACCTATGGCGGAGATTGTGCGGCGCACAGACCGGTGCGACGTTGATCCATGTCAAGTTTTTGGAAAATCGTCGCAGGGGTCTTCAGTTACATTTTAGACTGTATGTCCAGACCGCCGGGGCGCACCGCTTGAAGCGCCCCGGTAATATCCGGCTGTTCAGGCGACCCGCCCGTGGCAGTGCTTGTACTTCTTGCCGGACCCGCAGGGGCACAGGGAATTGCGCGGCGTACGCGGGTCGATCTCGGCTTCGGAGCCGACCGACGCGGGCGCCACGCGCCGTACCATCCCGTCCGGCAGGGCCGCGTCGGCCGGAAGGGCCTCGGCGGCGGCAAGCGCGGGATCCTGGCGTGACTCGACGCCCTCGAACGGCGGCGGCTCCATGTCCTCGGGGTGGTTCACCCGCATCTCGACGTACGACAGCACGGTGGTGACCGTCTCGCGCAGGTGCGACAGCATCCCCTCGAACAGCTCGAAGGCTTCCCGCTTGTACTCGTTCAGCGGGTCGCGCTGGGCATATGCCCGCAGGTTGATGCCCTGGCGCAGATGGTCCAGGTGCAGCAGGTGCTCCTTCCAGGCCTGGTCGAGCAGCTGGAGCAGCAGGCTCTTCTCGGCCGCCCGCATCAGTTCGGGACCGTAATTGGCCGCCTTCTGCGCCATCTTCTCGTCGGAGGCGCGGCGCACCCGGTCCTCGATCTCCGCCTCCGCGATGCCTTCTTCCTTGGCCCAGTCATGGACCGGCAGGTCCAGGTTCAGGACCCGGCGGATCTCCTCGTGCAGGCCGTCGATGTTCCATTGCTCGGCATAGGCGTTCGCCGGGATGGCCTTCTTGACCATCTCCTCGATCACCTCGTGGCGCATGTCCTCGATGGTGCCGCCGATCTCCGGCGCGTCCATGATCTCGCGGCGCTGCTCGTAGACGACCTTCCGCTGGTCGTTCATCACGTTGTCGTACTTGAGCAGGTTCTTGCGGATCTCGAAGTTGTGCGCCTCGACCTTCTGCTGCGCCTTCTCCAGGGCCTTGTTGATCCAGCTGTGGACGATCGCCTCGCCTTCCTTCAGGCCCAGGCGCTGGAGCATGCCGTCCATGCGCTCGGACCCGAAGATCCGCATCAGGTCGTCGTCCAGGCTGAGGAAGAACTTGGAGGCGCCGGGGTCGCCCTGGCGGCCCGACCGGCCGCGCAGCTGGTTGTCGATGCGCCGGCTCTCGTGCCGCTCGGTGCCGATCACGAACAGGCCGCCGGCCTCCTTCACGATCTCCTTGTCGCGCGCGATCTCGGCCTGGATCGCGGCCGCGCGGCGCTCGCGCTCGGCCGGATCCTGGATGTCGGCCAGCTCCACCGCCAGGCGCATTTCCAGGTTGCCGCCGAGCTGGATGTCGGTGCCGCGGCCCGCCATGTTGGTGGCGATCGTCACGGCGCCGGGCCGGCCGGCCTGGGCGATGATCTGGGCTTCCTGCTCGTGGTAGCGGGCGTTCAGCACCGCATGCGGGATCTTCTTCTTCTTCAGAAGGTCGGACAGCACCTCCGACTTCTCGATCGACACGGTGCCGACCAGGATCGGCTGCCTGCGCTCCCGGCATTCCTCGACCAGGATCGCGATGGCGTCGAACTTCTCGCGGCCGGTGCGGTAGACCTCGTCGTCGAAATCCTTGCGCTGGACCGCGACGTTGGTCGGCATCTCGACCACTTCCAGGCCGTAGATCTCGGCGAACTCGTTCGCCTCGGTCATGGCGGTGCCGGTCATGCCGGACAGGCGCGGATAGAGGCGGAAATAGTTCTGGAAGGTGATCGAGGCCAGCGTCTGGTTCTCGCGCTGGATCGTCACGCCCTCCTTGGCCTCCAGCGCCTGGTGAAGGCCCTCGGAATAGCGCCGGCCCTCCATCATGCGGCCGGTGAACTCGTCGATGATGATGACCTTGTCATCCTTGACGATATAGTCCTTGTCCCGCTGGAACAGGGTGTGCGCCCGCAGGGCTTGGTTGGCGTGGTGGACCAGGCTGACGTTCTGTATGTCGTAGAGGTTGCCTTCCGTCAGCAGCCCCATCTCGCGCAGGGTCTGCTCGACCTTCTCCGTGCCGGCCTCGGTCAGGCTGACGGCCCGCACCTTCTCGTCCTTCTCGTAGTCCTCCGCGGACAGGTGCGGGATCACCCGGTTGACCGCGATATAGAGCTCGGAGCTGTCGGTCGAGGGGCCGGAGATGATCAGCGGCGTGCGCGCCTCGTCGATCAGGATGCTGTCGACCTCGTCGACGATCGCGAAGTTGAACGGCCGCTGGACCATGTCCTCCAGCCGGAACTTCATGTTGTCGCGCAGGTAGTCGAAGCCGAACTCGTTGTTGGTGCCGTAGGTGATGTCGGCGGCGTAGGCCATCTTGCGCTCGAAATCGTCCAGCCCGTGGACGATGCAGCCGACCGAAAGTCCCAGGAAGCCGTAGATCTTGCCCATCCAGCCGCTGTCGCGCCGGGCCAGGTAGTCGTTGACGGTGACGACGTGGACGCCCTTGCCGGCGATCGCGTTGAGATAGACCGGGAGCGTGGCGACCAGCGTCTTGCCTTCGCCGGTCCGCATCTCCGCGATCTTGCCCTGGTGCAGGACGATGCCGCCCATCAGCTGGACGTCGAAATGGCGCTGCCCCAGGACGCGCTTGGCCGCCTCGCGCACGGTGGCGAAGGCGTCGGGCAGGATGTCGTCCAGCGTCTCGCCCTTTTCGAGGCGCTCGCGCAGCCAGTCGGTGCGCATCCGGAGTTCGTCGTCCGACAGGCCGGCTACCTTCGGCTCCAGGGCGTTGATGACCTCGACCTGCCGCAGCAGCGCCTTCACGGTGCGATCATTCGCGGTGCCGAAAAGTTTACGGGCAATAGCACCGAACATTGAAACCTCGGGTTAGAGCAAAGAACGGTTTGAGCAAGAAACGGCTGGCGCACGATCCAGGGCGCCCGCTCGGCATCGGCCCGGGCATGGCACGGCCTTGACATAAGAGTGCGCGCAATGCCTGTCAACAAGCCTGCGGCTGCACCACCCTTGCGCCCGGAGCCATGCGCCCGGCGGCACCCGCGGCCTTCGGCAGGTGCGGCAAGCGTCTTAAGCGATCGTTAAGCCGTGTGGGACAAAGATAAGCCCGCGGAGAGGCTTTTCCAACCGCGCAGTAGGCGCAGGCAGCCGCTCCCCCGTCGTTATTGGCCCTTAGAAGGAGGCAGCCGATGGTCGGCATGATGGAAGTCCTGGCCCAAGCTCTGCCCGCGGGCCTCAAGCGCACCGTTCCCGGGCCGGCCCAGCCCCCGGTTCCCGCCAGGTCGGACGCTCCCGCGCGCCGGGATGCCGTTCCGGAGGCGGCTTCCAGGGCGTCCCGGAGCGACGATGTCCCGGGCGCCGCACCCGAGGCCGGCGCCGAAGCCAGGACGAATTCCGGAAGCGTCAAGGTCGAGCTCTCCGCGACGGCCATGCGGCTCTCCCAGGTCGTCAGCGAGAATTCCCGCCTCGCGCGGACCCCCCTGTCGGTCGGACGCGCCCGCGATCCCGAGCGGCCGCTGGACGCCATCCTGGACAAGGTGCGCGAGGACCTGATCAAGGTGTTCCGCATGTTCGGCCATTCCGCGGAGGAAAGCCAGAAGGCGGCCGAGGCGGTCGCCGGCAAGGCGCGGGAGGCGGCGGCCCGCGGCCCGGCGCCCGCGCGCTCGCCCGAGCCGGGGCAGGCTTCGACCAGCGTCTCGCTGGTCTTCCAGTCGGTCAACCTGAAGATCTCCAGCGAGTCCGGCAAGGTCGAGGCGTCGATCGAGATGGTCCGCCTGGACGCCGGCATGACGACCGGGGCCGCCCTCGCCGTCGGGCTGCTGGGCGGCGGCCAGGGCGACGCCGGCGCAGGCGGTGGTGGCGGCGGCGGGGGCGGCGGCGGCATCCGGCAGGTCGATCCGCTGGTGCTGGACCTGGACGGCAACGGCATCGACTTGACCACGGCGGAGACCGGCGTCCTGTTCGACATCGACGGCGACGGCGCGCGCGACCGGACCGCCTGGGTCGCGGGCAAGGACGCGTTCCTGGCGCTCGACCGCAACGGCAACGGCAGGATAGACGACGGCCGCGAGCTGTTCGGGGAGCAGAACGGCGCCTCCAGCGGGTTCGCCGAGCTTGCCCGCTTCGACCAGGACGGCAACGGCGTCATCGATGCACGCGACGCCGTGTTCAACTCGCTGATCCTGCTGCGCGGCGACGGCAGCATGTCGCGCCTGAAGGACGAGGGCATCTCCGAGATCCGGCTGGACCTCGCCATCCGGGTCGATCAGCGCCTGACCGGCGGCACCCTGGTCGGCCAGAGCGAGTTCGGCCGGGTCGACGGCCGCCGGGGCATGCTCGGCGACCTGCTGCTCGACGTGAAGATCTGATCCGGAGCCCGGCGCAGCCGCATGCAAATGTGTCATGCGGCTGTCATCCTCCTGCAATCCGGTGCGCCTAACGTCCGCGAACTTTTCTGAATGCGGAGATCCACCGGAATGCGCGCAAGCCTGCTCCCGATATCGGCCCTCATGATCGGCGCGCTGGCCGCCGTCCCCCTTCCCGCCGCCGCCCAGGCGCCCTCCGTGACCGTCCGGGCATATTCGAGCAGCGATCCGATCCTGACCCTGCGCAAGGTCGCCTTCGAGGGCGGCAAGACCCTGGACCTCTCCGTCGGGATCGGCAGCGGCGCGTTCCGCGGCAAGGGGGATCCCGCCGACATCTTCCACACGGTCAGCGACCGCGGTCCCAACTTCACCTGCGGCGACGCCGAAGGCATCGCCGGGGTCAAGGGCGAGCTGATCTGCGGCGACGTGAAGCGGGGCCGCATCTACCCGGTGCCGGAGTACAGCCCCTCGATCTACCGCATCCAGGTCCTGGGCGACGGGACCTTCCGCGTGCTCGACAGCATCTCGCTCAAGGATGCCCGGGGCAACCCGGTGGACGGCATGCTCAACCCGCTGACCGTCGCCTCGACCGAGCAGCCGCTGGACGCCAAGGGCGCCAGGCTGAAGCAGAACCCGGACGCCGTGGACGCGGAAGGCATCGTCCGACTGTCCGACGGCAGCTTCTGGATCGGCGACGAGAACGGGCCTTCCATCCTGCACGCCGCTCCCGACGGCCGCATCCAGGTCCGCCACGTCCCGGCCGGGACCGAGAAGGATTATGCCGGCGCCGGGTACGAGGTGAAGGGCACGCTGCCGGCCCTCCTGGCCAGGCGGGCGCTGAACCGCGGCATCGAGTCCATGGCGGTCTCCGAGGACGAGAAGTTCCTGTATTTCGTCCTGCAGAACCCGCTGGCCAATCCGGACAACGATACCTACGCCGACGCCGCCAACGCCCGGCTGTTCAAGCTGGACCGCGCGACCATGCAGGTCGCGGGGGAGTATGTCTACGTGATGGAGCCGACCTCGGCCTATCGGGGCGAGGAGAAGAAGAAGCAGAACACCGTGCGCATCAGCGAGCTGATGCACCTCTCCGGCGACGACCTGCTGATCCTGGAGCGGACGGAGCGGACCACCAAGATCTTCCGCATCGCCCTGGCCGGCGCCACCGACATCAAGGGCGGCAAGTGGGACGACGCGGCCACGGCCCCCTCGCTGGAGCAGGCCGACCTCGCCAGGGAAGGCATCGTGCCGGCCGCCAAGGCCCTGGTGCTCGACACCGCGGCCCATCCCGGGATCCCGCCCAAGGTCGAGGGCATGGCCCTTTTCGGCGACGGCGCGCTGATGCTGATCAACGACGACGATTTCGGCATCGAAGGCAAGCGCACCGCGGTCGTCAAGGTGACCGGACTCGGCCTGGACGCCCCCGGCGCAGGCAAATAAGGCGGCCGTCCGGACGATCCATGGCGGCGCTGTGGCGGGGTTCGGGCAATTGCCGGACCCCGGCAGTCCCGCCTTGCAAGCCGCCCCAAGCCGTGCTTAATCGCTGCGAAAGGGAAAAAGTGCGTGCGACTGCGGATTGCTGGCGCATGTCGCCGCGCCCGTCATTCCGCTGAATAAGGAACTTCTCATGCTCGCACGAGTCCTCCGCGTAGCCGCCGTCTCGCTGGCGCTCGGCGGTGCCGGCTTCGCCGCCCTGGCCCAGACCGGCACGACTCCTCCGGCGGATGCCGGCACCGGCGCCGGCGAGGATCCGGTGGTTGCCAAGGTCAACGGGGCCGAGATCAAGCGCTCCGAGGTCATGCGCACGATCGCGTCGCTGCCGCCGCAGGTGCAGCAGATGCCGGTGCAGATGATCTTCCCCGCCGTGATCGACCAGATCATCAACGGCAAGCTGGTGGCCGAGGCCGGCTACAAGAACAACGTGCAGAACGATCCGGAAGTGGCGGAGCGGATGAAGCGCGCCGAGGAGCGCATCGTCCAGGAGCTCTATCTGACCCAGGAAGTCCAGAAGCGCATCACCGCGGAGCGCCTCCAGGAAGCCTACAACCAGTTCAAGCAGGAGAACCCGCCGCAGGACGAGGTCAAGGCCAGCCACATCCTGGTCGAGTCCGAGGACGCCGCCAAGGCGATCATCGCCGACCTCAAGAAGGGCGGCGATTTCGCCAAGATCGCGGGCGAGAAGTCGACCGACAAGGCCGCGGCCCAGCAGGGGGGCGACCTCGGCTTCTTCACCAAGGACCAGATGGTCGAGCCGTTCGCCAACGCCGCCTTCGCCATGAAGCCGGGCGACGTCAGCGAGACCCCCGTCCAGACCCAGTTCGGCTGGCACGTCATCAAGGTCGTCGAGCGCCGCCAGAGCACCCCGCCGACCTTCGAGGAAGTTCAGGAGCAGCTCCGCAGCCAGGTTTCGGAACAGGTGATCGGCGAGCTGGTCGAGGACCTGCGCAGCGACGCCAGGGTCGAGCGCTTCCAGATGGACGGCTCGCCGATGCCCGAGCAGCCCGCCGCCACGCCCGGTTCCGCCGCCCCGGGCGCCGCCCCGGCGCCCAGGCCGTAACTTACCGACACTTCCACGACCCGAAAGCCACGACCACCATGGCACCGACCATCTCTCCCCTTGCACCCGGCGACTTCCCTTGGATGCCGGCAATATCCGGTGTCCGGCTGGCCACGACCAATTGCGGCATCCGCTACAAGGGCCGCGACGACCTGATGGTCGCCCTGCTCGACGCCGGCACGACGGTGGCCGGCGTGGTCACGCGGTCGCTGACCGCCTCGGCGCCGGTCCACTGGTGCAAGAAGAACCTGGCGGGTGGCAGCGCCCGGGCGATCGTGGTGAATTCGGGCAATTCCAACGCCTTCACCGGCAAGGCCGGCGAGGCGTTCGTCCAGGCCACGGTGGATGCGGCGGCCGCGCTCGCGGGCTGCGAGCCCGGCGAGGTGTTCGTCGCCTCCACCGGCGTGATCGGCCAGCCGATCCCGGCCGACGCCATCGCCCGGCACCTGCCGGGGCTGGCCAATTCCTTCGACGCCAACGGCTGGTTCCCGGCCGCCAAGGCGATCATGACGACCGACACCTTCGCCAAGGGCGTCACCCGCACGGCCAGGATCGGCGATACCACGGTGACCCTCAACGGCTTCGCCAAGGGCTCCGGGATGATCGCGCCCGACATGGCGACCATGCTGGGCTTCGTCTTCACCGACGCGGCGATCGCCGCCCCGGTCCTCCAGAAGCTGCTGGCGGAGGCCAACGAGCAGTCGTTCAACTGCATCACGGTGGACGGCGACACCTCGACCAGCGACACCGTGCTGCTGTGCGCCACCGGCCGGGCCGGCAACAAGCCGGTCACCAAGGCCGGCGACAAGTCGCTGGCCGACTTCAAGGCCCAGCTCAACGCGCTGATGGTCGACCTCGCCCAGCAGATCGTCCGCGACGGCGAGGGGGCGACCAAATTCGTCACCGTCCGGGTCGAGGGTGCCGCGTCGGACAAGGCGGCCAAGCGGATCGCGCTGAGCATCGCCAATTCCCCCCTGGTCAAGACCGCCATCGCCGGCGAGGACGCCAACTGGGGCCGCATCGTCATGGCGGTCGGCAAGGCGGGCGAGAAGGCCGACCGCGACAAGCTGCGGATCTCCGCCGGCGGCGTGCTGATCGCGGCCGACGGCATGGAGGTGCCCGGCTACGACGAGACGCCCGTCGTCGAGCACATGAAGGGCCGCTACATCGACTTCCTGGTCGAGCTGGGCATCGGGTCGGGCGCCGCGACGGTCTGGACCTGCGACCTGACCCACGGCTACATCGACATCAACGGCAGCTACCGGAGCTGAGCCGAAGGTGACGCTTCTTCCGGGTGGATCCCCATGAACTGCTTCGACCCCGACTCGACTCCGGAGCCCGGCAAGCCGGTGCTTCTGGTGGTCGCGGTGGCCCTGGTCGATCCGGACGGCCGCGTCCTCCTGGCCCAGCGGCCGGAGGGCAAGTCGCTCGCCGGCCTGTGGGAGTTCCCCGGGGGCAAGGTCCATGAGGGGGAGAGCCCGGAATACGCGCTGGTCCGCGAATTGCGGGAAGAGCTGGGGATCGAGACGGCGGGAAGCTGCCTCGCCCCCTTCACCTTCGCCTCGCACCGCTACGAGAGCTTCCACCTGCTGATGCCGCTCTATGTCTGCCGCGTCTGGCAGGGCACGGTCGCCCCGCTGGAAGGCCAGTCCCTGGCCTGGGTGCGGCCCAACGACATGGGCAAATACCCCATGCCCCCGGCCGACAAGCCCCTGGTCGCGATGCTGCGGGACCTGCTGTAGGATACGGCGTTTCATCCGCACAAGGTGCTCTTGGTTTGTAGGAGATCACGATGGGCATCAACGCGCGATACAGCGATGCCAGGACCGAGCTGACCGAGCGTGTGACCTTCAGCCGGGAGGAGGCGGAGCGCGCCTTGAGGAACAGGATCCGCGAAGGCGACCTGTCGGTCATCGATTATCTGACGAAGCACAAGGGCTACCGGGAAGAGCACGCGCAGGCTCTCGAACCGAAGTTCCGCGCCGCGATCTGCGGGGCCGAAGCGCCATAATCCCTGTATGGGAGAAGGGCGTCCGGGCGGCATAGCCCATCGACCCGCCGGGTCCGATCGGCTAAGTTCCCGCCTCCCGTGTCCACAGAAGCGCCCGATCCCATCATGACCGCCAAAGTCGGCAACCCTCTCTTCCGCGACATGCCCACCACCGTGTTCGAGGTGATGTCGCAACTGGCCCTCAAGCATCGGGCTATCAATCTGGGGCAGGGGTTTCCCGACGACCGCGGCCCGGCCGACGTGCTCCGGGCGGCGGCCGACGCGCTGCTGGACGGCTACAACCAGTACCCCTCCATGATGGGAACGCCGGAGCTTCGCCAGGCCGTCGCCGCCCACGCCCGCCGGTTCTACGGGCTGGAGGTGGACTGGGCGCGCGAGGTCCTGGTGACCTCCGGCGCCACCGAGGCGCTGGGCGCCTGCCTGCTGGGGCTGATCGAGCCGGGCGACGAGGTCGTCCTGTTCGAGCCGATGTACGACAGCTACCTGCCCATCGTCCGGCTGGCCGGCGGCATTCCCCGCATCGTGACGCTCAAGGCGCCGGACTGGAGCTTCACCCGCGAGGACCTGGAGCGGGTGTTCGGCCCGAAGACCAAGGCGCTGGTGCTCAACAACCCGCTGAACCCCGTCGGCAAGGTCTATTCCCGCGCCGAGCTGGAGCTGATCGGCGAGTTCATGCGGCGCTTCGACGCCTACGCGGTCTGCGACGAGGTGTACGAGCACCTGGTCTTCGACGGCGCCCGCCACATCCCGCTGATCACGATCCCGGGGCTGCGCGACCGCTGCCTGCGGGTCGGCTCCGCCGGCAAGACCTTCTCGCTGACCGGGTGGAAGATCGGCTACGTGACGGGGGTGCCGGAGCTGCTCCAGCCCGTCGCCAAGGCCCACCAGTTCATGACCTTCACGACCGCGCCCAACCTCCAGGCCGGGGTCGCCTATGGCTTGGCCAAGGAGGAGGCTTATTTCACCGGACTCGCCGCGTCGATGCAGGCCAAGCGCGACCGGCTGGCCGCCGGCCTGCGCGAGGCCGGGCTGTCGGTGCTGCACAGCGGCGGCACCTATTTCCTGATCGCCGACATCTCCTCCACCGGATTCGACGGCGACGACGTGGCCTTCTGCCTGAAGCTGACGGAAGAGGCCGGCGTCACCGCGATCCCGGTCAGCGCCTTCTTCGCCGAAAGCCCGGTGCGCAATTTCATCCGGTTCTGCTTCTGCAAGCAGGATGCGCTGCTCGACGAGGCCGTCGCCCGGCTCAAGCGCTATTTCTGAGGCGCATTTGAATGATTTGCGCCATAATCCGGCGCCATGATCCAGCAGGTGCCGCACGGCGCCTGCTGGTTATTTTTGTCGGCTTCGGGGTTTGTCGTTTCATGCGCATACTGCGTCCGTTCGGGCTCGCTCTCGCCATGGCCCTTGGGTGTCCGGCGGCCGCTCCGGCACAGCAACCCGCACCGGACCCGGTCCCGGAACCTGCTGCCTTCGGTGTCGCCGGGGTCGAGATCCTGGCGGAGCGCGACGTTCCCCAGGCCTGCTTCACCTTCACCCGCCCGCTGGGGAAATCCTCCCGGACCGACTACGCCGCGCAGGTCGAGGTCGAGCCGCCCGTGCACGTCGCCGCGGTCGCCCGCGGCGCCACCCTCTGCCTGGAAGGACTGGAGCACGGCGCCGTATACGGCGTGACGCTGAAGCAGGGGCTGCCGGGAGCCGACGGGGCGGCGCTGGGGGAAGCCGCGCGCTTCGACGTGGCGGTGCCGGACCGCAAGCCCATGCTGGCCTTCCGGGGCGCCGGCTACGTCCTGCCCCAGGTCGGCGCCGAGGGGCTGCCGCTGCGCACCGTCAACGTCGCGCGCGCCCGGCTCCAGGTGCTGCGCATCGAGGACCGGTCCCTGGTCGAGCAGATCCATTACGGCCGGATCAGCCAGGCCCTGACCGAGCTGGACGTCGGCGGCATCGTGGAGCGGAGCGGCACCCAGGTCTGGCAGGGCGAGATGGCGACCGGCGACCGGCGGAACCAGGCCGTCGTCACGCCCTTCCCGGTGGAGGCTGTCGTCGGCGCCTCGGTCGGCGCGCTGAAGCCGGGCGTCTATCTCGCCGTCGCGGGCAACGCCGACCGGGAGGGCGAGTCGTGGGAGGCCAAGGCCACCCAGTGGTTCGTCGTCTCCGACCTGGGGCTGACCACCTTCGCGGGGGAGGACGGGCTGCTGGTGTTCGCCCGCAGCCTGACCACCGCCGAGCCCGTGCCGGGGGTCGAGCTCCGCCTGCTGGCGCGCAGCAACGCCGAGCTGGGCAAGCTCGCGACCGGGCCGGACGGCATCGCCCGCTTCCCGCGCGAGACCCTGCGCGGCACCGGCGGCGGCGCGCCGCAGGCGGTCTTCGCCTATGGCGCGTCCGGCGACATGGCGTTCCTGGACGTGGCCGCCGCGACCGACCCGTCGGAACGCGCCGGCCCCGGCGCCGACGCGTCGCCCCTGGACGCCTGGCTCTACACCGACCGCGGCTTCTACCAGCCGGGGGAGACGGTGTTCCTCAACGCCCTGCTGCGCGATTCCGGCGCCGCCGCGGTCGAGGGGCGCGCCCTGACCCTGAGGATCCTCCGCCCCGACGGGTTCGAGGTCGACCGGCGGCAGGCGGCCGACGCCGGGGCCGGCAGCTACCGCCTCGGCCTGGAGCTGCCGCGCCCCGCCGCGGCCGGGCAATGGTCCGTCACCGCCCACCTGGAGCCGGACGGCGCGCCGGTCGGCCGCGTCGATTTCGCGGTGGAGGACTTCGTGCCGCCGCGCCTCGACGTCGGCCTCGCCGCCGACCGCGACCATGCGGATGCCGGCGGCACTCTCGCGCTCCGGATCGACGGCCGGTACCGCCGGGCGGGGCCGGCGGCGAAGCTGCCGGGCGAGCTGGCGGTGACGCTGCGCCGCGCGGCCGAGCCGTATCCCCGCTTCGCCGGCTACCGTTTCGGCCTGGTCCAGCAGCCGTTCGAGCCGCTGCGGACCGACGCGCCGGGCTTCGTCACGGGTCCCGACGGGGTGGCGCGGGTCGAGCTCCGCCTCCCCGAGCCGCCGGACACCAGCCAGGCGCTGGAAGCCGTGATCCAGGGCACCCTCTACGACATAGGCGGCCGTCCGGCGGTGCGCGAGATCGCCCTCCCGGTCCGGCACCAGCCTTTCGCGATCGGGATCAGGCCCCGCTTCGGCGGGGACGCCGTGCCGGAGGGGGCCACCGCCACCTTCGACGTGGTCGCGGTCGGGCCGGACGGCGCGCCGCTCGACCGGCCCTCCCTGTCCTACGAGCTGTACGAGGAGGAATACGACTACGCCTGGTTCGAGGCGGACGGCCATTGGGATTACCGGGCGCAGGTCAAGGACAAGCGGGTGACCGGCGGCACGCTCGCGGTCGCGGCGGAACCGCCCGCCGACGGCCGCGCCGCGATCGAGCAGCCGGTCGGCTCCGGCCGCTACCGGCTGGAGGTTTTCGATACCGGAACGGGCGTCGCGACCAGCCTGCGGTTCTCGGCCGGCTGGTGGGTCACGCCGACCGCGGGCGAGCGCCCGGACCAGGTGGACGTGGCGGTCATGCTGCCGAAATATTCCGGCGGCGAAACGGCCAAGGTCTTCGTCAAGCCGCCCTACCAGGCCCAGGTGCTGGTCGCCGTCGCCGGGCGGGCGGTCCACCAGACGGTGCTGCGCCGGATCGGGCCGGAGGGCGCCTTCCTCGATGTCCCCGTGGATCCGTCCTGGACCGCCGGGGTCCATGTGGTCGCCACCGCCTTCGCCCCGGCGGAGCCGGCCCACGGCGCCGCGTCGCGCCGGGCGGTCGGCAGCGCGTGGCTCGCGGTCGATCCGGCGCCGCGGCGTCTCGACGTCTCGATCGCCGCCCCGGCCGACCTGGCTCCCCGGGGCCGGGTCCGCGTCCCGGTCACGGTGCGCGGGGCGGAGGAGGGCGCGCAGGTCCGCCTGACCCTGTCGGCCGTGGACGACGCCATGCTCCGGCTGACCGACTTCGCCGCTCCCGATCCGGCGATGCACTATCTCGGCCGGCGACCGCTGGAGGTCGACCTGCGGGACGTCGGGGGACCGCTGGCGGACCGGAACGGCGCCATGGCCGCGACGGGCGCGCGGCCGGCCATGGTCCCGCCGGTCCGGCGCCGGCCGGGCGACCCGCCGCCGCCGCTCCGGAGGGAGATGACGGCCCTCCATTCCGGAATCGTGACGGTCGGCCCCGACGGCACGGCGGAGGTCCCGCTGGAAATCCCCGACTTCGACGGCCGGCTGCGGCTGATGGCGGTCGCCTGGACGCCGGGCAAGGTCGGCAGCGCCACCGCGACCGCCGCCGTCCGCGACTCCCTCCTGGTCGAGCCGGGGCTTCCCCGCTTCCTGGCGCCCGACGACGTGGCGCAGGTCTCCCTGACCCTGACCGACCGGGGGCAGAAGGGCGGCGACTATGCGCTGCGCTTCGCCACCGGAGGGATGGTCGAGCTGCGCTCCGGCGGCGAGGTCGCGCTCCGCGGGGTCCGGCCCGGCAAGCCGGTGACGGTGCCGCTGACCATCGCCGGCACCGGAGTCGGCGCCGGACTGGTGCGGGTGGAGATCACCGGCCCCGACGGGCTCGCCGTGACCCGGGAATGGGCGGTCGGCGTGCGCCGTCTCCAGCCCGCCGTCTCGCGCCGCCGGGTCGAGCTGATCGAGCCCGGCCGGAAGTCGGCCGTCTCGCCCGACGCGGTTCCCGAGCCGGTGGCGCTCCGCCGCGAGACGGTCGGCGTCATGCTGGCGGTCGGGACCATGCCCGACCTGGACCTTCCCGGACTGCTGCTGTCGCTCGACCGCTACCCCTATGGCAGCGCCGAGCAGATCACCAGCCGGGCGATGCCGCTGCTCCAGCTCGGCCCCGTGATGGCGGCGCTGGAGATCGCCTCCGAGGCCGAGGTCCGCCAGCGCGTCCAGCGCGCCATCGACCGGCTGGTTTCCGTCCAGCGGTCCGACGGCGCCTTCGCCATGTGGTCGCCCCAGGGACCCGGGGAGCTCTGGCTGACCTCCTACGCGCTCGACTTCCTCGGCCGCGCGCGCCAGGCCGGCTACCGGGTGCCCGAGATGCCCTGGCGCAAGGGCGTCGAGTGGCTGAACGGCGTGCTCGACAATGCCTGGTTCGACGAGGCGGAACTGGCGGCCCGGGCCTACGCCCTCTACACCCTGGCGGGCAGCAAGGCGGTCGATCCGGCGGAGGCGCGCTATTTCCAGGAAACCCACTGGAACGCCCTGCCGACCCGGCTGGCCCGCGCCCAGGTCGCGGGGGCGCTCGCCCGGCTGGGCGACGCCGACCGCGCGGCGGAAGCCTTCGGCCGGCTCGACCGCGCCCGCGCGGAGCCTGCCGGCATGCGCGATTTCGGCTCGGAACTGCGCGACCAGGCAGCATTGATCGCGCTTCTGGCCGAGGCCGGCGGCGGCCGGGACCGGCTGGCCGGGCTCGCCCAGCAGCTCGCTACCCTGCTGGCCGACGCCGAGGCGACCAGCGCCCAGGAGCGGGCCTGGGTCCTGAACGCGGCCGCCGCCCTGGCGTCCAAGGCGGGGGAGACGAAGATGGTGCTGGACGGCCAGCCCGTGACCGTGCCCGGCGCGCTGTACCGCCGGCTCCGGCCCGATGCCCCGGCGATCCCGGTGGAGAACGCCGGCGCCGTGCCGCTCTACCGGTCGGTCACCCTGGCGGGGGTTCCGGCGAGCCCGCTGCCGGCCGATGCCGAGGGTTTCGCCATCCGGCGCACCATCCTCGGCACCGACGGCGCCCCGGTCGATCCCGCCGGGGTGGCGAAAGGCAAGGTGCTGGTGGTGATCCTGGAGGGCGAGAGCCTGCGCGAGGAGGAGCACCAGGCGCTGGTCGTGGACATGCTGCCGGCCGGGCTGGAGATCGAGAATGTCCGGCTGGCCGACAGCGGGCAGCTCGGCGACCTGTCCTGGCTGGGCGATCTCAGCGCCGCAAACCACGTGGAGTTCCGCGACGACCGTTTCGTCGCCGAACTGGACCTCACGCCCGACCGGCCCGCCTTCCGGCTGGTCTATCTGGCGCGGGCCGTGGTCCCGGGCGACTACGCCCTGCCCGGAGCCTATGTGGAGGACATGTACAGCCCCAACCTGTTCGCCCGCGGCCCCGCCGGGCGGATGGTGGTGGGGGAGGAGTAGGGCGCGCCGCAGGATTTGGCGCCGGGATTGCCGCCGGGACTAGGCCCCCCTCGGGCCGGCGCCGGCGTGCCGTCCGCCGGCCCGTCGGCGGGAGGCGATGAAAAGGATAGCCGCCATCACCGCCATCACCGAGCCGAGGCCGATGTAAAAGGCGATGGCGATCCCGATCGTGGCGGTGCCCATGAGTACGAGCAATAGGAGCCACACTCCCAGCGCCACGATAGCGCGGTCGGACATCTAACACCCCTGCAACTCTGTCTCTCTTGCCCCGACTATAGGCGCATGGATTTCGGGCTGCGCGTGGCAAGCTGTCGCTGGCTCGCGGCAAACGGACGCTTCTTAAAATACAAATAAAAACCCCTCTGTTGAAACAAGCCGGCCGAACCCCATATAGCCCCAGTCTTTTTGAATGAAATCATACAGTCACCCGGTGGGCAGGGGGAAGCATGGAACCCGCGGAGGAATTCCGCCGATGCTGAGTGCTATTCTCGGCATCTTTGCATGGGCGCTGGTTGCGCCAATTGTCGCAGGCAGGTTGCCCAAACTGGGCGGATGGGTCCTGGCCGTCGTTCCGGCGGCGCTGACCGTCTGGTTCGCGGGGTTCCTCCCGGAAATCGCCGCGGGCGGCGTGGTCCGCGAGGTGGTGCCCTGGATCCCCGGTCTCGATGTCAACCTGTCGTTCTATCTCGACGGGCTCAGCCTGACCTTCGCGCTGATGGTCTGCGGCATCGGCACCCTGATCGTCATCTATTGCGGCGGCTACCTGCATGGCGATCCCATGCTGCCCCGGTTCTTCCTGTACATCCTGGCCTTCATGGCCTCGATGCTCGGCGTGGTGCTGGCCGACAACGTGATCTCGCTGATCGTCTTCTGGGAGCTGACCAGCGTCACGTCGTTCCTGCTGATCGGCTACCTGCATGACAGCCCGAAGTCCCGCCGGTCCGCGCTCCAGGCGCTGCTGGTGACCTCGCTGGGCGGTCTGGTCATGATGGCGGGGCTGATCCTGCTCGGGATCGTGGGCGGCAGCTTCGAGCTGAGCGAGCTGGCCGGGCAGAGCGACCTGCTGCGCGAGCATCCGCTCTATCTCGCGATCCTGATCCTGATCCTGGTCGGCACCTTCACCAAGTCGGCGCAGTTCCCGTTCCATTTCTGGTTGCCCAACGCCATGGACGCGCCGACCCCGGTCAGCGCCTACCTGCACTCGGCCACCATGGTCAAGGCGGGCGTCTACCTGATGGCGCGGCTCTCCCCGACCTTGGGCGGGACGGATGTCTGGATCTACACCCTGGTGGGATTCGGCGCCTTCACGTCGCTGCTGGGCGCGATCCTGGCGGTCCGGCAGACCGATCTGAAGAGGATCCTGGCCTATACCACGATCACGGCGCTGGGCCAGCTGACCATGCTGATCGGCATCGGCAGCGTCTACGCCGTCGAGACCTTCGCCGTCTACCTGCTCGCCCATGCCTGCTACAAGGGCGCGCTCTTCATGGGCGTGGGGGCGATCGACCACGAGACCGGCACGCGCGAGGTCGGCCAGCTCGGCGGCCTGTTGAGGCTGATGCCGGTCACCGCGGCCGCGGTCGGCCTGGCGGCCATGTCCAATGCCGGCCTGCCGCCGTTCCTGGGCTTCCTCGGCAAGGAATTCATGTATTCCAGCACGGTCGGGATGGCCGGCGAGGGCATGCCGCTGCTCGGCTGGATCGCCACCCTGGCCATGCTGGTTTCCAACGCCCTGATGCTGGTCACCGCCGGCCTCGTCTTCCTCAAGCCCTTCCTCGGCCCCAAGGTCGAGACGCCGAAGCACGCCCACGAGGCGCCGGTCAGCCTTTGGCTCGGCCCCGTCGTCCTGGCCGCGGTCGGCCTCGGGCTGGGCGTGTTCTACGGGGTGCTGGAGCGCCTGTTCGTGGTGCCCGTCGCCGCCTCGCTGGCGGGGGAGGCGGTCGAGGTCCACATCTATCTCTGGGGCGGCTTCACCACGCCGCTGGGGCTCAGCCTCGTGACCGTGGCGCTCGGCGCGGTGCTCTATGTCTCCTGGCCGCGGGTCAAGGCCGCCCTCGACGGGGTCGCGCGGGCCCTGGGCTACGACTCCGACGGCGGATGGGACCGCATCCTGAAGGGCCTGGTCGGCGTCGCCTGGTGGCAGACGCGGGTGATCCAGTCCGGCTATCTGCGCCATTACGTGATGTTCACGGTCGTCTTCACGACGGTGGCGATCGGCGCCACGATGGCGGTCCAGCAGGCTTTCACCATGCCCTCCACCTCCGTGCTGGAGGCGCCCTACACCGCCTGGGCCCTGGCCCTGACAGTGATCGCGGCGACCTCCGCCGCCGTCGTCGCCAGGTCGCGCCTGGTCGCGATCCTGTCGCTCGGCGTGGTCGGCGTCGTCATCGCGCTGATCTTCCTGCTCTACGGCGCGCCCGACGTCGCGATCACCCAGTTCATGGTCGAGACGCTCGTCGTCATCATCGTGGCCCTGGTCCTCGCCCGGTTGCCGCGCCTGACCGCGTTCGCCCGGCCCAGCCGGCGCAGCGCCCTTCGGGACGCCGCCATCTCGATCGCGTTCGGCGCGGTCGTCACGGCGGTGATGCTGGCGGTCATCGACCTGCCGATCCCGCTGGACCTCAGCGAGTATTTCGCGACCCGCAGCTACACCGAGGGCTTCGGCCGCAACGTCGTCAACGTGATCCTGGTCGATTTCCGGGCGGTCGACACTCTGGGCGAGATCCTGGTGGTCGCGACCGCGGGGCTGGGCGCCTTCGCCCTGCTGAAGGCCCGGCCCCGGCGCAGGGCGCCCGAACCGACCCCCGTCGAAACCGTAAAGACCGGAGACCGGCCATGATGGACAGCCTGATCCTGAGGACGGCGACCCGGCTCCTGCTCAGCCTGATGCTCCTGTTCTCCTTCTTCATCCTCTTGCGCGGGCACAACGAGCCCGGCGGCGGCTTCATCGGCGGCCTGATCGCCGCCAGCGCCTTCGCGCTGCACTCCATCGCCTACGGTCCGGCGGCGCTGCGCCAGGTCCTCGGCTTCGACCCTAAGACGATCGCGGGCGTGGGGATGCTCTTCGCCATCGTCGCAGGCCTCCTGTCGGCGTTCCCGGGCGACGCCTTCCTGACCGGCCAATGGCTCCACTGGGGCGAGGGCGACGCCGCCTTCCATGTCGGCACGCCGCTGGTGTTCGACGTCGGAGTCTTCCTGGTGGTGATCGGCGCGGTGCTGACCATCGTGCTGTCCCTGGAAGAGGAGGACGTGTAGGTGGAAACCCTCATGGCCTTCACGCTGGGCTTCATGGCCGCCGGCAGCGTCTACCTGCTGCTGAGCCACAACCTCGTGCGCGTCCTGTTCGGCCTCATCCTGCTGAGCAACGCGGCCAACTTCGTCATCTTCGCGGCCGGCGGCATGACCGAGGGGCTGCCGCCCCTGATCGCCCCGGGCGCCAAGGAGCTGACCGGCGTCTATTCCAACCCGCTGCCCCAGGCGCTGATCCTGACCGCCATCGTCATCAGCTTCGGCCTCCTGGCCTTCGCGCTGGTGCTGGTCTATCGCGGCTACCAGGAACTGGGCACGGTGGACAGCGACCGCATGCGCCTGGCCGAACCGCCGCACCCCGACCAGGACATCCCCGAACCCGAGGAGCCCCGGCGGATCCATGTCCGGGATGCCGCCCGCCGGGTCGGGAACATAGGCGAACCCGCCGGGCGCGAGCCCGCGGGACGCGAACCTGCCGGGAGCGACGCATCGTGAGCTGGTACCTGATCGCTCCCATCGTGGTCCCCATGACGACCGCGGTGCTCGCCATCCTGCTGTGGAACAACCGCGCCGCCCAGCGCGCCGTCAGCGCCGCCGGCGCGGGCCTCCATCTCGTCACGGCCATCCTGCTCATGGCGCAGGTCTGGCAGGGCGGCATCCTGGCCGGGCAGATGGGCGAATGGCCGGCGCCGTTCGGCATCACCCTGGTGGCCGACCATCTCAGCGCCGTCATGGTGCTGATCACCGGCATCATGGGGCTGGGGGTCGGCCTCTACAGCCTGTCCGACATCAACGAGGACCGGGAGCGAAACGGCTTCCACCCCCTCTACCACGTGCTCCTGACCGGCGTGACCGGGTCGTTCATCACCGGCGACCTGTTCAACCTCTATGTCTGGTTCGAGGTGATGCTGATCGCCTCCTTCGCGCTGCTGGCGCTGGGAGCGGAGAAGGAGCAGCTCGACGGCGCCATCAAGTATGCCGCGATCAACCTGGTCTCCACGGTCATGTTCCTGATCGCGGTCGGCATCCTCTACGGGCTGACCGGGACGCTGAACATGGCAGACCTGGCCGTACGTCTGCCGCAGGTCGAGCAGCAGGGGCTGGTCACCACGGTCGCCGTCCTCTTCATGATCGCGTTCGGCATAAAATCCGCGGTGTTCCCGCTGTTCTTCTGGCTGCCGGCCTCGTACCACACGCCCGCGGTGGCGGTTTCCGCGATCTTCGCCGGGCTGCTGACCAAGGTCGGCGTCTATGCCCTGGTCCGCACCTTCACCCTGATCTTCACCGGCGACGTGGCCTACACCCATACGGCCCTGCTGGTGGTGGCGGGCCTCACCATGGTGACCGGGGTTCTCGGGGCCGCGGCCCAGAACGAGATCCGCCGCATCCTGTCGTTCCACATCATCAGCCAGATCGGCTACATGGTCATGGGGCTGGCGCTCTACACGCCGCTGGGCCTGATCGGCGCGGTCTTCTACCTGGTCCACCACATCATCGTCAAAACCAACCTGTTCCTGGTGGCCGGCGTCGCGAAGCGGCTGACCGGGTCGATGGAGCTGAAGAAGATCGGCGGGCTCTACAAGGCGTCGCCCCTGCTGGCGGTGCTGTTCCTGATCCCGGCGCTCAGCCTCGGCGGCATCCCGCCGCTGTCGGGCTTCTGGGCCAAGCTGGTGCTGATCCGGGCCAGCCTGGAGATCGGGTCCTACGCGATCGCCGCGACCGCGATCCTGGTCGGACTGCTGACCATGTTCTCCATGACCAAGATCTGGGGCGAGGCCTTCTGGAAGCCCCACCCCGGCGGCGATGCCCGGGTGCTGTCCATTTCGGACCTGACCGCGACCGAGAGGACGCTGCTGATCGGGCCGATCGTCGTATTCGCGGCGCTGACCGTCGCGATAGGCCTGTGGACCCAGCCGTTCCTGGACCTGGCGACCCGCGCGTCGGCCGAACTGCTGGCGCCCGCACCCTATATCGAGGCCGTGCTGGGTCCCCAGGCGGGGGTGCCGGGCGCGGAGCACGCGGGAGCGCAGCCATGACGATGTTCATGTTCAACCTGGCCCTGGCGATCGTTTGGCAGGTGGTCACGGGCACCTTCAGCATGGGCGGCCTGATGATCGGGTTCGCCGTCGGCTACGCCGTGCTGTGGATCGCGCGGCCGGTGTTCGGAAACGATCCGTATTTCTGGAAGCTGTGGCACATCATCGGCTTCTTCATCTACTTCCTGAAGGAACTGGTGGTATCCAGCCTGAAGGTCGCCTGGGACGTGGTGACCCCGCCGATCTATGCCAAGCCGGGCGTGGTGCGGGTGCCGATCGATGCCCGGACCGACCTGGAGATCACGCTTCTCGCCAACCTGATCACGCTGACGCCGGGCACCCTGACGCTCGACGTGGCGCCCGACCGCAAGTCCCTGTACGTCCACGCCATGTTCATCGACGACCCGGAGAAGGTGCGGGCCGAGATCAAGAACGGCATGGAGCGCCGCCTTCTGGAGCTGACGCGATGAGAAGCGACCTGTCGCCCTTCCTGAACTGGTCGATCGAGATCACCTTCATCGTCCTGCTGGTCTCGATCCTGATCGCCTTCGTCCGGCTGGTCCGCGGGCCCTCGCTGCCCGACCGGATCGTGGCGCTGGACCTGCTGACCCTGCTGGCGGTCGGCGTCATCGCCCTGTTCGCGATCCGGGAGGACAAGCCCGTCTTCCTGGACGCCGCCATCGCGCTGGCCCTGGTGGCTTTCCTGGGCACGGTCGCCTACGCCCGCTTCCTGGAGCGGCGCGGACGCCACGAACGCAAGATCGAGGAGCCCGGCCCATGATCGGCACTATCCTGGAGATCCTGGCCGGCGTGCTGCTGCTCGGCGGCGCCGCCTTCTCCTTGGTCAGCGCGCTCGGCGTCCTGCGCCTGCCGGACGTGCTGATCCGCATGCATGCCTCCAGCAAGGCCGGCACCCTGGGCGCCGGCATGATCCTGGCGGCGGTGGCGGTCCTGTACGGCACCGACGAGATCGTCGCCCGCGCCATCGCCGCGATCTTCTTCCTGCTCCTGACCGTGCCGGTCGCCTCCCACATGATCGGCCGGGCCGCCTACATCACAGGCGTCAAGCTGTGGTCGGGCACCGTGGTGGACGAACTGCGCGGGGAATACGAGGGCCACGCCGCCGTCCGCCCGAAGGCCTATCCCGAGAACCAGTGAGGGAGCTTGCACGTGGATGCGCGGCTCAAGCCCGCGCATGAAGGAAGGGAACACCCCCGGCTGTCCGGCACAGTTTCGCTAGGACCGCAAAAGCGATCGTCACGGGCCGCGACGCTCCCTTTTCGTCATGCCCGGACTTGATCCGATCATCCGCGTGCAAACTCCCTCATGCCGGTTGGCGCATGAGCGAAAAAGGGGCGCCCTGTAGCGCAACCGTATTGTGGCGAGGTGTTCGCGGCGGCGGGAAACCGGGGTCAGACCACCATTTCGCCGGAAGATAGGCATTCGGAAGGCTCGGTGCGAAATGGTGGTCTGACCCCGGTTTCCCTTATCCGTGGCGAAACCAGTTCCATGTAGGTCGGACAGAGCGAAGCGGCACCCGGCATCACCACGCCTGCTGATCCGCGTCCATCCCTGCCTATCCGTGTTCATCCGTGGAAAGATCGGCGCCTGCCCTGCCGAAATGGTCGCCGACCGGCATCGGCCGATCCGCCTCCGCCGGCAGCCCAAACGAAAAATGCGGGCCGAAGCCCGCATTTCCCGCGATCCGACGGTGCGGCCCGGCTTAGAAGCGGTAGCCGATGCCGACGCCGAAGATCCAGGGGTTGATGTCCACGTCGGCCTTCACCGGGACGCCGCCAAGGACGCTTGCCTTGACGTCGGTGCTCAGCCACAGCTTCTTGACGTCCACGTTCAGCGACCACGGGCCGGAGATCGCGTAGTCGAAGCCGGCCTGCAGCGCGACGCCGAAGCTGTCGTCATACTTGATCGACTGAGCCTCACCCCTCTTCTCGTTGTAGAAGATGGTGTAGTTGACGCCGGCACCGACATAGGGGCTGAACCGCTCCTTGGGAGCGAAATGGTACTGCAGGGTCAGGGTCGGCGGCAGAAGCCACACGCTGCCCAGGCCGATGGCGGTGCCCGCGTCCACTTCATGCTTCGTGGTGGCAGCAATCAGCTCCAGGGCGATGTTGTCGGTCACGAAGTAGGAGAAGTCGACTTCCGGGACGTAGTCGTTGCCGAGTTTGGCGTCCAGGCCGGTCGGCGTCCCGTCGTTGAACTTGATGCCGCCGCGCTCGGTCGGCACCACGCCGATGCCGCGCAGGCGGACATTGAAGTCGCCGGCGGCCTTCGGCTTGAAGGCGGCAGCTTCCTGGGCGCTGGCCGGGGCCGGGGTGCCGGCGGCGAACAGGGCTGCAGTCAGGGCAGAAACGGCACAGGCGACACGCCAGGAACGAAACATTCTCAGTACTCCGTTGTTCTTAGAATCTCTTCGTACGAAAGCTCTCTCGTAGCAATGGGTCTCTATCACAACCGCAATACCTTGCCTAGAAAGGCGTAATTGTTTGGCACGCATACAGTTTGTGTCATGAGCTTTCACTGCGGTAGAGGGGAAAACCTGCCCACCCTGCCGGATTTCACGGAAATGGCCGATCGCGTTGCGGCGATCTTAAAGTGTACAAATTTTGTGCAGTAAGGTTCTGGAAACTGGGGCAGTAAACGGCTCATTCTCGCCCAGCCGATAACTTTATGGACTTGGAAAGCGCATCGGATTCGGTAGTTTTTACTATCGGAAGGTGGCGTGCCTACTGAGCGTGATCCTTCCGAACTTATTCGCCCGGAATGTGTTTATGCTGTGACCGAGCACTTCAGCGTGCTTCCGCTGCCCCGGTGTTGCCCGCGACAGGGTGACGCTCCCCTTGACCAGAGGTGCTTTCGACGACGTCGCGGGCCGACCAACAAGCAGGAGATCAGACAACCCATGTGTGGCATTTGCGGTGAGATAAGGCTCGATCGAAGCGCCGCCGACGGCAGGGCGGTCAATGCCATGGCCGACGTGCTGGCGCCGCGCGGCCCCGACAGCGCGGGTGCCTTCGCGCAGGGCCGCGTGGCGTTCGGCCACCGCCGCCTCAAGATCATCGACCTGTCCGACGCCGCCCAGCAGCCCATGGTCGACCCGGCCCTGGGCCTGACCATCGTGTTCAACGGCTGCATCTACAATTACCCGGAACTGCGCGCCCGGCTCGAGGAGGAGGGCTACCGGTTCTTCTCCCACGGCGACACCGAGGTGATGCTGAAGGCCTACCATGCCTGGGGGCCGCGCTTCGTCGAGAAGCTGTACGGCATGTTCGCCTTCGCGATCTGGGAGCGCGAGAGCGGCCGGGTCGTGATGGGCCGCGACCGGCTCGGCATCAAGCCGCTGTACCTGGCCGAGACGCCGGGCATGATCCGGTTCGCCTCGACCCTGCCGGCCCTCGTCGCGGCCGGCGGCATCGATACCGACATCGATCCGGTGGCGCTGCACCACTACATGAGCTTCCACGCGGTCGTGCCGGCTCCCATGACCATCCTCAAGGGCGTGCGCAAGCTGCCGCCCGCGACGCTGCTCACCATCGAACCCGACGGGACGAAGCGCGAGGAGGTCTACTGGACCGTCAAGTTCGGCCCGCAGGCCGGTGACGGAAGCCTCTCCGAGAGCGACTGGCAGGACCTCGTCCTGGAGACCCTGCGCAAGGCGGTGGAGCGGCGGCTGGTGTCCGACGTGCCGGTCGGCGTGCTGCTGTCGGGCGGCCTCGACAGCTCGATCATCGTGGCGCTGCTGGCCGAGGCCGGGCAGCACGGGCTCCAGACCTTCTCGATCGGGTTCGAGACCGTCGGCAACGAGCGCGGCGACGAGTTCCAATATTCCGACATCATCGCCCAGCGGTTCGAGACCGACCACCACAAGCTGTTCGTGGACAGCAGCCGGACCCTGCCGGAACTGCAGAACTGCGTCCGCGCCATGGCGGAGCCGATGGTCAGCCACGACGCGATCGGCTTCTACCTGCTGTCGCAGGAGGTGGCGAAGCACGTCAAGGTCGTGCAGAGCGGGCAGGGGGCCGACGAGATCTTCGGCGGCTACCATTGGTATCCGCCGATGATGGAGAGCCGCGACCCCGTGTCGGACTACGCGCGCGTCTTCTTCGACCGCGACCAGGCCGAGATGGCCCGGGTGCTCGACCCGCGCATGGTGGGCGACGACCACAGTCGCGCCTTCGTCGAGCGCCATTTCGCCCAGCCCGGCGCCGACCGGCCGATCGACAAGGCCATGCGACTCGACACCACCGTCATGCTGGTGGACGACCCGGTCAAGCGGGTGGACAACATGACCATGGCCTGGGGGCTGGAAGGCCGCGTCCCCTTCCTCGACCACGACCTGGTCGAGCTGGCGGCGCGGGTCCCGCCCGAGCTGAAGATCGCCGAGGGCGGCAAATACGTCCTGAAGGAGGCCGGGCGCCGCGTCGTCCCGTCCGAGGTGATCGACCGGCCCAAGGGCTATTTCCCGATGCCCGCGCTGAAGTACCTGCGCGGACCCTACCTGGACCTCGTCCGCGACGTGCTGAACGAGCCCAGGGCGCGCGAGCGCGGGCTGTTCCAGCGCGACTACGTCGATCGACTTCTGGCCGAGCCGGACAGCCACATCACGCCGCTCCGCGGCTCCAAGCTCTGGCAGGTGGCCCTCTTGGAATTCTGGCTCCAGACACACGGCATCTGAGCATGACCCAGCCTTCCAACCCAAGGTCCCAGCATCGTCTGGAGCGGCGCAACGCGCCGTCGCTCCGCAACTGGTACTCGCGCGACCAGCACCATCCCGACCAGACCGGCTACGAGGAGAACGCGACGGTCGATTGCGGCTGGGGCCGGCTGCTGTTCGCCCATACCTTCCCCGCCCTGCCCGAACTGGCCGGGGCGCTGCGGGAGGAGACGCCGGGCCGGCGCGACATCGCGCTGTACCTGCGCGACCCGCACGTGGCGCTGTCGCTGGCGCCGCAGGAGCTGTTCCTCGACCCGTCGCATACATACCGGCTGTGGCTGGAGAACTACCGGCCGAGCCGGCGCCGGCCGCGCGGCTTCACGGTGCGCCGGCTGCGGACGGTGGAGGACGCCGAGGCGATCAACCGCATCTATGCCAGCCGCAACATGGTGCAGGTCCCGCCCCACTTCTTCCACGACAAGCGCAACAGCCGGGTCCTCACCTATTTCGTCGCGGTCGATGCGGCGACCGGCAACGTGATCGGCTCGGTCACCGGCGTGGACCACGGGCGGGCCTTCAACGACCCGGAGAACGGCTCGTCCCTGTGGTGCCTGGCGGTCGATCCGCAGGCTCCGTTCCCCGGGATCGGCGAGAACCTGGTGCGGACGCTGGCGGAGCATTTCCAGGCCCGCGGCCGCAGCTTCATGGACCTGTCCGTGATGCACGACAACGTCAATGCCATAGCCCTCTACGAGAAGCTGGGGTTCCAGCGGGTGCCGGTGTTCGCCTTGAAGACGAAGAACTCGATCAACGAGAAGCTCTATGTCGGGCCGCCGCCCGACGAGACGCTGAACCCCTACGCGATGATCATCATCAACGAGGCCCGGCGCCGCGGCATCGGGGTCGACGTGGTGGACGCCGAGGGCGGCTATTTCACCCTCAGCTACGGCGGCCGGTCGATCACCTGCCGGGAAAGCCTCAGCGAGCTGACCACCGCGGTCGCCATGAGCCGCTGCGACGACAAGGCGGTCACCCGCCGGCTGATGGTCAAGGCGGGGCTGAAGGTCCCAGCCCAGCAGGCCGCGGCCAAGCCGGAGGACGACGCCGCCTTCCTGGAGAAGCACGGCTCGATCGTGGTCAAGCCGGCGCGGGGCGAACAGGGCAAGGGCATCACGGTCGATGTCCGCACGCCCGAGGCGGTCGCCAAGGCGGTGGCCGAGGCGCGCAACCACGCGGAGACCGTGCTGCTGGAGCAGTTCTTCCAGGGTGACGACCTGCGGATCATCGTGATCGACTACCGCGTCGTGGCCGCGGCGATCCGCCGGCCGGCCGAGGTGACGGGGACCGGCGAGCACACCGTCCGGGAGCTGATCGAGGCGCAGAGCCGGCGCCGCGCCGCCGCGACCGGCGGCGAGAGCCGCATTCCCATGGATGCCGAGACGGAACGATGCGTCGCCGCCAACGGCTACTCCATGACCGACAAGCTGCCGGAGGGGCAGGTCCTGCCGGTCCGCAAGACCGCCAACCTTCACACCGGCGGCACTATTCACGATGTCACGGACCGGCTGCACAGGACGTTGGTGGATGCCGCCATCGCCGGCGCCAAGGCATTGGATATACCCGTCGTCGGTTTCGATTTCCTCGTGCCGTCGGTGACGGAGCCCGACTATGTCATCATTGAGGCTAATGAACGCCCCGGCCTTGCCAATCATGAACCTCAGCCCACGGCCGAACGTTTTGTTGACCTTCTCTTCCCCAATACCAAGCTATTGTCCAATGGATAGAGATAACGAAGCGAGAAGCTCAATCTGATGCAAGGCCTACCTACCGAAAGATCGCAGGCGACTTCGAACGCGCCGGACGGCCAGGCGCTCGCCCCCCCGGCCCGGCCGGCGATCGACATGGATTATGTCCTGTCCATGCTGGAGAGCCTGCTGAAGATCCCGAGCCCGACCGGCTATACCGACGAGATCGTGCATTTCTGCGGGCGCGAGCTGAAACGGCTGGGGATCCCGTTCGAGCTGACCCGGCGCGGCGCGATCCGCGCCGACATCAAGGGCCGGCTCAACAGCCCGGACCGGGCGATCGTCGCCCATGTCGACACGCTCGGCGCCCAGGTGAAGGGCCTGAAGCCCAACGGCCGGCTGGAAGTGGTCGCCATCGGCACCTGGTCCGCCCGGTTCGCCGAGGGCGCCCGCTGCACCATCTTCACCGACCACGGCTCCTACCGCGGCACGATCCTGCCGCTGAAGGCGTCGGGCCACACCTACAACGAGGAGATCGACTCCCAGCCCGTCGCCTGGACCAACCTGGAGGTCCGGGTGGACGCGGTCTGCTCCAACACGGCCGACCTGATCCGGCACGGCTTCAACGTCGGCGACTTCGTGGCGATCGACCCGCAGCCCGAGTTCCAGCCCAACGGCTTCATCAATTCCCGCCACCTGGACGACAAGGCGGGCGTCGCCGTGCTGTTCGGCGCGGCCAAGGCGGTGCTCGACTCCGGCGTGGAACTTCCGGTCGACTGCCATCTGCTGCTAACCATCTCGGAAGAGGTCGGCTCGGGAGCCTCGTCGGTCCTGCACGGCGACGTGGCGGAGATGGTCTCCATCGACAACGCGACCCCGGCGCCGGGACAGAACAGCCGCGAATCGGGCGTCACCATCGCGATGGCCGACAGCACCGGGCCGTTCGACTACCACCTGACCCACAAGCTGCTGGACCTGTGCTCGGACTACGACATCCGGCACCAGCGCGACATCTTCCGCTTCTACCGGTGCGACAGCGCCGCCGCGATCGAGGCCGGCAACGACATCCGCACGGCCCTGGTCTGCTTCGGCGTGGACAGCTCCCACGGCTACGAGCGTACCCATGTCCATGCGCTGCGCTCCCTGGCCGAACTGGTGGCGCTCTACATGCAGAGCGATGTCACCTTCGAGCGCGACCGCCACGCCATGGGTCCGCTGACCGGATTTCCGCACCAGAAGACGGAGCCGGCCGAAGCGGCCGAATAGGCGGCCCGGGCCGCTTGCAAGACGCAGCGGCGCCCGCCGGCCGGAAGGCCAAGGGCCGGTGCCGCTGCATGCGACCTGATGACAGGAATTCCCAAGCGTTCGGTCCCGGAATACCAAGGAAATCTCGAACCTTCGGCATGATCCCCTGTGCGGCGGGACGAGATTTCCTTGCCGAATTTCCGAGGATTATCCATTCGGGGAAGGGTTTTTCGGTCCTTCATGATCTATGTCCCGTTCGATACAGGTTTTACTGGTACGGCGGGACGTCTTTTTGCTCGGGTTTTTCAATAAAGTTGAAGGTGTCCGGTGGCGGTAGGACTGGACCCGTTCGTCCTGGGCGCGGCATCCCGGGAGCCGGACCGGTCCCTGTTGCTGGCGCGCTCCCTGACCCGGCGGCTGCGGTTCGTGGCCGTCCTGACGGTGGTCTTCGTCGCCGGGCTCACGGCGGTCTTCCTGCTGCTGTTCCGCGAGGTCGAATCCCGGGAACAGGCGGTCCGCACCACTTACGAGACGCGCTTTGCCCTGGAGACCCTGCGGGGCGCCTTCGACCGGGCGGCGGCTCCCGGAGCGGAGCGGCCCGACCTCCTCCGCGAGCGCATCGCCGAGGTCGGGGAGGCGCTTTCGACCCTCTCCCGGGTGGCAGCCGGGGACGGTGCGAACCGCGCGGAACTGGAGCGGCTCGTCGGCTTCGTCCGGGAGAGGCTGGACGAGCCCGACGGTCCCGGCGACGCCGCCGAGGTCGACCGGCGGATCGAGGCGCTCCAGGCCGGCCAGGAGGCTGACCTGAAGGAGCGGATCGCCTGGATCGACCGCCTGGGCGACTGCGCCCTGTACGGGGGAGGGGCGCTCGGCTGCGCGAAGGTCCTGATCCTGGGCGTGCTGCTCGGGCAGGCGGCCCGCATGGCTCGGCGGGAGGCGGACATGGTCGGGGAGCGGGCGGTCCTGCTGCGGGAACTGAACCACAGGGTCGGCAACAGCCTGGCGACCGCCGTCGCGTTCCTCCAGCTCCAGGCGGCGCAGATCAGCGATCCCCGGCTGCTCGGGACATTCCGGGAGGCCCAGAACCGCATCATGGCGCTGGGCCAGGTCCATCGCCGGCTGCTCCAGGCGGAAGCCGTCACGGCCCTGGACCTTTCGACCCTGCTGCCCGGCCTCGCCGACGAACTCGCGCGGAGCCTGGGGGCCGAGGAGCGGGTCTCGGTCACCGCCGATCCGGCCGTCGTTCCGGTCGAGGTGGCCATCGCCATGGCCATCATCATGACCGAACTGACGACCAACGCCGTGCTCCACGGCTGCCGGAAGGATGCCGGCTGCGACGTCGCGATCCGGCTGGACGCGGGAACGGACGGCGGCCTCTCCCTGTCGGTGCGGGATTCGGGGGGAGGGCTGCCGGCGGATTTCGACCCGCGGGCGTCCGGCAGGGCCGGTCTGAGGATCGTCGCCGCGCTGGTGGATCAGGTCGGGGGAAGCTTGAGCTACGAGGCCGACGGCTTCACCGAGGCCCGCGTACGGGTACCGTCCCGAATCCCGTGACCGCGGCCGGACCTCGGCAGGTCCGGCCGCGGTCACGGGCGGACTGCATCAGAGCGGCATGATCCAGGTCGCTTCGCGGCCCTTGGCGGCGTCCTGCACGCGCATCTGCACGCGCTGGCCGGCTTCCAGCTGCATCAGGCCGCAGCGGCGCAGCACGCTCTTGTGGACGAAGACGTCCTTGCTCGCGTCGTCGGCGGTGACGAAGCCGAAGCCCTTGTCCGGCTTGAACCACTTGACCGTGCCCGACATCTCGACCTCGGGGCCGCCCGAGGACGCGCCGTAGTCGCTGTCGCCGTAGCGGTCGCCGCCGTAACCGCCGCCATAGCCGCCGCGGTCGCTGCCGTAGCGGTCGCCGCCGCCATAGCTGTCACGGTCGCCGTAGCGGTCGCCGCCGCCGTAGCCGCCGCGATCGCCGTAACGGTCGCCGCCGGCGGGCCGGGCGGAGGCCGGCGCGCCGCCGACCACCTCGACGATGCGCGTGACCTGGGGACCCTTCGGCCCCTGGCTGATCGTGCACAGGATTTCGGTGCCGTCGCTCAGCTCCTGCAGGCCCGCCCTGTTCAATACCGAGATGTGGAGGAATGCGTCCGGAGATCCGTCAACCGGAGCGACGAAACCAAAGCCCTTGGTTACATTGAACCATTTCACCAGGGCCCGAGCCTGGGCGCCATCGTCGAACGACATGGCGTTGTGCTGACTGAAGCGAGACAAGTGTGCAGAACCTTCGAATCCAGCGCCGCGCGCGGTTAACACCTTCGAGGGCAGCACCGGTTGTTCCCCCTCGCTTGCCCCCGTGATGATTTTATGCACAGAAAAATTTGAGTCTCCAGTGTAATTTTTTGTTCACCCTACTCTATCGACCGGATCTTTTCTTCTTTAGACAGACCGGTGCGTATCATTTTGGCCGAATTCCGCGAAAAATCGACAGGTCGGGTCGGTCTTGACCTTTACGTAAACGGCAAGTAGCCTGCCTCTACCTCATCCGGTGCGGACGGCGGCGAGCCCGCTTCCGGGCCGGGAACGGCAAGCGGCAGCGATCGCGAGAGCGCATATATAAGGCCGCGGCGACGATGGGCAGCAGGGAGACAGATGCAATGGCCGATCCGGCAGCGAATCTCGCAGAATTCCCGTGGGCGCGTTCCTATCCCACCGATATCGACTGGCACGCCGACATCCCGACGGCGCCGCTCCACCGCCTCATGGACGATGCGGTCGCCCGATTCGGCGACAGGCCGTGCATCGACTTCATGGACAAGCGCTACACCTACGCCCAGATCGGCGCCCTGGTCGACAAGGCGGCCCGGGGCTTCCAGGACATGGGCGTGGGCAAGGGCAGCAAGGTCGGGCTGTTCCTGCCCAACACGCCCTATTTCGTGATCTGCTATTACGGCGTGCTGAAGGCCGGCGGCACCGTGGTCAACTTCAACCCGCTCTACGCCGAGCGGGAGATCGCCAAGCAGATCGAGGACAGCGACACCGACATCATGGTCACCCTCGACCTGGCGGTGCTCTACGGCAAGATCGCCAAGATGCTCAGCCAGACGCGGCTGAAGCGGATCGTCGTCGCCCGCATGGCCGACATCCTGCCCTTCCCGAAGAACTGGCTGTTCCCGATCGTCAAGCGCAAGGACGTCGCCCGCATCCCGTCAGACGACCGGCACCTGGCCTTCTCCCGGCTGGTCGCCAATGCCGGCCGGCCGGCCCCGGTGGAGATCGACCCGGACGAGGATGTGGCCGTGCTCCAGTACACCGGCGGGACCACGGGCGTGCCCAAGGGCGCCATGCTGACCCACGCCAACATCTACGCCAATGCCATCCAGTCGCGCCTGTGGTGCACCGACGCCAGGCCGGGGCACGAGCGCATGCTGGGCGTGCTGCCGCTGTTCCACGTCTTCGCCATGACCGGCGTGATGAACCTGCCGCTGGTGCTCGGCGCCGAGATGGTACTGGTCCCCCGCTTCGAGCTGGACAACGTGATCCGGCTGATCCAGTCCAAGAAGCCGACGCTGTTCCCCGCGGTGCCGACGATCTACACCGCGATCGTCAACCACAAGGACATCGGCTCCTACGACCTGTCGTCGATCCGCTTCTGCCTGTCGGGCGGGGCGCCCCTGCCGGTCGAGGTGAAGCACGCGTTCGAGACCAAGACCGGCTGCAAGCTAGTCGAGGGATACGGCCTGTCGGAAAGCTCGCCGGTCGCCACGGCCAACCCCATGTACGGGGTCAACAAGGCCGGCTCGATCGGAATCCCGCTGCCCGGCACCGTGATCGAGATCGTCAGCCTGGACGACCGTTCCCGCCTGGTTCCCCCGGGCGAGAAGGGCGAGGTCTGCATCCGCGGCCCGCAGGTGATGAAAGGGTACTGGAAGCGCCCGGGCGAGACCGCGGAGGCGCTGGCCGACGGCCGCCTGCATACCGGCGACGTCGGGTACATGGACGAGGACGGCTATACCTTCATCGTCGACCGGATCAAGGACATGATCCTGTGCGGCGGCTACAACGTCTATCCGCGCAACGTGGAGGAGGCGATCTACCTGCATCCCGCCGTGGCGGAATGCGTGGTCGCTGGCGTGCCGGACCCGTACCGGGGGCAGACCGTCAAGGCCTATGTCAAGCTGGCCGAGGGTCACGGGCTGACGCGGGAGGACCTGGCGGAGTTCTTGCGCGACAAGCTGTCGCCCATCGAGATCCCCAAGCACCTGGAACTCCGCGACGAGCTGCCGAAGACCATGATCGGCAAGCTGTCCCGCAAGGCGCTGCTGGAGGAGGAGGAAGCCCGCCGCTCCGGCCGCCAGTCCACCCAGGACTGACGGCCGGACCGGAAAGGGGCGGGGACGGGGGTCAGCGCATCGCGTAGCGGGACGCGCTGATCACCGCCTGGGTGCGGTTCTTGACGCCCAGCGACTTGAAGATCGCCGTCACGTGGATCTTCACCGTGCCTTCGGACAGGCCCAGCTCGTAGGCGATCTGCTTGTTCGACTTGCCCTCGCGCAGGCAGGCCAGGACATCGCGCTGGCGCTGGGTCAGGCTGACGCCGGAGGCGGGCTCGGCCACCACGGCATGGTCGCGCGGCACGCTGGTCAGGCCGCTGGTCCCGGAGGAGTTCATCAGGGCGTGCGGCATGTAGACGCCGCCGGCCAGCACCAGCCGCAGCGCGCTGACCATGATCTGCACGCTCGACGACTTGGGAATGAAGCCGCCGGCGCCGTGCTCGATCGCCTGACGGGCGTCGGTGCCGTTCTCCGACGCGGACACCACCACCAGCGCGGTCTTGGGCAGCAGCGCCTTGATCTGGCGGATGCCTTCGAAACCGGGCCAGCCCGGCATCTGGAGGTCGGTCAGGATCAGGTCGGGCGGCTCGCTCCCGGAGCACTGCGCCATGACTTCCTGGTAGGTCGCCGCCTGGACATAGTCGGCATCGGAAAAAATCTGCTCCAGCAGCCTATTGATGCCTTCGCGGAACAGCGCGTGGTCGTCACCGATCAGAATACGCATCTCTTGCCCCTTTCCCTTTATGGCCCACTCATCGCATACGCAATTATGGGGTATGCTCATTCGCAAGCATACTATTTTGTTCGTTAATAAACCCTGTTAACGGCCGTGGTGCAATTTGCTCATAGGAGGGTTGGTTAATGTTGCCGATTGATCACAGCTTCATGGGTCCAACCTCATATGTCCGTAGTCAGGGGAGGATCGGAAAAAGCTAAATTTTTCCGACCATCATATCTCTTCTGTCATATGAGGATGCAGGGGGACGGGCAGGGGAATAGGCGGCGACTCGGTGTCCCGGCCCAGGAGTCGCAGTATTTCGGCCGGTTCCACGGTTCCGGCCGGGCTCTTGAACAGCCCGCGCACCGTCGCGGCCGCCGCGACTCGGCCGTCCATCGACTCGATGCGGTGCTCCATGTAGACCCACTTGGCGTCCCAGCCCAGGACGCGGGTATGCAGCCTGAACCGCTGGAACGGCTTCAGCGACCGCCGGAACCGGACGCTGGCCTCGCCCAGCACCGGCATCCAGCGGTTCCTCAGGATCGGCCGCGCCAGCCCGCAGCGGATCATCAGGTCGGTCCGGCCGAGGTCCATGACCGTCAGGTAGCGGCCGTTGTTCATGTGCAGGTTGACGTCCAGGTCGTTGGGCCACACCCGGAACGTCAGGACCGACTCGTCCATCAGGTCCAGCCGCCGCCCGAACAGGGCGGCCAGCAGGACCTTGACCATGCGGAAGACCAGGTTCATCTCGGCGCCGCCCTCAGAAAGCGTCGGCGTCCATGTCCATCAGCACCTGGGAGCCGGCCATGATGGTCAGGAACAGGCCGTTGACCTGGGGCAGCAGCTTGGTCATGTAGAACCGGCCGGTCTTGACCTTGCTGTCGTAGAATCCGGCCCGGCCGTCCGCCTCGGGCAGCCTCTCCTTCGCCGCCTTGACCATGCGAAGCCACATGTAGCCCAGCGCCACCAGGGCGAACATCCGCAGATAGTCGGTGGAGGCCGCCCCCGCCTCGTCCGCGTTCCTCATGCCCCTCTGGGCCACCAGCGCGGTCGCCTGCTGGAGCTTGCCGAACGCCTTGGCCAGGGGGATCACGAATTCCAGCAGCTCCGGGTCCTCCTGGGTCTCCTCCAGGAATTCCGAGACGGGGTGGAAGAAGCGGCGCAGCAGCCGTCCCATGTCCTGGGGCAGCTTGCGCCCGACCAGGTCCAGCGCCTGGATCGCGTTGGTTCCCTCGTAGATCTGGGCGATCCGGGCGTCCCGGACGAACTGCTCCATCCCGTATTCCCGGATATAGCCATGCCCGCCATAGAGCTGCATGCCCATGTTGGTCGCGTCGAACCCGTGGTCGGTGAAGAAGGCCTTCACGATCGGGGTCATCAGCGCCACCAGGTCGTCGGCCTCGCGCCGAACCTCCGGGTCGGGATGCTTGAGGGACACGTCGATGTTCATGCCGACCCAGGCGGCCAGCGCCCTGCATCCCTCGGTGTGGGCCCGCATGGTCAGCAGGGTCTTGCGCACGTCGGGATGGACGATGATCGGGTCCGCCGGCTTGTCCGGCGCCTTGGCCCCCGTCAGCGATCGCCCCTGGAGCCGTTCGCGGGCATAGGTCACGGCGTTCTGGTAGCTGACCTCGGCCAGTCCCAGCCCCTGGATGCCGACGCCCAGCCGGGCCGCGTTCATCATGGTGAACATGGCGCGCATGCCCTTGTGCGGCTGCCCGACCAGCCAGCCCTTGGCGCCCTCGAAATTCATCACGCAGGTGCTGGACGCCTTGATGCCCATCTTGTGCTCGATCGAGCCGCACATCACGCCGTTCCGCATGCCCGGCGTCCCGTCCTCGCGCGGCAGGAACTTGGGCACCAGGAACAGGCTGATGCCGCGCGTCCCGGCCGGCGCGTCCGGCAGCTTGGCCAGCACCAGGTGCAGGATGTTCTCGGTCAGGTCATGCTCACCGGCCGAGATGAAGATCTTCGTCCCTGTCACCGCATAGCTGCCGTCGCCCGACCCGTCCGGCACCGCCCGGGTGCGGATCATGCCTAAGTCGGTGCCGCAATGGGGCTCCGTCAGGCACATGGTGCCCGACCAGGTGCCGTCCACCAGCTTCGGCAGGTAGGCCCGCTTCAGCTCGTCCGTCCCGTGCAGCGACAGCGCGTTGTAGGCGCCGTGGCTGAGGCCGGGATACATGCCGAAGGACAGGTTGGCCGAGCAGAGGAACTCCTCCAGCACGAAGTTCACCACGTGCGGCAGCCCCTGGCCGCCATAGTCCGGGTCGCAGGAAACCCCCGTCCAGCCGCCCTCGATGAACTTGGCGTAGGCTTCCTTGAAGCCCTTGGGCGTGCGCACCACGCCGTTCTCGTAGTGGCAGCCCTCCTCGTCGCCGGAGCGGTTGAGCGGCTGGAGCTCGTTCTCGGCGAACTTCGCCCCTTCCTCCAGCACCGCCTCGATCAGGTCGGGCGTGTGTTCCTCGTGGCCCGGCAGCTCGGCGAGCCTGCCGACCGCGAAGACTTCGTTGAGCACGAAACGGACATCGTCCAGAGGCGCCTTGTAGGTCGGCATGGTTCAAGTCCCTTGGTATCTCGATGGTGGTCTGACCCCGGTTTCCCTCAATTCCGCAGCGGCTTGCCGGTGGTCAGCATGTGTTCGATGCGGGCGACCGTGGCGCGGCTGCGGACCAGCTTCATGAAGCTCTCGCGCTCCAGCTCCAGCAGCCGGTCCTCGTCCATCTCAGCCGTGATGTCGGTGTCGCCGCCGCTCAGCACCTCGGCCAGCGCGCCCGATACCACCACGTCGTGGTCGGTCGCCTTGCCCTGCTGGTGGAACCCGTCCACCGCCATCCGCAAGGCCGCCCGCGCCGTCGGCCCCGGCAGCCGCAGCGTCGCCGGCTCCGGCGGAACATAGTTCTCCGCCAGTTCCAGCGCCTTCGCCTTGGCGTCGGCCAGCAGCCGGTCGCGGTTCATGGTGATGCCGTCGGTCGGGCGCAGGAACATCAGGTCGCGCGCCTCGTCCGCCGACTTCGCCACCTTGGCCAGGCTGATCGTCTCGAACACCTGGGCGATCGGCGGCATCGGCCCGCCCGGCCGCTTCCTGTTCAGGGTCGCCCGGGTCAGCATCTCCTTGCAGCCGCCCCAGCCGGGGATCACCCCGACGCCGACCTCGACCAGCCCCATGTAGGTCTCGGCATGGGCCTGGACCGCGTCGCAATGCAGCAGGATCTCGCAGCCGCCGCCCAGCGCCATCCCCGACGGCGCCGCGACCACGGGGAAGGGGGCGTATTTCAGCGCCTTGTAGGTCTCCTGTCCCTCCTGGACCGACTGCTCCACCTGGGGCCACAGGGCGATGTTGACCGCGAACAGCGCCAGCCCGAGATTGACGCCGACCGAGAAATTGTCGCCCTCGTTATGGACGACCAGCGCCTTCCACTCGCCCTTGCCGTCGCCGATCATGCCGATCGCCTTCTGGATCAGCGCCATCACGTCGCCGTCCAGGGCGTTCATCTTGCCGGTGAACTCCAGGCACGCGACCCCGTCGCCGATGTCCCACAGGGCGGCCGAGCCGTTCCGCTTGATCGGCTTCGACCCGCGCTTGATGTCGGACAGCAGCAGCACGCCCTCGGGCCGCGCCACCTCGGCATAGCTCCCGTCCACCGTCAGGAACTCCAGCCGGCCGCCCTCGGTCCGGTAGAATCCTTTCCCCGCCGCTTTCTCCAGCAGCGCCGGCACCGGCTTGCCCTCGTCCCTCAGCGCCCCGGCCAGCCAGTCCGCCCCCAGCTGGTCGATCAGCTCGAACGGCCCGAACCTCCAGTTGTAGCCCAGCCGCATCGCCTGATCGACCGCCGTCATGTCGTCCGCGATCTCCGGCACCAGCGACGCGGCGTAGGCCAGCAGGTCCACCAGCACCCGGCGGGCATAGATGCCGCCCCGGTCCGGATGCTCGACCAGCGCCCGAAGCCCCTGCTTCGCCGCACCCACGCTCTCCAGCGAAGCCTTCTCCGACGGGCGGTACTGCCCCGTCGCCAGGTCGATCGCCTCCTTCACCCGGCCGCCGCCCGATTTGTTCAGCCGGTAGAAGCCGCCCTTGCCCTTCCGCCCGGTATAGCCTTCGGCGATCATGCGGGTGAACAGCTCCGGCTCCCGGTGGATCGCCCGGTACGGGTCGTCCGCCGGCAGGGTGTTCAGCAGCGACCGGCTGACATAGGGCATCAGGTCCAGCCCGACCAGGTCCACCAGCCCGAACACGCCGGTCTTGGGAATGCCCATGGGCCGCCCCACGACGGCGTCGGCCTCCTCCACGGTCAGCCCCAGGTCCATCGCCTGGTTTATCGCGGCCTGGATCCAGTAGGTCCCGATCCGGTTGGCGATGAAGCCCGGCCGGTCCTTGCACCGGACCACGCCCTTGCCCAGCCGCGTGTCGGCGAAGCGGCTCAGGGCCTCGACCGCCCCGGGCCGCGTGTCCGGCCCGGCGACCACTTCCAGCAGCCGCATATAGCGCGGCGGGTTGAAGAAGTGGGTGATCATGAAGTCCCGGGCGAACCCGTCGCCCCGCCCCTCGACCAGGTTCTTCAGCGGGATGGTCGAGGTGTTGGAGGAGACGATCGACCCCGGCTTCCGCACCGCGTCCAGCCGGGCATAGAGGTCCGCCTTGACCGCCGGGTTCTCGACCACGGCCTCGACGATCCAGTCCACCCCGGCCAGCTTCTCCAGGTCGTCCTCGATGTTGCCGGGCGTCACCAGCCGGGCGTTGCGCTTGTGCATGAAGGGCGCCGGCTCGGTCTTCAGCATCCTGTCGATCGCGGTGCGAGCGACGACGCTGCGGTCGTTACCCCGCCCGTCTTTCACGTCCTGCGGCACGATGTCGAGCAGGAAGACCGGAATGCCGGCATTGGCGATGTGCGCGGCGATGCCGCTGCCCATCACGCCGGCGCCGATCACGGCGGCGCTGCGGATTTCCATGGGGCTCTCCTCCGTTTCCGCTCGGGACTCAGACCGCTTCCAGGACGGTGGCGATGCCCTGGCCGCCGCCGATGCACTGGGTGGACAGCGCGAACTGCCCGCCCTCGCGCTTCAGGAGTTGCGCCGCCTTGCCGGTGATCCGCGCCCCCGTGGCGCCCAGCGGATGGCCCAGCGCCAGCGCGCCGCCGTCCAGGTTCACCTTGGCCCCGTCGAAGCCCAGCGCCTGCGCCACCGACATGGCCTGGACCGCGAAGGCCTCGTTGCTCTCCACGATGTCCAGGTCCTTCACGGTGATCCCGGCCCGCTTCAGCGCCTTCTCGGTGGACGGCACCGGGCCGTAGCCCATGATGGTCGGGTCGCAGCCGGACACGGCGATCGACTTGATCCGGGCCAGCACCGGCAGCCCATGGGCGCGGGCGAATTCCTCCGACGTGACCAGGGTGGCGGACGAGCCGTCGGTCAGCGGGCTCGCGGTGCCCGCCGTGACCGTCCCCTCCGCCAGGAAGGCGGCCTTCAGCGATTTCAGGCTCTCGGCGCTGGTGTCGGCGCGGATGCAGCCGTCCTTGTCCACGACGCCGTCGGGCGTCTCGATCGCCACGATCTCGTCGTCGAACCGGCCGGACTCCTGCGCCGCCGCCGCCTTGCGGTGGCTCTCCACGGCGAAGGCCTCCTGGGCCTCGCGGGTGAACTGGAACTTCATCGCCAGGTTCTCGGCGGTGATGCCCATGGGCATGAAGGCGCCAGGGTTGCTCTCGGCCAGCTTCGGGTTGGGCATCGGGTTGAAGCCCAGCATGGGCACCCGGCTCATGCTCTCGATGCCGCCGGCGATGAAGGCGTGCCCGGCATCCATCTGGATGGCGCCGGCCGCCATGTGGATCGCCTGCATGGACGAGCCGCAGAAACGGTTGATCGTGGTGCCCGCGACGCTCTGGGGCAGTTCGGACAGCATGCCGACCAGCTTGGCGATGTTGAAGCCCTGCTCGCCCTCCGGGAAGGCGCAGCCCAGGATGATGTCCTCGATCTCGTTCGGATCGACGCCGGTCTTCTTCAGCAGGCCGTTGACCACCTGGGACGCCAGATCGTCCGGCCGGATGCGGGCCAGCTTGCCCTTGCTGGCGAAGTGGAACGGCGACCGGGCAAATCCGGCAATGACCACGTTCTTCATGGTGCTAGCTCCTCACCGACTGTTCGGATTCTGGTTTGGCGTTTATTTCTCAGGCTTCTTGTCCGGCTCGACGCCGGCGGCGTCCAGATGGTCCAGGATCTGGCGCTCCAGCGCGCGCAGCTCGTGCAGCGTCTGCTTGACGTCTTCCAGCTGGGTCTCCAGCGACCGGATCCGCTCCCGCCCGCGGCCCAGCGCGTAGCGCATCTGCTCGATCTGCCTGTCGTCCGTGTCGTACAGGTCCAGGAAGTCCTTGATCTCCGCCAGGCTGAAGCCCAGCCGCTTGCCCCGGCAGATCAGCGTCAGCCGCGCCCGGTCGCGGTGGCTGTAGATCCGGTTCAACCCGTCCCGCGTCGGCGCCAGCAGCCCCTGGTCCTCATAGAACCGGATCGTCCGCGGCGTCACCCTGAACTCCTCCGCCAGCTCGCTGATCGAGAAGGTCCGGGCGTTGGTGGAGCCGTTCGGCGGATCGATCATGCTGAGCATAGGAGGACACCGCGCTGGAGAACCCGGAACCGGGATATGACGTTTACGTAAACGGAAGGTACGCGACCCGGCCCGCCGCGTCAAGCCCGCTTGCCGTTCCCGAGCATACACACTAAAATACACACTCTTGGACGCGGCGGAGGGACGTTCCCATGCATATCGGAACCGGGCAGATCTACGACCCCTCCGCGCCGAAATCGCGGATCAACATGACCCTCAACGAGGATCTGGTCCGCGTCGCGCGCGGCTACACCGACAACCTGTCCGACTATGTCGAGAAGCTGCTGGCGGCGGCCATCGCCGAGGAACGGCGGAAGAGGCTGGCCGATCAGGAACATTGGGACCGGGTCTGCGCCTCATGGGCCGAGTTCCACGAGAAGCACGGCTGCGTGGCGGACGAGTACAACGCCGACTTCCGGCCCGGGGACGCCACCCCCTGATGCCGCAGTTCGACGTCCACCGCAATCCCGGCCGCTCCCGGGAGGCGACGCCGTACCTGCTGGTCATCCAGCGGGACCGCTACGACGGGATGCCGCGCCGCGTGGTCGTCCCGCTCGTCCGGCGGGAGTATGCAGGGCACACCGACCGCGACCTGAACCCCGCCTTCATTGTCGAGGGCCTCGACGTGGTCATGGACCCCCTCGCGCTCGCCAGCGTCCCGGTCCGGGATCTCGGTTCCGCGATCGCCAGCCTCGACCACGACAGCAGGCGGATCATCCGCGCGATCGACGAACTGGTCGCCTACGGCAGATAACCGCAATCCCCTGCGGAGGGGCGGCGTCCCGCCGCCCAAGGTGCGCGGGACGCGCACGCTCCCGAATCCCACGACTCGCTCCGAAACCGACAGGATCATCGGACCCGCCGGCTTCATCCTACGGCGCCTTTCTCGACAGCACCTCGACCATTGCCGGAACCGGCTCGCTCGGAGCCGAGATAGCCGCGACGAACGCCTCGAAGCACTCGGGAGTCAAGCGCATCAGGACAGGCCAGCCTTCATGCCCGGACTTGATCCACGGCTGTCCGGCACGGCGATTGCTCATCAACCCCAAGCTGATGCTCGGGACACTTCATCTTCCCTTCATCATCATGCCCGGACTTGATCCGGGCATCTCCAGCCACGGAGCCCCGGTGAGACCTGTGAGACGATGGCCGGATCAAGTCCGGCCAGGATGAAAAAGGGGTGGTTCTGCCTTGAGTTCAGGCTTGTGAGCAGTACGCAACAAATGTGCCGGACAGCCGTGGACCGCACCGGCGCATACCCCGTCACCGGCGCGCCTCTGCGTCCCCATGCCCGGCGGCGGCGCCGATTTCCCCGTCTCCCCAGTCCGAGACGATCGCCAGGACCGAGTCGTGATGGGCCTTCCCCGACTTGGCACCCTTCGCCGCCAGCTCGCGCACCGCGGGATCGCGTCCGTGGATCGACGCATGCTCGTAGCGATAGAACCATTCGTAATGATGGATCACCTGCGACATGATGTATTCCCGGTCGAACGCCGGGCCGGACAGCCCCTCCAGCCGATCGCGCGTCCGCCGCTGGACCGGCCCGACCGTCTCCAGCGGCGCCACGCCGTTGGCGCCGGCAGCCTGCCGGAACTGCTCGCCCGAGCGGCCATGTTCCTCGACCATGCGGCGCGCGAACGCGCGGACCGGTTCCGTCACGGCTTTATCCGCCGCCATTTCGCCCAGGCGCACCTGCGACAGTTCGACGTTCATGGCATAGACCAGGAACATCCGGTCCTCCGGCCCGAGCCCGTCCGGCAGGCCGCCCCGCAGTTCCTCGGCGAGCCGCCCGGCCTGCTCCCGGAAAGCCTCGTTGGCATCGACCTCCCCGGCGGCCGCGTTCCGCACCGCGGGATCGGTGCCGTGCCGCGCCTCCCTCCGGTAGATCCAGCCCGCGGTATAGAGGGCCGGTTCCTGAATGCCCACATAGACGGCGTCGAAAGCGGCGCCGTCCAGGTTGCGAAGCCAGTCGATCGACCGTTGCGTGACCGGATCGACCTCCCGCACGGGCTCGACCCCGTTGCTTCCGGCAAGGCCGGCCAGCTCTTCCCCGGTCTCCGAATGATGGGCGAGGATCCGGCGGGCAAGGTCGCGCACCCGCTCGTCCCGCGCATGTTCCGCGGCGAGCGTGCCGATCGCGATCTGGCCGGCGCTGGTGGACGTCGCCGATAGAAGATAGTTCACTTCCTCCGCATGGGGCTCCGCCGCCCGCGGGGACGTCTGCGCCTGGGCCGCGCCGGCCAAGGCCGCCTGGGCGACCGATGCGAGGAGGGCGATGCCGCGGATCGTGGACCCGATCGTTGCTGGTCTGGCTCGGTGCATCTTTCTCTCCGGTATAAGGTTCGTGCCCTGACCAGAGATGACCACCGAACGGCGCGGAAGTTCCAATCCGCGCAAGCCCCGGTCGGCTCCGCAGCGAGTATCTCCTGCGCGATCCGCCGGTCACCCGTCCCGGCCGGGTCTGGGCCACGGACCTGACCCACGTTCCCACGGCGCGAGGATCACCGTCGCAAGCCCGACGGCACCCTGTTCACCATCGTCGCCAAGCGGTTGGGCATCATGGGGCAGTCGGCATTCGGCGGACTTCGCCGACCACTGGCAGCGCGCCGAAACGGCTGATAGTATCGCGACCTCCGATCGCTTAAAGCTTCCCATCGGCAACTGTTCCCTGATCCCCTGCAGGCTCCCGAGATATTAAGAGCCAAGAAAGAACACTGATGATTGGGAGCATGCTCGGCCTGCTGAGATCGGAAACAGCCCGATACAGGCATTATTATGAGGAAAGACGAGAAGAGGCGCATCAGTATATCTTAACGCAATTGACGCCGGTGATCGGTGAGTCCCTGACAGACATTACGGATATCAATTCAAAAGCTCTCGAATGCTGGGAGAAGCAGTGGCTACCTTTCATCCCATCAGGGAGATCATGGTCGGATTGGAATTGGCGCGACGATGTCGCTGGATGGAAGAGGCATATTGATCGATTCGAAGTCGCGATCTGGAGCGGAAGACAGCTTTGTGGATTGGCTCTCGGAAAGCCTTCGCAAGCGAGAAACAACCTTTCGGTCTACCTGTTGCAGGGCAGTCCGGTTGAAAATCACCCTCTCAAGGGCAAAGTATTGGCTATCGTAATCGACGCCGCAGGCGCCTATGGAACTGCTCTGGGCTGCCGGGAGTTAAGGCTCGTGAAACCGCTGAGCGGTATGGTAGGTAAGTATCAGGATCTGGGTTTCAGGCTTGTAAAGGAACACAGATCCGCGCCATATTGCGTTCGTTCGTTATGAGGGAGGTCGCCATGTCGGTTGCCCAGCATTTGCGTCCTACCGGCTTTGGCAGACCTATTGAAAAGCCGGTGTCTGCCGAGCGCCAGGATGGACTGGATGCCGATACCGCCCGGCAGCGGCTGCATGGCTATAAGAGCCTGCTGTCCACGCTCAGCACTGAGCAACGTAAACGTGTTTTGGCGGACGTTGGTCCAGAGGTTGCCGGAATTCCGGGATCTTACGAAAAATAGACCCGGCAACAGATCAGCCCCGCTTCGGCGGAACTTCTCCATTTGATCCAGGCGCGGTCCGGCACTTCCCATGACGATAAGTGCCATACCGTTACAAGTGGCCGCTTGAAAAACCATGGATGGGCGATGCTTCCGAGCATGAGTGCGCCCATGGCGAGGTATGCCATGCCGCCCGCGACAGTCGCGCGAATTCGGATCAGATTTCGCGCGCCATCATATCCCATGCATGGCGGCCGAGCCGAAGGGTGAGGACTCCAAGGTCCGGCCTGACCATGGATGCCATTTGCTGAAGGTCACACATCCATGGCTAACCGACCACCCAGCACAAACGGAGTGCTTGCACTCCGGTCACTGTTGCCCCCGCCCGCCGACCAGCCGCGCGGGGGTAGCATCATGTCCATGTCTGGAAGATACGAGGCCCGGTTCGACACCGGGATGGGGATATGCGGGTTTTCAATGCCGACGGCACGCCGCTGATCGGCTCCGACGAGGGATACCGGGGGTCAGACCACCATTTCCCCTGAAAGTTGGTATTCTGGAAATCTCGTGGGAAATGGTGGTCTGACCCCCGGTATCCCGGCGCCTGGAAAAAGAAAACATTCCTCGTAGGTCGGATGGAGCGAAGCGGCACCCGGCAAAGCAGGCGGGTTGCTGTCGGGTGCCGCTTCGCTCTACCCGACCTACGGTCTTATCCTTGCCAAGCAATTTATGGTTTTAACGACCGTGGATATCAATCCCCGAGCGTTGCAAAAGCTGTCGCCATATCCGTGCCCATCCGACCTTATCCGTGTCCATCCGTGGAAAATATAAGCTCGGATACGCCGACTTCCCACCCGGCCACAACCATCATCAGGATTGATTTCCTGGCGAGCGTAAGGATAATATACCCAACCCTAACCCCGCCCCGAAAGCCGCGACCATGAGCCAGACCACTCCCGCCGCCGCCCCGGCCTCCGCATACTCCCCCCTCCCGCATCGGCAGGAAGCCTTCGCCCGCCATGTGGCATCCGGCCGAAGCTTCAGCCAAGCGGCCCGGCTCTCCGGCTATGCGTGGAACAGCGCGCGCCAGACCGGCTCGCGCCTGATGCGGGACCCCGGCATCGCCGCCCGCGTGGTCGAGCTCACCGCCATCGAGGATACCCGCCGCCATGCCGAGCTGGACGAGCTGGTCGCGGCGGCCAAGCGGGTGCTGCTCGACGCCATGGAAAAGCAGCAGCATTTCGCGGCGCTCCGCGCGATCGACCAGATCGCCCGCCTGCGCAGCCTGGACGGCCCGCAGGCCGACGCCCGCCGCGCCGCCTTCGACGACGATCCCGACGACGCGGAAGAGGCCGGCGGCCCCGTCAGCAGCATCGCCGACCCCGACGCCTTGTTCGAGCCGCCGATGCCTCCCGCCGTCGCGGCCCCGGTCGAACCCGCGCCCGAGGACCCGGAAAAGGCGCACGCCAAGGCCGTCAAGCTGCAGAACCGGCGCTACAGCAAATGCTACGACCTGGTCATGTCCAGGCATCCCGACATCAAGGCGAGGCTCCGCGAAGCCCAGGACGTGTCGCTCTACTTCGACTCGGAATACCGCCTGCTGCCGCCCGAACTCTGGCCCGCCGGCAAGTCCCCGGCCGTGCCATCCGTACCGGCCGTTTCGCCCGCGCCGAAGATGACGAATGTTGACGGAAGCGGCCATGCCCCGGGGGGCCGCGCGGCCTGATCCCCCGGCGCCGGCCCCCTTGCCAGGCCCCTCGCGACCCCCTCAGTGGTGCGCCGTTCCCGACGCCCCCAGGGCCTCCACCACGTACTCGACCTCGACCGTGCCGGCCTTCTCGAAGGTCAGGGTGCCGGCGAAGCTCTCGCCCTGCTTCAGGGGCTGTTTCAGGTCCATGAACATCAGGTGATAGCTCCCGGGCTTGAACTCGACCTTGCCCCCGGCCGGCACGGCGACGCCGTCGGGCAGGTGGCGCATGGTCATGATGCTGTCCTTCATCGCCATCTCGTGGATCTCGGTCCGGCCGGCGATCTCCGCGGTGGCGGAAACCAGGCGGTCCGGTTCGGAGCCGGTGTTGACGATGGCAAGGTAGCCCCCGGCCACCCGGGCGCCGCCGGGTGTGGCGCGGGACCACGGATGGTCGATCTCCAGGGCGCCCGCCTTGGTGCCGTGGGCGAAGGCCGGGATCGCGGAAGGGCCGGCGGATGAAAACAGGACGGCGACCGCCAGCGCGGCGGCGCGGAAAGACTTGGACATGCGGATACTCCAGACGGAAGGGAACGGGTTTCGGTCGTTCGGTCGTTCAGCCGACCGCCGGCGGCGCCCGCGTCCTGCGTGGAGTCTGGTCGAGCGGAAGCAGGACGGGACCGGCCGCCGGAACCGCCGAAGCCGCGCCGCGCGCCGGGACCGGGGCGGCGACCGCGACATCTCCCGGCGGCGGAGCGGTGCCCCCGCCGAACATCGCGCAGCCGGCCAGGCAGCAGTCCGGCAGATGCGGCCTGCCATCCTGTCCACCGTCGGGATCGGAAGCGGCACCTCCCGTACACAGCGAGTCGCCATAGATCCGCTCGGGGGAGGCCGCCGCGGCGCCGATCGCCATGCCGGACAGCAGCATCTGGACGGCAAGCAGGTATGCCGCGCCCAGCGCCACCCAGAAACCCGAAGCCCGCCCCTGGGCCTGTCGCCGCGATCCCGCCATCCCGTCCTTCCCGTGCCGGCCCGCGCACTATCATGCTTTCCACGCTCCGGCAACCTGCTTAAACTCCGGGCAGCCGGTGCCCGGCCGGAAGGCAGCGGCGGGCGGCGGGACAGCGCGCGGGACGGAAGCGACGGGGCCGCCGGCATGGCACCAACCTTGCGTCCAAGAACGATAAGCACGCCTTACAGGGAGCATCATGCACAACCTTCAGATCAACGCCCAGCGGCTGTGGGACAGCATCATGGAGACGGCGAAGATCGGCGGCACGGCCAAGGGCGGCATCTGCCGGCTGACGCTGACCGACCTGGACCGCCAGGTGCGGGACTGGTTCGTCGCCGCCTGCGAGGAGGCCGGCTGCACCGTCACCGTGGACGAGATGGGCAACATCTTCGCGCGCCGCCCGGGCAAGGACAATTCGCTGCCGCCCATCGCCATGGGCAGCCACCTCGACACCCAGCCGACCGGCGGCAAGTTCGACGGCGTCCTGGGCGTCCTGTCCGGGCTGGAAGTCCTGCGCACGCTGAAGGACACGGGGTACGAGACCAACGCCCCGGTCGAGGTGATCAACTGGACCAACGAGGAAGGCTCCCGCTTCGCGCCCGCCATGCTGGCCTCCGGCGTCTTCGCCGGGGTCTTCACCCGCGACTACGCCGACGGCCGCAAGGACCGCGAGGGCAAGACCTTCGGGGAGGAACTGGACCGCATCGGCTACCGGGGCACCGAGAAATGCGGCGACCGCAAGTTGGGCGCCTTCTTCGAGATCCATATCGAGCAGGGCCCCATCCTGGAGGACGAGGATAAGGTGATCGGCGTCGTCACCGGCGTCCAGGGCATGCGCTGGTACGAGGTGACCGTCACCGGGTTCGAGAGCCACGCCGGCACTACGCCGATGCACCTGCGCCGCGACGCCCTGGTCGGTGCCGCCCGGATGGTCGAGGCCGTCAACAAGGTGGCGCTCGCCCACCCGCCGCTGGCGGTCTCCACCGTCGGGCTGATGGAGGTCAGGCCCAACAGCCGCAACATCCTGCCGGGCGAGGTCTTCTTCTCCGTCGACCTGCGCCACCCCGAGGACGAGGTCGTCGCCGCGATGGAGATCGAGGTCCGCGAGGCGATCGGCCGGATCGCGGCGGAGCTGAAGCTGGAAGCCGCGATCGAGCAGGTCTGGGACTCGCCGGCCGTCAAGTTCGACCCGGCCTGCGTCGGGGCCGTAAGCACCGCCGCGAAGGAGAACGGCTACAGCCACCGGGAGATCGTCTCCGGCGCCGGCCATGACGCCGCCTACATGGCCCGCGTGGCGCCGACCGCCATGATCTTCATCCCGTGCGAGAAGGGTATCAGCCACAACGAGGTCGAGAGCGCCGAGTTCGACCATGTCGCCGCCGGCGCCAACGTGCTTCTGCGCGCGGTGCTGGAATACGACAACCGCGACGGCGCCGGCGGCCCGACCCCCGGCACCAAGGCGGCGTGATGCCTGCCTCCGGGACCGTCGTGGCCGAGAAGGCCGGAGCCGAAGCGCTTCGGGATCCCGCCAAGGACCGGGCGCCGGTGGTGGAGGCCAGGGACCTGTCCCTGGTCTTCCAGACCGCCGACGCGCCGGTCACCGCGCTGAGCGGGATCGACCTGACGATCCGGCGGGGCGACTTCGTCTCCCTGATCGGGCCGTCCGGCTGCGGCAAGACCACCCTGATGCGGGCCGTGGCGGATCTGGTCAGGCCGACCTCCGGCACCCTGCTGGTCAACGGCGGCACGGCGGAGCAGGCAAGGCTGGACCGCGCCTACGGCTACGTCTTCCAGGCGCCGGCGCTCTATCCGTGGCGCTCGATCGAGCGCAACATCATGCTGCCGCTGGAGATCATGGGCATGCCCCGGGCCGAGCGGAAGGAGCGGGCGGCGCGCTACCTGGACCTGGTCGGGCTGAAAGGTTTCGAGCGGAAGTTCCCCTGGCAGCTTTCCGGCGGCATGCAGCAGCGGGTGTCGATCGCCCGCGCCCTGAGCTTCGAGCCGGCGCTCCTCCTGATGGACGAGCCGTTCGGCGCCTTGGACGAGATCACCCGCGACAACCTCAATGTCCACCTGCTGCGGCTGTGGGAGAAGACCGGCATCACCGTGATCTTCGTGACCCACTCGATCCCGGAGGCGGTGTTCCTGTCCTCCCGGATCGTCGTCATGTCGCCGCGGCCCGGCCGCATCCTGGAGGTGATCGACGGCGACCTCCCCCGCGACCGCGACCTGGACGTACGGGAGACTCCCGAATTCCTGGAGATCGCCCACCGCGTCCGCGTCGCCCTGCGGGCGGGCCACAGCTATGACTGACGCCGCCGCTACCGCCGCCGCGATCCGCCGCGTGCCGGCGCGCGACGGCGCGGCGCTGCCGGTCCTCACCGTGCTGGCGGCCCTGCTGCTGGTCTGGTACGCCGCCTCGGTCTGGCTGAACGCGCCGCAGGTCCGCGAAAGGCTGGAGCGCGCCTCGCCGGACTGGTCCGTCTCCGACCTCGTCGCCGGCACCTGGGCGATGGACCGGCCGGTGCTGCCGGCACCCCACCAGATCGCGGTGGAGCTGTACGACTCCGTGGTCGGGCGGCCGGTCACGTCCAAGCGCAGCCTGGCCTTCCATGCCGGGGTGACCCTGTCGGCGACGCTCGCCGGGTTCGCCCTCGGGCTGGTCCTGGGCGTGGCGCTGGCGGTCGGGATCGTCCATGTCCGGGTGCTCGACCGGTCGCTGATGCCCTGGATCATCGCGTCCCAGACCATCCCGATCCTCGCCATAGCGCCCATGATCGTCGTGGTGCTGGGCAACCTGGGCTTCACCGGGCTGCTGCCCAAGGCGATCATCTCGGCCTATCTCAGCTTCTTCCCCATCGCGATCGGCATGGTCAAGGGGCTGCGCTCGCCCGACCCGATCCAGCTCGACCTGATGCGGACATACAGCGCCACGCCGGCCCAGACCTTCGCCAAGCTGCGCTGGCCGTCCAGCATGGCGTTCCTGTTCCCCAGCCTCAAGGTCGCCATAGCGCTGGCCCTGGTCGGCGCCATCGTGGCGGAACTGCCGACCGGCGCCCAGGCGGGGCTCGGCGCGCGGCTGCTGGCGGGCTCCTATTACGGCCAGACGATCCAGATCTGGGCGGCGCTGTTCATGTCCGCCTTCCTGGCGATGCTGGCGGTCGGCGCCGTCGGACTGGCCGAACGCGGGCTGACGCGGATCAGGGGAGGGCGCCTGTGATGCTCCGGGTGTTCGCGACCCTCCTGGCCGGGGCGGCGGCGCTGGCGCTGCTGGACGTCAGCGGCGTCGCCGCCCTCGTCGCGGGACTGGCGGCGGTCGCGGCCTGCGGTGCCGCCATGGCGGCGCTGGCGCGGGACGACCGCTGGCCGGCCCGCATCGCGGTGCCGCTGCTGTTCGGCGTGCTGCTGCTGTGGCTGTGGGAGATGGTGACGGTCGGGTTCGGCGTCCCGCGCATCCTGCTGCCGCCGCCCAGCATGATCGCGGCGGCGATCGGTTCCCATCTGCCGACCCTGGCGGCGGACTTCCACCAGACGGTGATCCGCTCCGTCATTCCCGGCTATGCGATCGGCTGCGGCGCGGGGTTCCTGACGGCGCTGGCGATCGACCGCTCGCCCTTCCTGCAGAGGGGGCTGCTGCCGCTGGGCAGCCTGGTCAGCGCCATGCCGATCGTCGGGATCGCGCCGATCATGGTCATGTGGTTCGGCTTCGACTGGCAGTCCAAGGCGGCGGTGATCGTCGTGATGACCTTCTTCCCCATGCTGGTCAACACGCTGGCCGGGCTCCGGGCGGCAGGCGCCATGGAGCTGGACCTGATGCGCTCCTACGCGGCTGGCTACGGGCAGACGCTGATGAAGCTGCGGCTGCCGGCGGCGCTGCCCTTCGTCTTCAACGCCCTCAAGCTCAACTCCACCCTGGCGCTGATCGGCGCCATCGTGGCGGAGTTCTTCGGCACGCCGATCGTCGGCATGGGCTTCCGCATCTCCACCGAGGTGGCGCGGATGAACGTGGACGTGGTGTGGGCGACCATCGCCGTCGCCGCCCTGGTCGGCTCGGCATCCTACGGAATCATCTCGGTGATCGAGCGGGGGGCCACCTTCTGGCATCCCTCGTTTCGCCAACAATAATCCGTTCAACGACAAGACGAGGCTGGGGGTACTGGGTGATGCGCAAATTTGCTCTGGCGATGGCGGCGCTTGCCGCGGCGGGTTTCGGCGGGATGGCGGGGGAGGCCCGGGCGGCGGACCCGCTGACCCTGCAACTGAAGTGGGTCACGCAGGCGCAGTTCGCCGGCTACTACGTGGCGGAGGCGAAGGGCTTCTACGACGAGGTCGGGCTGGACGTCACGATCAAGCCGGGCGGGCCGGACATCAACCCGTCCCAGGTGATCGCCGGCGGCGGGGCCGACGTGGTCGTGGACTGGATGCCCTCGGCGCTGGCGACCCGCGAGAAGGGCGTTCCGCTGGTCAACATCGCCCAGACCTTCAACAAGTCGGGCATGATGCTGACCTGCCGCAAGGACAGCGGCGTCGCCACTCCCGCCGACTTCAAGGGCAAGACGCTCGGCGTCTGGTTCTCCGGCAACGAGTATCCGTTCCTGTCCTGGATGGACAAGCTGGGCTACAGCACCTCCGGCACCAATCCGGACATCAAGGTGCTGAAGCAGGGCTTCAACGTCGATCCGCTGCTCCAGAAGCAGGCGGCCTGCATCTCCACCATGACCTATAACGAATATTGGCAGGTAATCGCGGCCGGCGTGCCGGAGAGCGACCTGATCGTCTTCAAGTACGAGGACCAGGGCGTCGCCACGCTGGAGGATGGGCTCTACACCCTCGATTCCAAGCTGAAGGACCCCAAGATGGTCGACAAGCTGGCCCGGTTCGTGAAGGCTTCCATGAAGGGCTGGGACTACGCGATCAAGAACCAGGCCGAGGCGGTGGAGATCGTGCTGGAGAACGACGCCTCCGGCGCCCAGACCGAAGAACACCAGGCCAAGATGATCGGCGAGATCGCCAAGCTGATCGAGGGCGGCACCAAGGGTCCCGGCTACCTGGACCCCGCGGCCTACGAGCGGACCGTCAACGTGCTGATCGGCGGCAAGTCGGACCCGGTCATCAGCAGGAAGCCGGAAGGCGCCTGGACCCACGAGGTCTGGGAGAAGGCGGGGCTGTAACCGGCGTTCCGGAACCCATATTGGTCCGCATGAAGCTGGCCGTCGTCATCAACGGATCGGCGGGGGCCTTGCTCGACCAGTCGTCGGAGGACGCCGCCGCTCGCATCGAGAACCTGTTCCGCGACCGGGGGGCGACCGCGACCGTGACGGTCGCCCCTCCCGGCGGGCTGATGGAAACCCTGCGGGCCGCCGTGGCGACCGATGCGGACGCCGTGGTGGTCGGCGGCGGCGACGGCACCGTGGCCGCCGCCGCGACCCTTCTCGTCGATACCGACAAGGCCATGGGGGTCCTGCCGCTCGGCACGGCCAACCTGCTGGCCAAGGACCTGCACATGGCGCTCGACCTGGAGGCGGCGGTCGGTCAGCTCGCCCAGGGGGAGATCCGGGCGGTGGACGTGGCGGAGGTCAACGGCACCGTGTTCCTGTGCAACGCGGTGCTGGGGCTGTTCCCCATGTTGGCCCGCTACCGGGAGCGGCACAGGCACGAGCCAGGATTCGCCAAATGGTTGCATCTTGGGGCGGCGACCCTGGCGGCCATGCGCCGCTATCCCCGGCTGGAGATGGAGATCGACCTGGGCTCCGGTCCGCAGCGCCGTAGGACCATGGCCCTGGCGGTCGCCAACAACGCCTATGACGACGCCTTCTTCTCCTTCTTCGCCCGCTCCAACCTGGGGGCCGGGGAACTGGCGGTCTACCTGGCGCGGCACAAGACCTCGTTCGGCATGTTCCGCATGGCGACCCGCATGCTGCTCGGCCGCTGGCAGAGCGACCGGGACCTCAGCGTCGAGCGCGTCCGGGAGGTAACCGTCCGGACCCCCAAGCGGAGCCTGGCCGTCGCCATCGACGGCGAGGTCCACCGCGTCGCGACACCCCTGCGATTCCGCATGCGTCCCGGCGCCTTGAAGGTCCTGGTGCCGGCCGGGGCGCTGCCATGAGGCGGCTCGCCCATATCTCCGACCTGCATTTCGGCCGGATCGACGAAGCGGTCGTCGAAGCGCTTCTGGTCGACCTCGCCGGGGTCCGGCCCGACCTGATCGTGGTCAGCGGCGACCTGACCCAGCGCGGTCACCACGACCAGTTCCGTGCCGCCCGCGCCTTCCTCCAGCGGCTGGAGGCGCCCTACCTGGTGGTTCCCGGCAACCACGACATTCCGGGCGTAAACCTGCTGGCCCGCTTCGCCGCACCCCTGCGGCGCTACCGCCGCTACATCGAGCGGGACCTGCGCCCGCTCCACCGGGACGAGGAGATCGCGGTGCTGGGCCTCAACACCGCGCGCCCGATGGGGCTCCACTGGAACTGGTCCCACGGCCGGATCAACGCCGATCAGATCGCCCATGCGCGGAGCGTCTTCGACTCCGTGGGACCTGATGTCTTCAAGGTCGTTGTGACCCACCATCCGTTCCTGCCGCCCCCCGACGCGCCGGACACGCGCCTGGTCGGGCGCGCCGGCCTGGCGCTCCGCACCTTCGAGCATTGCGGGGTGGACCTGCTGCTCGCCGGACACCTGCACCGCGGCTACCACGGGGATGTCAGGACGCACCATACGGCGGTGAAACGCTCGATCCTGGTGGCCCAGGCCTCCACCGCGACATCGACCCGGCTGCGGAACGAACCGAACGCCTACAACCTGATCGACGTGGACGGCGACCGCATCGGCTTCGACGTCAGGGTTTGGGACGGCACCGGGTTCCGCCACGACGCCGCCGGCCGCTTCGTCCGCCGGCACGGCCATTGGGAGCGGGCCTAGCCATGGGCCGCCGGGGCGAACCGTTCCTCCAGCGCCAGCCGGGTCGGCTCGATCTGCTCCCGCGCCAGGGCCAGCAGGCGGGCCGCCTCCGCCGGGTCGGCGGCGTTCACCTCGATCGCGCGGGCGATGGCGGAGAGGCGCCGGGCGCCCAGGTTGGCGTTGGCGCCCTTCATGCCGTGGGCCGCCCGCTTGACCGCCCCGGCGTCGCCCGTCGCAATGGCCGCCTCGATCTCGTCCGCCTGGATCCGGGCTTGGCCCGGGAACAGTCCCAGCATGTCCATCAGGTCCTCCGCGTCGAGACAGTCCTGGAGCTGCTCGATCATGGTCTGGTCGAGCAGCGGCGTCTCCGCCAGATCATCGGGCGCGGCCGGGGCGGGCGCCTGCGGTACCGGCGCGGGAAGCTTGCTCATCACGCGCTCGATCGCGGCGAACAGCTCGGCCGGGCGGACCGGCTTGGAGACGTAGTCGTTCATTCCGGATGCGAGATAACGCTCCCGGTCGCCGGCCATGGCATGGGCCGTGACGGCGACGATCGGGGTCGGTCCGAAGGGCGGGGGCAGGGTGCGGATCGCCTCGGCCGCCGAGCAGCCGTCCATCACCGGCATCTGGATGTCCATCAGCACCAGGTCGAACGGCGCGTCCGCGCCGGCCACCGCGGCGACCGCCTCCGCCCCGTTGGTCGCCAGCTCGACGGAATGGCCCCGGCGGGTCAGCAGGCTGTCCATCAGGGTCCGGTTCACCTCGACATCGTCCACCACCAGCAGGCGCAGGGGGCCGTGGTCCACCGCTTCCGGCGCGGGATCGGGCAGGGGGGCCTCGACGATGTCCGGGCCGGGCTGGCAGCGCACGGTGAAGCTGAAGGTGCTACCCTTGCCGACCTCGCTCCGCACGGTGATGTCGCCGCCCTGGAGCAGGCAGAGCTGCCGGCAGATCGCCAGCCCCAGCCCGGTGCCGCCGTAGCGCCGGGTGGTCGAGCCGTCGGCCTGGGAGAACCGCTCGAACAGGCGGCCCAGGAATTCCTCCGGGATGCCGATGCCGGTATCCTGCACGTCCACGGCCAGGATCAGCCCGCCCGATCCCTCCTCCGGCCGGGTGGCGAAGCGGATATGGATCCGTCCGCCATGGGTGAACTTGACTGCGTTGCCGACCAGGTTGAACAGGATCTGCCGGATCCGCCCGACGTCGCCGCGCAGGGAGATCCGCGCGTCCGGCTCGATCGCGTAGGCCAGCTCGTTGCCCTTCTCCTGCGCCGCGGGATGGAGGATCGAAATCACGTCCTCCGCCGGTTGGGTCAGCAGGAAATCCACCGCCTCGACCTCGATCCGCCCGGCTTCCAGCTTGGACAGGTCCAGGATATCGTTGACGATGGTCAGCAGGTTCTCGGCCGACCGCAGGGCGGAGCTGGCGTGGGCCCGGGGCTCGGGGGGAAGGCGGCTGTCGACCAGCAGGCCCAGCAGCCCCATCACGCCGTTCAGCGGGGTCCTGATCTCGTGGCTGATGTTGGCCAGGAACTCCGACTTGGCGCGGCTCGCCGCCTCGGCGTCCTGCTTGGCCTGGTTGAGCGTTCCGGTCAGTTGCAGCAGCTCCCGCCGGGAGCGGCTGCTTTGCAGGATATACCAGCCGGCCAGACCCGCGAAGCCGGCGCACAGAACGGCCTGTATAACCGTCGCCGTGGTCGCCAGCCGCTGCATCTCCGTGATCTCGGTCCAGCGCTGGGCGGCCTCGCCGGCGCTCACGCTGGTGATCCCGAGCATCATGGACTGAATCGGCTCGCGCAGCCGCGGCAGGCGGACCAGGAGTTCCGCCACCACGGCGCCGTCGAACCCGCCGCGCGCTGTCACGAGGGCATCGGTTTCGTCTACGAAACGACCCAGTTCGCCGATCGCCCCGTCATAGAAGGCCCGGCCCGTGAAGATCTGCCTGTAGGTGCCGCCGCGCACGATGTTGAGCCGGCTGACGAACACCTCGTACCGCCCCTCCGCCGCGGCGGCGTCGTTGATGCCCGCCGAGGCTTCCAGCAACGCCACGTGCAGCCGGTGGTGCTCGGTCCCGAGCTGGAAGAAGGCCCAGGCCTGGTTGTCGGTCCCGCCGGCCAGCACGCCCACCGTCTTGTCCGACAGCGCGTACTGCAACGCTCCGACGATGGAGAAGGAGACGACGACGGCCAACCCCAGCCCCGCAAGGGCGGCGCGCAGCCCCCGCGTCAAGGTTCGACCCTGATCCGGTCGATCTGCCAGATCGCCCGGAAGAACCAGGCGTCGTTCTGCAACTCCGGATGGTCATCGAACGGGAACATCAGCCAGAACGGCCCGCGCTCGCGCGGGGGTATGGGCTTGCCGTCCATGGAGGTCGCGATGATCGGCCGGTAGCGCCGGATATCCGCCAGCGACAATTCCACCTTGTAGTCATCCCTGGCGAACAGCGAAACCTTGCCGCCTTCGGCCTTCGCCAGGGCCAGGACGTCGGTCAGGTAGGGGCCGGAAAAGCTGGCCTTGCCGGTCCAGGGGGTGGCGGTGACGATCTCCGCCGCGGGCAGCCCGGCGAGCTCTTCCGAATCGACAGTGGCCGCCGCGGCGGGGCCGCCGCCGGAGACGCTGATCCGCGCCGCCAGCACCGGCGTCCCGCCGGTCAGGGAAGCGAAGGAAAACAGGAGGATGGCGGCAAGGATGCGGGCAATCATGATGGGGGCGGGTCCCTGCTGGTCGAGATGGCCCGTCGAGACTACCCCATTCGGAGAAAAAGTGCCCGCACCCGTGTCGTCTCAGGGGGTGACCGCCGTCGCGACCTCCCGGTCGACACCGACCGGCCTGTGCAACTCGTTGTACCGCTCGATCGCCTTGAACACCGGGGGATGGCACGGGCGGTCGATGTAGCGCCCGGCACCCCGGACGGTGCGCAGTTCGCCGTCGGTCCAGACCAGGTTGCCCTGCGACAACGTGTGCCGGGCGACGCCCTTCACCTCCATCCCCTCGTAGATGTTGAAATCGACGTTCTGGTGGTGGGTCTTCGCCGAGATGGTCCGGGTTCCCTCGGGATCCCATACCACCAGATCGGCATCCGCCCCGACCTGGACCGCGCCCTTGCGGGGATACAGGTTGAAGATCTGGGCGCAGTTGGTCGAGGTGATCCTGACGAACTCGTTGGGCGTCAGCCGGCCGGTGCCGACGCCGTTGTGCCACAGGATCGACATGCGGTCCTCGATCCCGCCGGTGCCGTTGGGGATCTTGGTGAAGTTGTCGCGCCCCGCCGCCTTCTGCGGCGCGCAGAAGCAGCAATGGTCGGTCGCCGTGGTCTGCAGGCCGCCGGAGGACAGGCCGGCCCACAGGGCCTCCTGGTGGTGCTTGGCGCGGAACGGCGGGCTCATCACGTAGGCGGCGGCCGTCTGCCAGTCGGGATTGCGGTAGACGGATTCGTCGATCACCAGATGCTGGGCCAGCACCTCCCCGTAGACGCGGTGCCCGGCGGCGCGGGCGCGCGAGATCGCCTGGGTCGCCTGCTCGGTCGAGACATGGACGATATAGACCGGGGCGCCCAGCACGTTGGCGATGGCGATGGCGCGCTGCGCCGCCTCTCCCTCGACCTGGGGCGGGCGGGACAGGGCATGCCCCTCCGGCCCGGTGATGCCCTGCTCCAGCAGCGTTTTCTGCAGATGGAAGACGGCGTCGCCGTTCTCCGCATGGACGGTGCACAGGGCACCCAGTTCCTGCGCGCGGGCGAAGCTGTTCAGCAGGACGCCGTCATCGACCATGATGGCGCCCTTGTAGGCCATGAAATGCTTGAAGGAGTTGACGCCGTGCTCGCGCGTCAGCACGCCCATCTCCTCCCGGACCTGGTCGGACCACCAGGTGACCGCGACATGGAAGGAATAGTCCGTTGCCGCCTTCTCCGCCCAGCCGCGCCACTGGCGATAGGCCTCGACCAGCGACTGCTGGGGTGCGGGGATCACGAAGTCGATGATCATGGTGGTGCCGCCGGCCGCCCCTGCCGAGGTCCCGGAGAAGAAGTCCTCGCTCGCGACCGTTCCCATGAAGGGCAGTTCCATGTGGGTGTGCGGATCGATGCCGCCCGGCATGACATACATGCCGCCCGCATCGACCACCTGCGAGCCGGCCGGCGCATCGAAACCGTCGCCGATCGCGACGATCGTGCCGTTCTCGCAATAGACGTCGGCGCGGAAGCTCTGCTCGGCGGTCACGACGGTTCCGCCGCGGATCAGGATCGACATGAAGCTTTTTCTCCCCGTTATTCCATGTCCGGTTTGCCGGACCCCTGTCGAGCGTAACGCAGGGAGGCCGTGCCCCGAAACGCGAAAAGCCCCCGATGCCGAAGCATCGGGGGCTTTCCGTCGAAGGCTCTGCGCGGAACGGAGCGCTTAGTGCAGGTTGCGCGGCAGGTCGGCGATTGCGGCGTCGACCAGCTTGGCGGACTGCGCGGCGTCCATGTTCTCCGCGATGAGGCGGCCGCTGGCGGCGATCGCGAGATCGACCGTCAGGCTCTTCACTTCCTGAAGGGCCAGGGCCTCGGCCTGGGCGATCTTGTCCATCGCCTGGGCCTCGCGCCGTTTCATGGAGGAGTCGAGGTCGGCCGCGGCGTGCAGCCGGAGCCGCTCGGCTTCCTCGCGGGCATGGGCGATGATGTCCTCGGCTTCCTTCAGCGCATCGCGCTGACGGCGCTGATAGGAGGCGAGGGTGGCTTGGGCATCCTCGCGGAGCCGCTGCGCCTCCTCCAGTTCCTGGCGGATCTTGTCCGCCCGATCGTCCAGCATCGCCGTCAGGGCCTTGGCGCCCGGACGGAATGCGAAGAAGAGGAAGATGAAGAAGGCGACGGCGACCCAGAATTCAGCAGCTTGAAACATCAGCCACGCTCCTGCATCACGGCGCCGACGGCCGTATCGGCCCGGGCGGCATCGACCTTGATGCCGCCGAGCTTCTCGGCGGTCTGCTGGGCGATCTCGGCCGCCACGGAGCGGACGCTGGTGAGCGCCGTTTCCTTGGCCGCGTTGATCCGCTCCTCGGCGGCGCGGGTCTTGGCGGCCAGATCGGCATTGAACTGGGCCTGACGGCCCGACGACGCCGAAGCGATGTCGGCGGTCGTGGCGGCCATCACCGACTGGGCATGCGCCCGGGCGTCGGTCAGGGCCTTCTCGTAGCCTTCCATGACACCGGCCGACTCCTCCCGGAGCGCGGAGGCCCGGTCGAGGTCGTTGGTGATCCGCTCCTGCCGCTCCTCCAGCACCTCGGCGACCTTGGGCAAAGCCACCTTGGCCATGAGGAAGTAGAGGGCGATGAACGAGATCGCCAGCCAGATCAGCTGGGGGGCGAAGACTGTGGGATCGAGCTGGGGCAGGCCGCCGCTGCCATGCTCCGCGCCGTGGGCCAAGTCGGCCCCGTGCGCGGCATCGCCGGCCGCTCCATGATCCGCCTGGGCCAGGGCGCCGCCCGCCGTGACGACGAGCATCGTCCAGGCGAGACCAACGCGCCCGGCCAGTCCGCCCGCACGCAGACGAGCCAAAAACTTGGGCATGATCGATCCCCTAAGCTTGCGGCGCCGGTCGCCGGGACGGTGATCCCGTTGAGCCAGGCGCCGCATGTGAGCGAAAACCAGCTTCGTTCAGGCTCGAGCTTAGGCGAACAGGATCAGGAAGGCGATCAGCAGGGCGAACAGCGCCACGGCTTCCGTCAGCGCGAAGCCCAGGATGCCGATCGGGAAAACCGCCGCGCGCGATGCCGGGTTGCGGGCGATCGAGCTGATCAGGGTCGAGAAGATGTTGCCGATGCCGAGGCCAACACCGAACAGGGCGAAAACCGCCAGACCGGCGCCGATGAACTTAGCGGCTTCTGCGTCCATGATTAGATACCCTTCTTTTGAGACTGGAAATTAGAACAGGTGGGTGGTGTGGAGTAACCCGCGGCGCGGCACCGATCAATGGCCGGAAGGGCCGATCAGTGCAGTTCCAGGGCGTCGCGGATGTAGAGGCAGGTCAGGATCGTGAACACGTAGGCCTGAAGAAGCGCCACGAGGATTTCGAAACCGACCAGTGCAACGTTGATCGCGAGCGGCAGGATGCCGATCGTGTAGCCGAGACCCCCGAGACCGGCGCCGAGCAGGACCGAGAAGCCGCCGAACACCTTCAGCATCGTATGGCCGGCCATCATGTTGGCGAACAACCGGATGGACAGGCTGACCGGACGCGACAGGTAGGACAGGACCTCGATCGGGATCAGGATCGGCGCCAGCGCGATCGGCGCGCCGTGCGGCATGAACAGCGAGAAGAAGTGGAAGCCGTGCTTGATCAATCCCAGCAGGGTGACGAAGACGAACACCGTCAAGGCCAGCCCGAAGGTGACGATGATATGGCTGGTGAACGTGAAGGTCCCCGGGATCATGCCCAGCAGGTTGCCGACCAGGATGAACATGAACAGCGAGAACACGAACGGGAAATATTTCCGCGCATCGGGACCCGCGTTCTCGCGCACCATGTTGGCGACGAACTCGTAGAACATTTCGGCCAGCGACTGCATGCGTCCCGGGACGAGGGCCCGGCCGCGCATGCCGAACACGATGAAACCGGTGATCAGCGCGACTGCAATCACCATGTACAGCGACGAATTGCTGAACGATGCGTCGAGGCCGCCGACATTGATCGGCACGTACCTCTGGATTTGGAATTGGTGAAGCGGATCCACGGTCGTCCTCGTTCAGCCAAACTTTGCGTCTGGCGCTGTTATTGGTCCGGCCCGTCTTCCGGCTTCCGCATGCTCCGGTAGCCCGGTGCGTAGCCGACGCCTGTGACGGCCCGGTAGACATTCACAATTCCGGCCCCGGCGCCAAGGAAAAACATCCCGATCAGGCCCCAGGGCGTCGTACCCAGCCAGCGGTCCAGCAGCAGGCCGCCGCCGACGCCGATGATCATGGCGGCCACCAGCTCGATCCCGATCCGGAAGGCGAGCCCGAGGGATCTCCTCGGCAGGTCGTCATCCCCGTCCGGCTTGGCAGCCGGCCCGGCGCTGCGTTCCCGCGCCTTCCGCAAACGGGCATCGATGTCGTCCAACGAGGGCGGGGGAGACTGGTCGTCGCTCATGTCCGGTCCCACTTCCCCCGGTTGGCCGGGAAGCCGCGCGAAAGCGGCGGCACCATACGGTTAGGGCAGTACCCTGTCAAGTCGCAAAACCCTCCTTCCAAGTGGTTGAATTACTTGGATTTCCGACGCAACTGACCCCTTCGAAAGGCTCTCCGGACAGGCTTTCGGGGGCCTTGAACCGCCGATGCGACACTATGTACGCGCGGCGCGTACCGCCGCGCGGCGCCGGTTCCGGACCATTCGTCAGGAGTCCAGGTGGGCGGCGATCGTCTCCGCCATCTTGTCCGGAGCCGTGCCGTGGGCGAAGGCTTCGAGGAACTTCCCGTCCGGTCCCATCAGGTAGACGAAGGACGAGTGGTCCATCGTGTAGTAGTCGCCGCCGTCCTTGTCCGGCGCCTTCGCGAAATAGACCCGGTAGGCCCGCGCCGCCCCGGCGACCTGCTCCGGCGTGCCGGTCAGCCCCATCAGCCGGGGATGGAACTGGGCGACGTAGTCGGCCATCTGCGTCACGGTGTCGCGCTCGGGATCGATCGTGACGAACAGCGGCTGGACCTCGTCGGCCTTGGCGCCCAGGCGGTCCAGGGCGGTCGCCATCACCTGCAGTTCGGTCGGGCAGACGTCCGGGCAGAAGGTGAAGCCGAAATAGACCAGCATGTAGCGGCCCTGGTAATCGGCCTGGGTGACCGGCCGGCCGGTATGGTCGGTCAGCGAGAACGGGCCGCCGATCAGGGCCGTGCCGGTCTGGGTGCCGCCCCGGGTGCCGCCGGGCAACTGGGAGACCTGCCACCAGACGATGCCGGCGGCGATCAGCAGGCCGATCAGGGTGCCGACGGCGAGGCGGATGAGGCGTTGGTTCATTGTCCTGACTGCGGTTGCGTGGGGCGGGGCGAACAGGCCGGGCGATTCACACCTTGACCGGGTTATCTGTTCCGGCCGAGGGTAGGGCACAGCGGGACCAATCGCCGCAGCCTTGTCGCCCTTCAGCATTCCTTTAAGGCACCGCCGGGTGCCAGTCCATGAGGATCGGACCATGAAGATCGGAATTGTCGGAGCCGGTTTCGTCGGAAGCGCCGCCGCCTACGCGATGGTGATGCGGGGCGTCGGAACGGAAATCGTCCTGGTCGATCGCAACCGCGACTTGGCGGCGGCGCAGGCCGAGGACATCCTGCACGCGACGCCGTTCGCCTATCCGATGCCGGTCAACGCCGGCGACTACGGCGATCTGGCCGGATCGTGCGTGGTGGTCCTGGCGGCCGGCGCCAACCAGCGGCCCGGCGAGACCCGCCTGGAACTTCTGGAGCGCAATGCCGCCGTCTTCGGCGAGATCATCCCCCAGGTCCTGTCGAGCGCGCCCGGCGCGATCCTGCTGATCGCGACCAATCCGGTCGACGTGATGACCCAGGTCTCGCTGGACATCGCCCGCCGGACGCGGCCCGATATGCCGGCCGGACGGGTGATCGGCTCCGGCACCATCCTGGACACCGCCCGGTTCCGGGCGCTGCTGGGGCGGCACCTGGGCATCTCGCCGAAATCGGTGCATGCCCATGTGCTGGGGGAGCACGGCGACAGCGAGGTGCTTCACTGGTCCGGAGCGGACGCCGGGGCGATGCCGGTCGCGGAGTTCGCCGAGCAGATCGGACGGCCGCTGACCGATGCCGTCCGCGCGGAGATCGACGAGGGCGTACGCGGCGCCGCCGGCCGGATCATCAAGGGCAAGGGCGCCACCTGGTACGGCATCGGCGGCGGACTGGCGCGCATCGCCCAGGCGATCTCCGACGACGAGCGCGCGGTCGTCACCTGCTCGACCGTCAACCCGGAGGTGGCCGGGGTCGAGTCCGTGGCGCTGTCCCTGCCGCGCATCCTTGGCATCGACGGCGTGATCGGGACGCTGCGGCCAACCCTGGACGAGGGGGAGACGACGGCGCTGGCGCGGAGCGCCGGCATCCTGAAGGAGGCCGTGGCGAAGCTCGGGATCGGGTAGGGGCATGCCCGTCCGCATCGCCGCGGCGGAGCGCTCCGGCGGCCGCGGAACTTTTCGTGTGTCGCGAAGCGCTGCCCATGACGACGCGGGCGTAACCTCGCGGCCATGGATGCTGTTGACGGAGCATCAGCCAGACGAGGGAACGCGCCATGGACATGCAGCAATGTATCAGGAACTGCCTTGATTGCCATCGGACCTGCCTGGAGACTTCGATGCACTGTCTCGGCATGGGCGGCGACCATGCGTCGGCCGACCACCAGCGACTGCTGGCGGATTGTGCCCAGATCTGCCTGACCAGCGCCGACTTCATGATCCGGGGTTCGAACTTCCATGGACGGACCTGCGGAGTCTGCGCCGAAGTCTGCGAAGCATGCGCTGCGGAATGCGAGAGCCTGGGCGGCGGCGACCAGCAGATGACCCGGTGTGCCCGGATGTGCCGCGACTGCGCCGAATCCTGCCGCCAGATGGCGGCCTGACGGCTGGCGGAGGCGGGCGGTGCCCGACCAGGTGCCGTCCGCCCCGGCTTCCGACCTTGGCCGTCGCGCGGGAGCCATTCCGCCGTAGCGAAATCCAAGGCACCCTTGCATCCCTTCCGGCCGCTGCAATAGAATGCCGTCCTCCGGGCGAAAGTCCGCAGGCATGGGATCGGCAGTGGGCATGGGCTTCACGCGCATCTTGGCGGCTGTGCTGTTCAGTCTCCTCCTCGGCTGGGGAGGTGCCGTCATGTCCGGTGCCGCGGCTTCCGTCCTGTCCGATCATGCCGCGGCTTCCGGCGAGAGCGCCTGGGATGGCTGCGACGAGCGGCTGGGCCACCATGGACGCCATGATCACCGGACGAAAAGCGACCATGGAGAGCATTCCAAGCACTCCCACCAGGGTTGCTGCGCGATGGCCTGCGGCATGTCGGCCCTGGAGCCGACAGATCCCGGGGTGAAACCCGTCGAGTGGACGCCCGCGCGTGGCCAACCTCCGGCCGACGACATGCTCCGGGACCGATCGGTCTCCCCCCTGCGCCGGCCCCCCAGATCCGCGGCCTGACGCCGACCTCCCCCTGATTTCCGGTTCCTGGCCGCCGCGCCCGGAAGCCGCCAAACTTACATGCCTCTCCGGCGCCGCAAGGGCCGGGGACAGAGGATACCCGACATGCGTCCGCATATCCGCACCCTGCAAGCCATCGCCGCCCTCGTGACCGGCGCCGGGCTCATGGCCGTTTCGGCCACGGCTGTCGCCGCCCCCGGTCAGGCCGGCCACACGCATGATACCGCCGCGATCGGCGAGCCCGCGAAGGCGACCGCCAAGACGCGCACCGTCCAGGTCGAGATGGGCGACAACTTCTACGAGCCCGAGACCATCGCGGTGAAGGCCGGCGAGACCGTCCGGTTCGTGGTCAGGAACACGGGCGAGTTCCTGCACGAGTTCAACATCGGCACCGCCGCGATGCATGCGGCCCACCAGAAGGAAATGGCCATGATGGTGGACCACGGCATGCTGACCGCGACCGGCGTGAACGAGGAGATGATGAGGATGGACCACTCTGGCATGCCGGACATGGGCCATTCCATGAAGCACGACGACCCCAACAGCGTCCTCGTGGAGCCCGGCCTGACCCGGGAACTGGTCTGGAAGTTCTCGAAGCAGGCTACGATCGAGTTCGCGTGCAACATGCCGGGCCACTACGAGTCCGGGATGGTCGGCAAGGTCGCGTTCCAGCGCTGAGGGGGGGCGACCCATGCACGAGCCATCGCGCGGCCTTTCCCGCCGCGCCGCCCTCAAGCTTGCCGGAGCGGCGGGCTTGGCGGGCATCGTCACGGTCCATCCGGGGCGCCGCGTCTTCGCGGCGGCCGACCGGAGCCTGGACCTTGCCGTGGAACGGACCCGCATCACGATCGACGGCGAGACCAGCGGCGCCATCTCCATCGGCGGCTCGATCCCGGCGCCCACGCTGCGCTGGCGCGAGGGTCAGGAGGTGGTCGTCCACGTGACCAACCGGCTGGACGAGGCGACCTCCGTCCACTGGCACGGCCTGCTGCTCCAGGGCGTCATGGACGGCGCGCCGGGCTTCAACGGCTACCGGCCGATCGGTCCCGGCGAGACCTACACCTACCGGTTCAAGCTGCGCCAGGCCGGCACCTACTGGTACCACAGCCACTCCGCCTCCCAGGAGCAGGAGGGCATGTACGGCGCCATCGTGATCGAGCCCGCCGGGCGCGATCCCGTCCGGACCGACCGCGACTACGTCGTGCTGCTGTCCGACCATACGCCCGAAGCGCCCGGGTCCGTGCTGCGCAAGCTCAAGGTCAGCGAAGGCTATTACAACGACGGCAGGCGCACCCTGGTCGACTTCTTCCGGGACGCCCGGCGCGACGGCCTGGGCGCCACGATGGACGACCGCCTCGCCTGGGGCGAAATGCGCATGGACGCCACCGACCTCGCCGACGTGACCGGATACCGCTTCCTGGTCAACGGCAGGGGGCCGAAGGACAACTGGACCGCCGTCTGCGACCCGGGCGAGCGGGTGCGGCTCAGGGTCGTCAACGGCTCGGCCATGTCGATCTTCGACGTCCGCATCCCCGGCCTGTCCATGACCGTGGTCGCGGCCGACGGACAGAACGTGGTGCCGGTCAAGGTGGACGAGTTCCGCATCGGCGTCGGCGAGACCTACGACGTCGTCGTCATGCCGACCGGGGACAAGCCCTTCACCTTCTTCGCCGAGCCGATCGACCGCACCGGCTTCGCCCGGGCGACCCTCGCCTCCCGGGAAGGCATGGAAGGCGAGATCCCCGAGCGGCGCCCCCGCGCCATCCTGACCATGGCCGACATGGCCATGGCCCATGGCGGAATGGACCATGGCTCGATGGACCATGGCTCGATGGATCATGGTACCATGGACCATGGTTCGATGAACCGCGGCGCCATGGCCGGCATGGATCACGGTTCCATGGCCGGCATGAACCATGGCGCCCTGCAGGGCATGGACGACGTTGCCGCGGCACGCCCGGAACGCGCGGTCGGCTGGGCCGACGCGGGGACGCCTCCGGGGGCGAAAGCCCTTTCCTACGCGGACCTGAAGTCGTTCTCGAAGTCCAGGGACCGGCGCGATCCCTCCCACGAGATCGAGATCCGGCTCACGGGCATGATGTCGCGCTATATCTGGACCTTGGACGGCCGGAAGTTCGACGAGGGTGCCGCGATCCGGGTCGCTCACGGCGATCGGATCCGGATCCGGTTCGTCAACACGACCATGATGGCCCACCCGATGCACCTGCACGGCATGTTCGTCGAGCTTGAGAACGGCCAGACCGACCGGATGCCCCGGAAGCACGTCGTGCTCGTGCCGCCGGGGCAGGTCACCACGGTCCAGCTGACCGCCGACGAACCCGGCGAGTGGCCCCTCCATTGCCATCTCCTCTACCACATGGCCTCGGGCATGATGACGCGGTTTATCGTCGAGCCCCGCACGGCGAGCCTCTGATGCGGGGACCAGCATGCGAATGACGAAGACAAGCCTCCGGACGGCGACGCTCGCGGCGGGATCCGTCCTGCTGGCGCTGTCGGCGGTACCGCCTCGCGTCGCCGCGCAGGTACACGGCGAACCCCGGGACGCGGACCAGGCCGAAGAGTTCCACGAGGAGCCGCCGATCCTCGCGACTCTCCTCATCGACCGGCTGGAGCATCGCTGGCGGGACGGCGAGAACTCTATCGACTGGGAGGTTCAGGGCTGGATCGGCGGAGACACCAACAAGGCCTGGTTCAACGCCGAGGGCAGCAAGGCCGTGGACGGGGAGGTCGAGGAAGCGGAATTCCAGCTGCTCTACAGCCGCATGACGTCGGAGTTCTGGGACTTCCAGGCCGGCATCCGGCACGACGTTCGTCCCCGGCCGCAGACGACCTATGGGGTGGTCGGGTTCCAGGGGGTGGCGCCGTACTTCTTCGACGTGACCGCCCAGCTCTTCCTCAGCGAGGACGGCGACCTGAGCGCCCGCCTGGAAGCCGAGTACGACCTGCTCATCACGCAGAAGCTCGTCCTCCAGCCGGTCGCCGAAGTCAACGTCTCGGCCCAGCGGGTCCGGGAGCTTCATGTCGGTCCCGGCTTCAACGACGTTGAGCTGGGATTGCGCCTGCGCTACGAGGTCGTCCGCGAGTTCGCCCCCTATGTCGGCGTGAACTGGGAGAGGAAGCTGGGCGAGACCGCCGACATCGCCCGGGACCACGGCGAGGACCCGAGCGACCTGTCCTTCGTCACCGGCGTGCGGTTCTGGTTCTAGGGGTCCTGCCCTCCGGTTCCGCTGGGCCGGTTCGCCGCAAGCCGACCTGGGTCAAAGGCCGGCCTGCGGCGAACCGCACCGCCGGAGCTTCAGGACAGCAGCGGCATCATCGCGGCCACCAGCGGGTGGCGGACGATGTCCTGGGTGGTCAGGCGGACGATGGCGACGTCGTCCAGCGGGTCGAGCCGGCGCACGGCCTCCTCCAGGCCGGACATGCCGGGCAGCAGGTCGGTCTGGTCGGGATCGCCGGTGATCACCATCGTGGAGTGCCAGCCCAGCCGGGTCAGCAGCATCTTGATCTGCTGGAACGTCATGTTCTGCGCCTCGTCCACGATGACGAAGCTGCGCGAGATCGTCCGTCCGCGCATGTACGCCAGGGGCGCTATCTCGACCGTGCCGTCCTTGGTCATCTGGCGCACCTGTCGGGCGCCCAGCCGGTCGGACAGCGCGTCGTAGATCGGGCGCATCCACGGGTCCATCTTCTCGTTGATGTCGCCGGGCAGGAAGCCCAGGCTCTCGCCCGCCTCGACGACCGGCCGGGTGATCACGATGCGCGTCACCCTGCCGGCGCTCATCGCCTCGACCGCCTTGGTGACGGCCAGATAGGTCTTGCCGGTCCCCGCGGGCCCGACCGCCAGCGTCAGCGCATGGGTGTCGATCGCCGCCATCAGCGCTTCCTGGTTGGACGTGCGGGGCTTCACCGTCTTCAGGTAGCTCTGTTCGCGGAAGCCGTCCTCGTCGGCTTCGGTGAGAGCCACGACCCGGGCCGAGGATGCGGTGCGTTTCGCCATGGTGCGTCGTCCTTTCCCTTCGCTGGCATCCTGGTTGAGGGGATCCCAGGCGCTGCATGTGTCAAACGGGGCTCTCATCGATCACCTCCTGCTGCCGAAGCGGCGTTGGGCCATGTCGTTCTCCTGGACCGTTGAAACCGGCTTTGGGGACTTGAAGGCGGGCACAAAAAAACCTCCCGGACGGGAGGTTCGATCGTGCACTCGGCTGACGCGTCGCGGCGGATGGCTGTCCGGCGGCGGCGAAGGGCTGGCGCCCCGCATGTTGGATCCGCGATGCTTCTCGACGGGTCGGACAAGGGAAGAGGCTCCTGTCGTCTGTGTCAGCCTTGGTGTCACCGAGGATAACCGTCAAATTCGTGCTTTGTCGCCGTTATTTCGTGGGGCCAATAAAAAATTCATCTACATGTTGCGGGTTACCCACCCCTTGCCCGCCCTGGCGACACCGGCATGGCGTCCGCGCGCCGATTTGCCTATGCTGGCGCCACGAACTCGCACTCGGAGGTGACGGGGGTAGGCATGGCGAGCAGGTTCACGTCGATCTGGAACGAGAAGAAGCCGGTGGCCGGGACGGCACGGTCCGCCGCCCGTCCCGTCCGCGGCCGTGCCGGTGTGGCGAGCGGCGCCGCGGACAGCGAAAGCGGCGACGAGGGCGACGACTCGGCGGCGCGGTCCCTTCGGGCTCTCAAGGTGATGTTCGACCGCGGGTTGATGTCCGAGGCGGAATATGAACGACGCAGGGCGTCCCTGGCGGGGGGAGCCTCGGAACGGCCTTCCGACGGCGAATGATGGCCTGTCCGGACCATGTCGGAGATTCGCCGAAAAGTGAAGATATCGGCACCATAACTTGTAGTTTTTGAGGCACAGACCCCAAGAATTGGGCTATGGTCCGCAGTCGAGCCCGGCCGCGGGGCTGGTCGCGGAAATATCCGCGGGTTATGGTTAACTAGACGCTTGCACTTCGGGGCCATGGCTCGCTAGAAGGAGTAGCCATTTTCTCGATTTTCGTAGGGGCGGCCGATTTCATCCCGCGGGGCCAGGGCAGGGGACGGCGGTGCCGGACGCCTGCCGGGCGGCGGTCATCATGATAAGTGGTAGGGGTTTGTGAGAAGCACCAGTCAGATTTCGGAACGTGACGCGCCGTTCCAACTCAGGGGCAACAGCTTCACCGTCATGGTGCTGAAGCTGGTGGCCCCCGATGACCCGTCGTTTTTCCCCCAGCTGCTGAGCAAGATCCGCCAGGCGCCGAATTTTTTCCGGAACGCCCCGGTGGTGCTCGACCTCGAAGACCTGGAGGAAGGCGCCGGCCCCGCCGACTTCATCGATTTCGTCGTCACCCTGCGCCAGAACAGCCTGATCCCGGTCGGCATCCAGGGCGGCACGCCGGCCCAGCAGGCCGCCGCGTTCGAGGCCGGGCTGACGGTCATGCCGACCGGCCGCCCGAGCCGCGAGCCGGAGCGCGACTTCCAGCGGCCGGCACCCGGGCGGGCGCCGACCGACCCGCTTCCGCCGCGCACCCCCGCGCCGATGGCCGAGGCGGCGCCGGAGTTCCAGAAGACCACCCTGATCATCACCGAGCCGGTGCGCTCGGGCCGGCAGATCTACGCCGCGCGCGGCGACCTGATCGTGCTGGGACCGGTCAGCGCCGGGGCCGAGCTGCTGGCCGACGGCAACATCCATGTCTACAGCTCGCTGCGCGGACGCGCGCTGGCGGGCATCTCCGGCGATACCGCCGCCCGCATCTTCTGCCACAGCCTGGAGGCGGAACTGGTATCGATCGCCGGGCTCTATCGGGTCAGCGAGGATCTGGACGCCTCGGTGTTCAAGAAGCAGGTTCACATATATCTGGACGACGGATATCTGCGCATGGATCCGTTGTCATGAGCCGCGGCAAAGAAACAAGTTCGCAATCAACATCGAAGAGTGGAGAGGCTTCCTTGGCCAAGGTAATCGTTATGACATCGGGCAAGGGCGGCGTGGGCAAGACCACGTCGAGCGCTGCCTTCGCCACTGGACTGGCCCTGCGCGGGTTCAAGACCGTTGTCATCGACTTCGACGTCGGTCTGCGGAACCTGGACCTGATCATGGGCTGCGAGCGCCGGGTGGTGTTCGATTTCGTCAACGTCATCAACGGCGAGGCCAAGCTCAACCAGGCCCTGATCAAGGACAAGCGGGTCGAGAACCTGTTCATCCTGCCGACCAGCCAGACCCGCGACAAGGACGCGCTGACCAAGGAAGGCGTGGAGAAGATCCTCGACGAGCTGAAGAAGGACTTCGACTACATCCTGTGCGACAGCCCGGCCGGCATCGAGAAGGGCGCCCTGATGGCGCTGTACTTCGCCGACCACGCGATCATCGTGACCAACCCGGAAGTCTCGTCGGTGCGCGACAGCGACCGCATCCTGGGCGTGCTGGCCTCGAAGTCCCGCCGGGCGGAACTGAACCTGGAGCCGGTGCAGGAGCACCTGCTGCTGACCCGCTACGATCCGGAGCGCGTCGAGCGCGGCGACATGCTGAAGGTCGACGACGTGCTGGAGATCCTGGCGATCCCGCTGCTGGGCGTCGTGCCGGAGAGCCCGGCCGTGCTGCGCGCCTCCAACATCGGCATGCCGGTGACGCTGGACGAGAAGAGCAACGCCAACCACGCCTACACCGACGCGGTCGCCCGCTTCCTGGGCGAGACGGTCGAGCACCGCTTCATGAAGCCGGAGAAGAAGGGCTTCCTGGATCGCCTCCTTCGGAGGACCGCATGAGCATCTTCAACTTCTTCCGGCAACCTCCGCGCAAGTCGGTCGCCGACGAGGCCAAGGAACGCCTCCAGATCGTCCTCGCGCACGAGCGCGCCGCCGGGTCCAGCCCGGACTATCTGCCGATCCTCCAGCGGGAGCTGCTGGCGGTGATCGCCAAGTACGTGCAGATCGACGAGAAGAAGGTCGAGGTCAGCTTCGAGCGTGGAGGCGATTACTCCACGCTCGAGGTCAATATCGAGCTGCCGCCGCCGACGGGGGACAAGGCCCGGGCGCGCGGCGGTGCCGCCGCGGCGGCTGCGAAGCAGGCCTGAAGCCATGCTGGCCGGGTAATGCCGGCCGGCTGTGGTCAGGATGCCGCCAGCCTGCCGAACGGCTCGATCCCGTCGAGCGGCGGGCCGCCCCGGACGGTCATACCGGGATGTTGTCGATCAGCCGAGTGCGTCCGATGAAGGCGGCGGCAAGGATCCTCGCCGGCCGGTCGGCCACCTCCAGCGGCTCCAGGGACGCGGCGTCGCAAACGGCCAGGTAGTCGATCCGATCGAACCCGGCCTCCCTCAGCCGTTCCAATCCCCATTCCATTTCGCTCCGGCACCGTGCCGGATCGGCCGCGATGCGTTCCGCCATGGCGAACAGCACGCCGTTGAGCTGGCGCGCGATGGCGAGCTGGTCGGCGGACAGGTAGGCGTTGCGCGACGACAGCGCCAGGCCGCTCTCGTCCCGGACGGTGGCCGCCCCCTCGATCAGGACGGGGACGTCGAGGTCGCGCACCATGCGGCGGATCACCTGCAGCTGCTGGTAGTCCTTCTCGCCGAACACGGCGATGTCGGGCAGGCATTGCAGCAGAAGCTTGGACACCACGGTCGCCACCCCGTCGAAATGGCCGGGACGCAAGGGGCCGCACAGCCCGTCGGTCAGCCCTGCGACATGGACCGTGGTGGCGAAGCCGTCGGGGTACATCTCGCCCACGTCGGGCGCGTAGAGCAGGTCGGCACCGACGGTCTCCAGCTTGGCGGCGTCGGAGTCCTCCTGCCGCGGGTACTTCGAGAAATCCTCGTTGGGCCCGAACTGGGTCGGGTTGACGAAGACGCTGACCACCACATGGTCCGCTCCCCTGCGGCGGGCGGCCTGGACAAGGCTGAGATGCCCCTCGTGCAGGGCGCCCATGGTCGGGACGAGGCCGACCTTCTCCCCGGCGGCGCGCCACCGCGCGACCTGGGCGCGCAGGCCGGCCACGGTCCGGACGGTGGTCAGTTTCTCAGGCATCGGGCGTGCTCCCGCTGGGTTTTGGGGCGAAGACGTGTTCGGGACCGGGGAACCGGCGGGCGCGCACATCGTCGGCGTAGGCCTGGGCGGCGGCCGAGACCTGGGGGCCCAGCTCGGCATAGCGCCTGACGAATTTCGGGGTGAAGTCGCTGAACAGGCCGACCAGATCCTCGGTCACCAGGATCTGCCCGTCGCAGGCCGGCGAGGCGCCGATCCCGATGGTCGGGACGGGAAGGTCGGCGGTCAGCTGGCGGGCCAGGGTCTCGACCGTCCCCTCGATCACCAGGGCGAAGGCGCCGGCCTCGGCGATGGCGAAGGCGTCCGCCGCGATCGCGTTGCCCTCCTGCCCGGTGCGGCCCCGCGCCCGGTAGCCGCCCAGCACGTTGACCGACTGGGGCGTCAGGCCGACATGGCCCAGCACCGGGATGCCGCGCTTCGTCAGGAACTCGACCGTGGGCGCCATCTCGACGCCGCCCTCCAGCTTGACCGCGGCGCAGCCGGTCTCCGCCATGACGCGCGCGGCGGCTCGGAAGGCGGCTTCGGGAGATTCCTGGTAAGAGCCGAACGGCAGGTCCACGACGACGCAGGACAGGGCCGAGCCGCGCATCACGGCGGCGCCGTGGGCGATCATCATGTCGAGCGTCACCGGCAAGGTGCTGTCCATCCCGTAGAGGACCATGCCCAGGCTGTCGCCGACCAGCAGCATGTCCACGTGGGCGTCGAGCTGCCGGGCCATGGGAGTGGTGTAGGCCGTCAGCGACACGATGGGCGTGCCGCCCTTCCGGGCGGACAGTTCGGGCACGCTGATGCGCCGGCGGCGGTCGGGGACACTCATGGCGGGCTTCCCCTCTGTCGGGTTCGGGTTCCAGGGTCCTGCTGATGCGCCTAGATATAATGCCGCGACCGTGGCGTCACGATGATTGGATAGGGGACGGCTGGAATCGGCGGCGAATTCCCGCCCTGCGGAAGGAGGAGGGAGGTAGGAACGTACCTGGATACGCACCGCGTGCCGTCCGCGCCGGATTGTGTCAGCATGGGGGCAAGCAACGGCATCGGGGAGGGGACGATTCTACCCGACTGGACGGCAACTTCGAACCATTTCCGACACCGCAGTCATGCAGCCTTGATTGTATCAGCGACCCAGGCGCTGAGGCTCTTACCTTCGGCCTGTGCCCGCATGGCCGCTTTACGATGTATTTCCGGGGTCGCTCTGATCAGCATCTTACCGCTGAACGGCTTGTCCGGAGTTTTGCCAACTTCTTCGCAATAGGCGAGATAGTCATCGATGCTTCCGCGGAAGCTCTGAACCAGTTCCTCCGAATTGCTTCCCTCGAAATGTATCACATCGGCCAAGCCTGCGACGGTGCCGGAAAACGTGCCGTCTTCCGGGTCGAAGTCGATGGGACCCGATACATACCCCTTGTACTCCATCATGGCTCCACTCCAGCGTTGCTCAAGAACTGCCTGACCGCATCCACCGCACCCTTCTTCGTGGTAGGTTGCGGGTGCGGTCGATGAAAGATCGCGGTTATGCCGCTCACTTCGAACAACACCCGGCTGCCAGCCCGCTCAACCACTTTGCCGCCCAGAGCCAGTACAGGCGCCTCAATGGCCGTCCAGCGGATATCCGCTCTGGTCGGTCGGTCAAAGATGCTGGCCAGTGTTTTGCGGTGCGCGTTGTTCATGCAGATTATGATAGCGGTAAGCGCTAGCATCATCAAGCTCCGCCCGCTTGAGCGATCTTCCCAAATTCTCCGCCGGGCAGGTGGGATCGGTGCCTATCCGGATACGCACCGCGTGCCGTCCGCGCCGGATTGTGTCAGCATGGGGGCAAGCAACGGTACCAGGGAGTGGACGATGTTTCTTGACGAGACGGAGTCGATCGACCGGAACGAACCCAGGCTCGGCTACGGCGTGGCGGTGACCGACATCGACGGCGACGGCGCCTTCGAGTTCATCGTCGCCGGCCATGGCTGCGCGAACCTGGTGCTGAAATGGGACGGGCGCCGGCTGGTCGATATCGCGGACCCCGTCCTGGCCGACGCGACCCGCAAGGCCATCGGCCTGTGCGCCGCCGATGCCGACGGCGACGGGCGCGAGGAGCTGTACGTGCTGAACTCCGAGAGCTTCTCCGGCCCGAAGCAGTTCGGCGACAGGCTGTTCGCCTGCTTCGGCAAGCGCTGGCTGGATCTGTTCGGGCAGCCGGAGAATTTCGGCGCGATCAACCAGACGGCGGGACGGTCGGTCGCCTGCATCGACCGGTCGGGCACCGGCAGGTACGGCTTCGTCGTCGCCAGCCATGGCGGGCGGTTCAGGCTATACGAGCTGGACCGGCGCGGGCGCGCGTCCGACAGGGCGGAGGAGGCCGGCATCGACCTGGCGGCGGCGGGCCGGGGGCTGGTCAGCCTGCCGCTGGTTTCGGAGCACATGGACATCTTCGCCGCGAACGAGCACGGGCCGAACTTCCTGTTCCGCAACCTGGGCGACGGGACCTTCGAGGAGATCGCGGAGGATTGGGGAGTGGCCGATCCCACCGGCAACGGGCGCGGCGTCGCGGTGCTGGATGCCGACGGCGACGGGCTGTTCGACCTGGTCTGCGGCGATCGGGAAGGGCCGCACCGGCTGTTCCTCCAGCGGGGCGGCGGCGGCTTCGTCGAGTCGGCCCCCGCCGCCATGGCTGAGCCGTCGCGCGTCCGCACCGTGATCGCGGCCGATTTCGACAATGACGGGTTCGAGGAGATCCTGTTCAACAATTTCGGCGAGCCGAACCGTCTGTTCGCCTGGACCAACGAGCGCTGGACCGAAGCCGAGATCGGCGACGCGGAGGAGCCTTCGGGCTTCGGCACCGGCGCCGCGGTCGCGGACATCGACGGCGACGGAAGGCTGGAGCTCCTGGTCTCCCACGGCGAGTCGGCGCCGCAGCCGCTGACGTTCTACCGCCCCTATCCGACCGACAACGGCTGGCTCAGGGTCATGCCCCTGACCGCCGCCGGCGCCCCGGCGCGCGGCGCCCTGGTGACCTGCACGGCGCGCGGCCGGACTCAGCGGCGGGCGATCTGCGCCGGCAGCGGCTATCTCTGCCAGATGGAGCCGGTCGCCCATTTCGGGCTCGGGGCCGTCCATTCCGTGGAGCGGGTGGAGATTCGCTGGCCCGACGGCGCGGTGCGGGTGATCGAGCATCCCCACGCCAACCGGATGGTCCGGGTGGAGCATCCCGGCCGGTGAGAGGCGGGTTCATGGAACCGGTTGACGCTGGTCAGCACCGGAGAATGGAATAGACTGTAACCGATCGCAGACGCGTAATGGAGAAGACCCTTGGCCATAGCCAATCCCTACCTGCTGTTCCTCGGCGATGCGCCGGACCAACTGGCCGCCAAGACCGCCGACGGCGTGGCGCGCTGGCGCCGCGACTGGTGCGTCGGGCAGTTGCGCCTGGACGGCTGCAAGGCCGACTTGGGGCTTCCGGACAAGAGCCTGGAGGAGGCGGCCGCGGAAGGGGCCAGGACCCTGATCATCGGCGTCGCCAACCGCGGCGGGCGCTTCGCCGCGAGCTGGCAGGAAACCATGCTGAAGGCCCTGGACCTGGGCATGGACATCGCCAGCGGGCTGCACAACAAGATCACCGACCTGCCCACCGTCGCGGCCAGGGCCAAGGAACTGGGCCGCTCGCTCCACGACGTGCGCCACCCGACCCGCGAGTTCGAGATCGGAACCGGCGATCGGCGCCCGGGCAAGCGGCTGCTGGCGGTCGGCACCGACTGCTCGATCGGCAAGATGTTCACGGCGCTGGCCCTCGAGAAGGAGATGCGCGCGCGCGGCATGAACGCCGATTTCCGCGCGACCGGCCAGACCGGCATCCTGATCGCGGGCGACGGCGTCTCGATCGACGCGGTGGTCTCGGACTTCGTCTCGGGTGCCGTGGAATACCTCACCCCGGCCAACGATCCCGACCATTGGGACGTGGTGGAGGGGCAGGCGTCGCTGCTCCATCCCAGCTATGCCGGGGTGACGCTGGCGCTGGTCCACGGCTCCCAGCCCGACGTGATGGTGATGTGCCACGAGCCGACCCGGCCGCATATGCGGGGCCTGCCGAACCGCAAGGTTCCGGATATCCAGGATTGCATCGTGGCGCACGAGGCGGCGGCGCGGGTAACCAACCCGGATGCGAAGGTGATCGGGTTCAGCGTCAATACCTCGGCCATGGACCGGTCCGCCGCCGAGACGTACCTGAAGGAGCTGTCCGACCGCTTCGGCATGCCGGCGGTCGATCCGGTCCGCATGGGCGTCGGCCCGATCGTCGACCTGCTGGGCTGAGGCGATGGCAGCGTCGAGCGCGAAGCGCACCCTGACCGTCCGCCGCGAGACCTTCCCGATCCGCGGCACCTTCCGGATCTCCCGCGGGGCCAAGACCGAGGCCCACGTGGTCGTCGCCGAGATCGACGACGGCGGCACCGTCGGCCGGGGCGAGTGCGTGCCCTATGCCCGTTACGGCGAGAGCATCGACGGGGTCGCGGCCCAGATCGAGAGCGTCGCCGACGCGATCGCCGCCGGGATGGAGCAGGAGGAGCTGCTGGAGGCCTTGCCTCCGGGCGCCGCCCGCAACGCGGTGGACTGCGCGCTGTGGGACCTCGCCTGCAAGCTGACCGGGCAGCCGATCTGGCAGGTGGCCGACCTGGACGCGCCTCTCGCCCCGGTGGTCACGGCGTACACCCTGAGCCTCGACACGGTGGAGAACATGGCCGCCGCGGCGCGCGCCTCGGCTCACCGGCCCCTGCTCAAGCTGAAGCTGACGGGGGACGGCGACCTGGAGCGGGTGACGGCGGTGCGGGAGAACGCGCCCGACGCCCGCCTGATCGTCGATGCCAACGAGGGCTGGACGCTGGAGCACCTGAAGCGCTTCGGCGACGCCTTCGCCCGGCTCCGGGTCGAACTGATCGAACAGCCGCTGCCGGCGGGACAGGACGACGCCCTGCTGGGCTTCGACTGCCCGGTGCCGCTGGGCGCCGACGAATCCTGCCACGACCGCTCGACCCTGGACGAACTGCGCGGCAAGTACGGGGTGGTCAATATCAAGCTGGACAAGACCGGCGGCCTGACCGAGGCGCTTCGGCTGAAACGCGCGGCCGAGGAGGCGGGGTTCGACATCATGGTCGGCTGCATGCTGGCGACCTCGCTCGCCATGGCGCCGGGGGTGGTGATCGCCCAGGGCGCCAAGCTGGTCGATCTCGACGGGCCGCTGTGGCTGGCGCGGGACCGGGAGCCCGGCCTCCGCTACGAGGGCGAGACCGTCTTTCCGCCGGAGGCCGGCCTATGGGGGTGACGCGGGACGATCTGGGAAAGCGCATCGACCAGGCCATGGGCCGGACGAAGGCCGACCTGGTGATCAAGGACACCCGCTTCCTCAACGTGGTGACCGGCGAGATCGCCTCGGGCGACATCGCCGTCTGCGGCGATGTGATCGTCGGCACCTACGAGAGCTATGACGGGGAGGTGGTGATCGACGGGCGGGCCCGCATCGCCGTCCCGGGCTTCATCGACACCCATGTCCATTGCGAGAGCACCCTGGTCACGCCGGCCGAGTTCGACCGTTGCGTGCTGCCGCGCGGGACGACGACCGCCGTTTGCGACCCGCACGAGATCTGCAACGTGCTGGGCGAGGAGGGGCTGGGATACTTCCTCGACAGCTCGGTCGGGCTGGCGATGGACCTGCGGGTCCAGCTGTCCTCCTGCGTCCCGGCGACCGAGCTGGAGACCTCGGGCGCCCGGCTGGAGGCGGAGGACCTGGTCCGCCACCGCGGCCACCCCCAGGTGATCGGCCTGGCGGAGTTCATGAACTTCCCCGGCGTGCTGCACAAGGACCCCAAGGTGCTGGACAAGCTGGCGGCGTTCCAGGGCGGCCATATCGACGGTCACAGCCCGCTGGTGACGGGCCGCGACCTCAACGCCTACCTGTCCTGCGGCATCAGGAACTGCCACGAGACGACCGGGGTCGAGGAGGCGCGGGAGAAGCTGCGGAAAGGCATGCAGGTGCTGATCCGCGACGGCAGCGTGTCGAAGGACGTCAACACGCTGGCCCCGATCATCGACGCCATGACCTCGCCGTTCCTGGGCTTCTGCACCGACGACCGCAACCCGCTCGACATCGCCGAGGAAGGCCACATCGACCATCTGATCCGGCGCTCGATCGCGCTGGGCGCCCCGATCGAGTCGGTCTACCGCGCGGCGACCTGGTCGGCGGCACGCGGCTTCGGGCTGACCGACCGGGGACTCATTGCGCCGGGGTTCCGGGCCGACATCGTGCTGCTGGACGACCTGGAGGACTGCCGGGTCGGCCAGGTGATCCGCAGCGGCCGGGTCGTGGGACCGGAGACCTTCATGGGCCGAACCATCGTGCCGCCGGTCGGGCTGGGCTCGATCCGGCTGGATCCGGTGACGCCCGAGGTCTTCAGGACCCCCTCGGGCGGCCCGTCGGGACCGGTGATCGGACTGATCCCGGGCAAGATCCTGACGGAGCACCTGACCGCGAGCCTGCCCTACCGCAACGGCGAGCGGCACCCGGACCCGGAGGCCGACATCCTGAAGGTCTGCGTGCTGAGCCGTCACGGCACCAACCGCAATGTCGGCCGGGGCTTCGTCAAGGGATTCGGGCTGAAGCGCGGCGCGCTGGCTTCGAGCGTAGGCCATGACAGCCACAACGTGATCGTCGTGGGCGCCGACGATGCCGACATGGCCGTGGCGGTCAACCGGCTGATCGAACTCCAGGGCGGCTTCGTCGCCGTGCTGGACGGGCAGGTGGCCGGAGAACTGGCGCTGCCCCTGGCCGGACTGATCAGCGACCGGACCTTCGAGGAGGTCGAGCACCTTCTGACCGCGCTGCGCGCCGCCGTCCGCGGCATGGGCTGCCCGCTGGCCGAACCCTTCCTGCAACTGGCTTTCCTGCCCCTGCCGGTGATCCCGCACCTGAAGATCACCGACAGGGGGCTGGTGGACGTGGACCGGTTCGAATTGATTCCGGCGTGAGCGGGAAGGGGCATCAGACCCTGACCATTTCCGGCGGGATGATGTCGTGGTTCGCCAGGTGGCTTTTCGCGGTCAGGACCGAGACGCCGAAATACTCGGCGGCCTCCTCCATGCGTTCGTCGGAGAAGTCGCCGTTCATGAATGACTTCAGCGCATCGATCGGGCACAGGAGTTCAGCGGCGAAGGCGCGCTGCATCTTCTGGCGCGCCGTCTTCGTGCTTGTCGCCGGAAGCCAGGCGTCCGAATCCGGGGCGGTCATGTGGTCGGCCAGAAAGCGGGCAGCCTCGAACCTGATGCCCGGAGCGTTCTTCGCCCTGAACACCATCTTGAGGTGAGCGCCGTCGTCTTCTCGCACAGCCAAGCCGAATGGGATACCGGGGCCATGGGCCGTGTCCGGCAGAAGTGCCCTCTTCGGAACATCCAGGAGCTTAGCCAAGTCCTCGTCGGATATGCCGGAGCCCGATAGCCGCCAAGTGTCCCGGGCCGCGCCGGCAAGGCTTCTGCCCAGGTCCCACGGCGGCGTTCCATCCGGAAAACGATGCCTGCGCAAAGCCGAAGGAAGATCCACGGCGACTCGGATTCCCCGGCCGTGGGCTGCTCCTACCGTCTTGCTGATGGCATCCTCGATCCCGGTCGCGGTCCCGGACAAGGCGGGCACGATCTCGTCCAATGCAGCCTCACCGGTTTCATTGGAAAGCTTCAGCAAGCGGGCAAGTATTTCCTCCGGCGCTTCGTCCGGATCGTACCCAAGGCGCGCTTCCAGGCGGCGCCGGACACTCTCCGTTGGATCCTCGCGCTCGGCCTTGACCTCTTCCCAAAGCCTGGACAGGTCCTGGCCGACGCCTCCGCATGTCTCCAGGCGGGCGATCACATCGGCTACGAAATCATCGACGGCCGCCTCGAAGGACGTCGCCGGCACTGCACACCGGAATTCCGACAGATAGCGGACCGGTTCCCCGGAATTCGGCCGCGATGCATGGCACACCGCTTCCACGGTCGGTCCGTCGCTGGCGAAAACCAGTCGCGGCCACAGGAAGCCGTGGCCTGCCGCCGCGACTTCATGGGCCATGCGCCAGGACGGGGAAGGGGCGCCGGTCGCCGGATAGGGCTCCCAGCGAAGCCGCCACCAGTTCGCCGCCAGCCACATCGCCAAGGGATATGCCGACACATGGACGCGATCCTGGACCTCGCGAGACCAGTCGCTTTCAACCCGGGTCGCCACCATCTCATCGAAGGCGAGGCGAAGCTTGGCGGCCGTGGCCCGATCTTCAGCCAGACCGTGCTCGCACGCATGCCACTGGGCATCGATAGCGAAACCTACCGGCATATCGCCGCGCTCCATCTTTCCCGGACGCTGGCTGCCATGGGATCGTTCTTGCCCATGGAATAGCCATGATAGATGCCCAGGGTCTCGTTCTCCAGGATCGCTTCGACGGGTTCACCGTTATGGGCGACCGCCCAGATGTTCTTCGGCCATTCGCCTTTCATGGCGTCGCTGACCAGCCCGTACGAGGCGCCTTGTTTCAACAGCCGGATGGCTTCCGCCCTGGAGAAGATCTTCGCCCTGTCGCACAGTGTCTTGTGCTGACGCCCATCACTGGGCGGCACGAGCCGGAAGTCGCCTGGATTGCGCTTATGCATTGGATTTCCACCGTATCCGACCCTGGTCGAAATGCTATCCAGCCAACCTTTTTCTTCGGCCGTTCGAGGGACGGGGCGAATCGACCGTTTAGGATTTATTGTGCGTTTGGCCATCGTTTCGCTACAAATCGATTTATGGCTTAATCGTAGACTTTTGCAACTCCACCACCGGCAAGAGTAATAATCATTCATATAACACTTTTTGGGTAATTCCAAAGTCAATTGGTGTCGCGGCAGGCTTCGCCGCGACACCTCGGCACTCTCACCCCGCCCGCTCCGCGGCCAGCTTCACGTCGGCGTGGAAGAGGGGTTCCTCGACGCGGTTGCCGCGCAGGATGTAGCTGGGGTGGAAGGTCGGGATCACGACCGCGTCGGCGAACAGGCGGCAGGGGAGTTCCTGGCCGCGCAGCGCCGTGATGCCGCTCTGGCCCGTCAGGGCCCACAGGGGCGTGCGGCCGAGCGCGATGATCACGCCGGGCTTCACCTCGGCGAGGGTCCGGCGCAGATGCTCCACCTCCCCGGCGTACCGGGCGAGGCAGTAGTCGGAGGCGCCCAGGGGGCCCAGGTCCTCCGCGACCTCGACGCCCATCTTGCGCGCCTTGGTGCGGGACGAGAAGAAATGGGCCACCTTGTTGCCCGGCGGCTGGTAGCGGAAGGTATTGCCGATCAGGCAGGTGGCGCGCTCCAGCCCGACGGACTTCAGGTTCTCGTCGAGCAGCCGGCCGCTGGCGCCGACGAAGGGCTTGCCGGTGCGGGCCTCCTCGGCGCCGGGCGCTTCGCCGATGATGGCGATCCGGCGTCCGGCGGGGTCCTTGGCGGGGTACTGGTAATCGACGAAAGGCAGCTCTGTCTCGGTACGCGGTTCAGTCACTATGTCGGCTTTCGCAGCAGGTTGATCCGGGCCGGCTGGTCGAACCACCAGGCACCCTCCCGCCGCTCCCCCAAGGTTTCGAACAGCTCGCGCAGTTCCGCGTCGCGGGTGCGGATCAGCCTGGAACGGGTCGGATCGATGCCGGCCATGCGGTCGGCGAAGCTCTGGTAATCCTCGTGCTTCACCGGATTCAGGTAGAACAGTTCATCCACCTGTTCCAGCGCGTCCACGGATTTCACCGCCGCATAGGCCAGCGCCCGGACCTCCGTCTCGTCGTCCAGGAGCTTGGTGAGCTGGAAATATCCGCCGGTCGGTTCCGGCTCGTTCACCAGGGCCAAGCCGCCCGGCTTCAGGACCCGCGCGGCCTCCCGCAGCGCCTTGCCCATATGGGCCGCCGGCACATGGTGCAGGCTGTTCATGAAGACGACGGCGTCGGCGCTGTTGTCGGGCAGCGGCAGGTCCTCGCCCACGCCCTTCACGTAACGCTCGTTCGCGACGGGTTCCGCCGCCCTGGCCTTGGTGAGCGCTTCGTCCAGGATCTCGATCCCGATGACATGGGCGCCGCGGCGTGCCAGCGCCCGAACCAGCGCGCCCTCGCCGCAGCCCACATCGACGATCCGGGCGCCCGCCAGCGGGATCAGGTCGGGAATCAGGTCCATCGCCTTCAGGCGTCGGGGCAGCGTGCTCCCGGTCGGCGTGTCCGTATGCTGGGCCATCGTGTCGGTTCCTCTCCGCGCTGCCATGTTGCAGGGCACTGACCATGGTAAACGGATTCTCCCCCGGCAAGAGCACCGGGGTACAGCGCAAGAGGGTCGAACGGATCGGCGGCGGGCTTGGCGGGCGGTTCGACTCAGGCGCTCAGGTCGATTCGGCCGCCGCCGGGACCCTGGCCGAGGGCGCGCGCGCGGGCACCTGCCGCGGCCATGCTCTCGACGTTGCTCTGGTCGGCCGATTTCATCTCGGTCACGAAGGCGCTGGTGGCGCCGGTAAGCGCCGGGACACGGGCGCCCGGCTTGGTCGAGGCGTTGGTTTCCTGGAGCGCCCGGCGGTCCTCGCCGACGATCGAACTGGTGATGCCGGTCAGCGGCTCCGTCTTGGCGTTGACCTTCATGCCGCCGTTGGTGTCGCTGACCTGCCGGTTGATCTCCTGGTTGAACGCCTGCGTCTGCGGCGTCAGGTCCCGCACCTTGGGCGCGGTGCGCATCAGGTCGGGTGAGATGGGGGAGGTGGAAACCACGGCGTCGCTCCAAGGCCGGCGATACACGGCCAAGTTATCGGATTTTTCAGGTTTTCGCCATAGTTCTTTATTAAGGGGTAATCGGTCGCACACTCATGCCGCAGGGAAAACGGTTGCGCATGTCGCCATCGGCAGGATACAGGAAAGCCAGCATCAAGAGTTGGGCTGGCGCCCGACACCAACCTGCCGACCCGGGCAAGGTGGTGGTCCCTTCCGGGGGACGATGCGGCCTGGACCGGCAATCAATCGGGAACGAGCCGCTGCGTCAGCCCTCCTCGGCACATGGGCCAGGAGGGTTTATTCATGTCTGAACGCTTGCCGGTCGCTCCCGCGACCATTCCCCTGTGCGGCCCGGACGACAGCATCGAGCTGATCGCCGGCGGCAGCCGCGCCACCGCGCGGGAGCCCGACCGGTACGAGTGGGTCTTCGCCGCCGTCCATCGCGGCATCGGCACCTGGACGCATCTCTATCTGGTCGTCGAGTCGGGCCGGCGCGGCCGGCCGGAGATCCATCTTCGCCTGGTGCTCCGGGGCGACCGTCTGGAGGAGGCGCGGCGGCGCGCCGTCGCCGACTGGTGGCGGCCGGTCGGCTGAGGGGCTTCCCCGGACGCCGCGTCAGCGCAGCGCCGCGACCAGCCGGTCGATCTCCTCCTCCGTGTTGTAATAATGGACCGAGGCGCGGACCATCTCGTCTAGGCCGCGCGCCTCCATGTCGAGCCGGGTCGAGGGGGCGGCGGTCACCGACACGTTGATGCCGCGGGTCGCCAGGCCGCGCTTGATCTCGGCGGCGGGGCGCGGGGCGGTGAAGGTGACGATGCCGCACCGGGTCTCGCCCAGGTCGCGCACCTCATGGCCGGGCAGCGCTGACAGCCGGTCGCGCAGCAGGTCGGCAAGGCTCCCGATCCGCTCCCAGATGGCATCCAGGCCCCAGTCCAGCGCATAATCGACGGCGGCGCCCAGGCCCATCCTGGCGGCGACGTTGCTTTCCCAATTCTCGAACCGCCGGGCGTCGGGGCGGAGCTCGTAGCGGTCGGGCGCGACCCAGGTGGCCGCGTGGTTGTCGATCATCGGCGGCTCCAGGCGCTCCAGCAGTCCCTTGCGCACATAGAGGAAGCCGGTGCCGCGCGGTCCGCGCAGGAACTTGCGCCCGGTCGCCGAGAGCATGTCGCAGCCGATTTCGTCCACGTCGATCGGCATCTGTCCCGCCGTCTGGCAGGCATCGAGCAGATAGGGGATCCCGCTGGCGCGGGCGATCCGCCCGACCGCCGCGGCGGGATTGACCAGGCCGCCGTTGGTCGGGATGTGGGTGATCGAGATCAGCTTCGCCGGCCCGCGCGCCCGGTCGTCCACGCTGGCCGCCAGGGCCGCCACGTCGAGCTGCCCGTGGGCGTCGTTGGGGATCACCTCGATGACCGCGCCGGTCTTCCGGGCGACCTGGAGATAGGGGATGAAGTTGCTGGAATACTCCGCCATCGCCGTCAGGATCCTGTCGCCGGGATCGAACCGCAGCGAATAGAAGGCCATGTCCCACCCCACCGTGGCGTTCTCCACCAGCGCCACCTCTTCCCGGCCGCAGCCGAGCAGGGCGGCGACCGAGTCGTAGACGCGCTCGATGCCGTCGCGGGCCTTCGCCTCCGCCTCGTAGCCGCCGATGCGGGCTTCCAGGTCCAGATGGGCGGTGACCGCGTCGATCACCGGCTGCGGCGGCAGGGCAGCCCCGGCATTGTTGAAATGGGTCACGTGACGGGTTCCGGGCGTCTCGGCCCGCGCCCGCTCCACATCGAAAGTCATCGCTGCCTCGGATCGTCCATGTCGCTGAAGATTCGGCATTCCATAAACCAACCGGCCGCGCGGGACAAACGCTCCGGCCGCTCCGGCGGCCCCGCTTCCGGAACACTGACCCTTCGCTCGTGTTGATCTGCCGCAAACGGGGCATGGAGTTCGACAGGATGAACCGCAACGACGACAACCACGATCCGAGAGCGCCCGGGAGACCCGAGGCGGAATCCGGGGCCGACCAGGGCGCGGCCAATCGCAGCCCCGAGGACATCGAGCGCGACATCGCTGGCATCCGGGCGCGCATGGACCAGACCCTGGACGAGCTGGAGTTCCGGCTGTCGCCGGGCCAGCTGACCTCCGGGGCGGTGGATCTGGTGAAGGACGTGATGCGCGGCAATCCGAGCCGCCTGGGTGACGCGATCCGCAACAACCCGATCCCGGTCGTCATGATCGGCATCGGCGCCCTGTGGCTCGCCGTCGCCATGGGGCGGTCGCAGCAGCAGCAGCAGATGGACGAGGCGGCCGGCCGCAGGATCAGCCGGCTGAGCCCGGCCGACATCTCCGACGTGCTGTCGCCGCTGATCGCGGTCACGCTCCAGGGCGTCGACGGTCTCCGGCAGGCCGAGACGAAGATCGCCGACCCGAAGGTCCAGGCCATGGTGCGCGAGATCGCGCAGCAGCACGACCGGGCCGCCGCCGCCCTGGAGGAGGAGGTTCGCCGCCACGGCGCCATGCCGCAGGCGGGCACGACGCCGCCGGGCCGGCTTCATCCGGCCTGGAGCGAACTGCGCCGGGCCCTGGTCACGGGCGAGACCTCGGCGATCATCGCCGGCATCGAGAACGGGGAGGACTCCGCGCTCGAAGCCTTCCGCATGGCGCTCCACGCCGACCTGCCGGAGGAGACCCGCGTGCTCGTCGGCGCCCATTTCCACGCCATCCAGCAGATCCACAACCGCATGAGCGCGCTCAAGGGCGCGACGACCTGACCGGGGGCAGAGCATGTTGGGATTGAGCAAGACCGCCCACCGGGAGGCCATGGCCGACCGCTATGTCGGCCCCAGCCAGGGGCGCAACCGCGGCGCCGGGGAGGACCAGGCGCGGGCACGCGAGGACGGCCGCGGCCGGACCGCCAGGAGCCCCGGGGAACTGCCCCGCACCGGCTGGCGCGACGTGCTGTGGCGGGTCAAGGAGGAGACCGACAAGGACAACATCTCGATGATCGCGGCCGGGGTCGCGTTCTATCTGATGCTGGCGATCTTCCCCATCCTCGCCGCGACCGTTTCCATATACGGCTTGGTTGCGGACCCGGCCGACGTGCAGCGGAACTTCGAGGCCGTCTCCGGCGTGATCCCGGAGCAGGCCCGCTCGATCATCGTGGACCAGTTGAGCGCGGTCGCCGCTGCGTCCGGCGGCCAGCTCGGCCTGAGCGTCCTGGTGAGCATCGCGCTGACCCTGTGGAGCGCGTCGCGCGGCGTCAACGCGGTCATAACCGCCCTCAACATCGCCTATGACGAGACCGAGGGCCGCAGCTTCATCAAGCTCAACGCCATCGCGCTGTCGCTTACCGTCGCGATGATCCTGTTCATGATCGTCACGCTGGCGGTCGTGGTGGGCCTGCCCGCGGTCATAGGGTACCTCAACCTGGGCGAAACGGTGGAATGGGCGGTCCGGCTGGCGCGCTGGCCGATCCTGGCGGTCGCCGTCATGGCGGCGCTCGCGGTGCTCTACCGCTACGGCCCCGACCGCGAGACGCCGCAATGGCGCTGGGTGAGCTGGGGGGCGACCGTCGCGACGCTGATATGGATCCTGGGGTCCGTCGCCTTCTCGGTCTATGTCTCCAACTTCGCCGACTACAACGAGACATACGGCACGATGGGCGCCGTCGTCATCCTGCTGCTGTGGTTCAATCTCTCCGCCTACGCCGTCCTGCTCGGAGCCGAGTTGAATGCCGAGATGGAGCACCAGACCGCCCAGGACACGACGACCGGCACGGTGAAGCCGCTCGGCCAGCGGGACGCCTATGTCGCCGACACGGTCGGCCACAAACCCTGATCCTGAATCGCCCTGACGTACGCATCGCCGGGGCATTCAGCGCCGGCATCCTGGGCGTCGCGACCGCGGGGGTACTCCCAGGCGACGTACAACGCATTGGGAGTGCCGCCCCGTTACTGCGGACCCAGGGCCTCTCCGAAATGTTCAGTTAAAATGCAAACCTTCGATAGCGGCTTGATTGCAACAGGTGAGCAACGCAATGGAGCGTAATCCGGAAAGGGAACTGGCTGACTTCCGGTTTTTAGATAAGTATGAGATGCAGTCAGTTTTAAGTTCAACGCAAAGGTACGACGTTGCGTACGGCATTGCGGGACAAAAAAACAGAAAGACAAATTTTAGGCTCTCGAGTCAAAAATGAAGCCTGCCAAGGGGCTTACATCCTTATTGTCCCAAGGGTGGAGTCATTTCGTGTTTACCCTTTATTGGGATCATGTGATTGTTGCGGTGCATTATAGTACTACGCTATGCGGAGGTTATCGATCTCATGTTCGTCGGGTCGACGTAAATCAGCCGGTTTGCTGACCCTCGGCTACCGGTGCGGGGAATTTCAGAATGCTCAATGACTTCCAGATTTCCGTCAGATCTGGTCCTGCCGTGCGGACCCGGGGCCAGTTCCGGTCCTTGCAACCCGCCCTGTTTCTATTCTTCGTGGACGTGACGACCGTCTTCCTGGCCGTACTCGTCGCCCATATCGGCATCGGCCTCATCAGCCCCGCGCCCACGACTTTCCTGTTCAATCCGACCCTGCATGCCCAGGAGTTGGCGGGCGCCCTGCTCGTCGTGCCCATCCTGAAGGCCATGGTGGGCCTGTATCCGGGTTACGGCATGTCGCCGGTGGAGCGCCTGCGCCGCCAGTTCATGATCCTGATCGGGGCCGTCGTCGGCATCACCATCGTCGACCTGCAGTTCAACGAGGCGACCTGGTTCAACAACGGCCTGCTCGCGGCGCTGCTGGTGCTGGGCGTGCTGATCTGGATCGCCGACGCCATTGGCCGCGGCGTGCTCATGCGGCTCCGCTTGTGGGGCCGTCCCTGCGTGGTGGTCGGCACCGGCCAGGCCGGCATCGACATCGTCCGCCGGCTCGGCCAGAACGAGCATCTGGGCTACAATCCGGTCCTCTTCATCGACGATAATCCGAGCCTGTGGGGCACCACGGTGGAAGGACTGCCGGTCGTCGCCCCCGGCGGGAAGACGACCGACGAGCGCCTGGTGCGCTACGCGTCGGTCGGCATCCTGGCGGTTCCGCGCGAACAGCCGGAGCGGCTGAACGAGATGATCGGCAACCTGCCGTTCTCGACGATCCTGGTGGTGCCCGAATGGACCGGCGTCCAGACGGTCAATACCCGGGTGCGTGACCTGTCCGGCCTGCTGTCGCTGGAGGTGAGGCGCCCGCTGGGCGCCAGCATCACGCCGCTGATCAAGCGCGGCTTCGACATCGTGACCTCGGCCCTCCTGCTGATCCTGGTGACGCCGCTGCTCCTGCTGATCGCGGTCGGCATCAAGCTCGACTCGAGGGGGCCGCTGCTGTTCCGCCAGGCCCGCTGGGCCGGCGGCTCCCGCTCGTTCCCGGCGCTGAAGTTCCGGACGATGCATGCCGACGCCGAGCAGCGCCTGAAGGAGCTCCTGGCCACCGATCCGGTTCTGCGGCGCGAATACGAGATGTACCACAAGCTGACCCGTGACCCGAGGGTGACCCGGTTCGGCCGCATCCTGCGGCGGCTCAGCTTCGACGAACTGCCGCAGCTGTGGAACGTGCTGGTCGGCGACATGAGCCTGATCGGCCCGCGCCCCTACATGCCGCACGAGCTGATCAAGTATCCGCGCCAGCAGGAGGTCCTGTCCCGCGTGCGCCCGGGGATCACGGGCCTGTGGCAGGTGTCCGGGCGCCATCGCACGACGTTCGAGCGACGCATCGAGCTGGACGTCTATTATGTCGAGAACTACTCGATCTGGCTGGACCTTCACGTCCTGATGCGCACCGTCTGGATCGTCGTGAAGGCCGACGGGGCCTGATCCGCCGCCTTTCCAAATCCTCCCACGGCATTTCGGCCACAGGGCATATCGGTCCACGGGGCATATCGGTCCACGGGGCATCGGGCGTCGGTCCCGATGTCCCGGAACCCGTTCCCGAGAGATGTCAAGACGCGCGAAAGGCGCCGGACCCGCGGGTCCGGCGCCTTTCGCCTCCGTCCGTGGCCGCCTGGGCCGGGTGCCGCTTACCGGTCCGTCCTGGCCGGGGCGCGGCGGCGGCCGGCTCCGGTGATCAGGAACCAGGCGACGAACCAGGGCTCGACCAGGTAACGGTGCCAGAACCGCTTCGGATCGCTGATCAGCCGGTACAGCCACTCCAGCCCCAGCGGACCGAGCCAGCGCGGCGCGGTCGGGACGGCGCCGGCGAAATACTCCATGCAGGCGCCGCAGGTGCCGATGCAGTTGGTCTTGAGGTCGGCCCGGTTCTCCGAGATCCAGTGCTCCTGGCGCCCCATCCCCATGCCCACGATCAGGAGATGGGGCCGGAAGGCGTTGATGTGCTCGACGACGGCGGTATTGCCGGCGCTGCCGCGGCGGGCGTCGAAATAGCCGTCATGCCCGTCGATCGCCAGATCCGGATAGTCCCGGCGCAACCGCGCCAGGCCGTCGGCCAGCACGCGGGAGGTGCCGCCCAGATAGTAGATCCGCCATCCGGAGCGCTGGGCGCGCTCCATCAGGGGAAGGAACCAATCGACCCAGCCGGTCCTGTGGCTCGCGTCGAGGTCGAGCCCCGCCGCGCGCCCGAGCCAGACGATCGGCATGCCGTCGATATGGACGCAGGTCTTGTCGTCCTCGTGCAGGGCACGGAAGACGTCGTCCTTGAACAGCTTGTACATGCCGTGGAGGTTCAGGCTGGCGATGACAACCTTGTCCTCCGCGGCGATGGAACGATGCATCAGGGTGAACAGATCGTCCATGGTGGTCGGCGTCACCTTCACACCGAAGATGTCGCTCGACTTGAAGCCCAGAGTCATACCGCTTTCCCGATGGAATAAGATACTTGCCGGAGAGAGATCACGGGCCGGTTCAGTTTTTGAAGTAGCTGCCGCGCCGGCCCATGTAATACTCGACCTCGCCCGAGCCGTAGCGCGCCGCCTTGGCCGTGTCGACCTGGTTGAGCGCCACGCCCGCGATGTTGGCCCCGGCGTCGCCGAGCTGCCGTATCGCGAGCTGGACCAGCTTTCGCGGGGTCCGGCGCCACTTGGCGACGACCACCGTCTGGCTGGCCTTCTCGGCCAGGATGCGGGTGTCCGACACCGGCAGCACCGGCGGCGCGTCGAGCAGGATCAGGTCGTACTGCGGGCGCAGGTTGAACAGCATCTGGTCGAACAGCGGGTTGCGGATCGTCTCCTCGGGATAGTCGGTCGGCGATCCCGCCGTGATCACGTCGGCCCCGGTGCGGGTGTCCGTGCGCATCACGTCGGGCAGCGTCGCGTCCCCGTGGAGGAAATCGGCGAGGCCGAGCTGGTTGGGCAGGCCCAGGGTCCGGTGGATGTTGGGGCGGCGCAGGTCGCAGTCGATGATCAGCACGCGCCGGCCGGCGATGGCGATGACCCGGGCCAGGGTCGCGGCCAGCGACGACTTGCCTTCTCCTGGAACCGCGGAGGTCAGCATGACGATGTTGCCGCTGCCCTTGCGCTGGTGGGCGATGATCAGCGAGGTGAACAGGCTCTTGACCGCCTGGGAATAGGCCGAGGCCGGCTTGTCCAGGGCGTAGTCCTGCGGAGCCTTGCGGGTCAGGCGCCCGCGGCGGACCAGCGGGATCATGCCGAGCGACGGCATGCGCAGCAGCCGCTCGACGTCCTCCTGGGTCTGTAGGCCGCGCTCGAGCTGCTCGGCCAGGAACACCAGGATCAGCCCCAGGCCGATCGCCAGCACCAGCGCCACCGCCACGAACAGCGGCTTGGACGGGAACGACGGGCCGAGCGGGGCGCTGGCCGTCGAGACGATCCAGGCGTTGGGCTGCTCGAGGTCGACCGACTGGGTCTCCTTGGAGCGGGCCAGGAAGTTTTCGAACAGGGCGCGGTTGGCTTCCGCCTCGCGCTGGAGCGCCCGGATCTCGACGTCGGACTGGTTCAGGCGGCCCGCTTCCTGTTCCAGCCTGGACATGGACTGCTCGAGCGAGGTGACCCGCTGCTGGGTCACGGACGCCTGGGCCCGAAGCGCCCGCAGCCGGTTCTCGGCCTCGTTGTTGATCTCGCCGGCGATCGCGGAGATCTGCGACTTCAGGTCCACGATCGTCGGATGGCGCGGACCGAGGTTGTTCAGCAGCTCCGCCTCGCGCTGGCGCAGGGTCGCCTCCTGGGCGCGGAGCCCGCTGACCAGGGTCGAGTCGACCACGTCGAACACGGCGCGCACGCCGCGCGCCCTGACCGCGCTCTCGACGCTGCGCAGCTGGGCCTGGGTGGTGTTGTTCTCCGCCCGGGCCATCACGAGCTGGGTGTTGAGCTGGGTCAGCTGCTCGTTGACCAGGCCGGCATCCCGGCCCTGCACGACGCCCAGGCCCGCCCGCGCCGTCTCGACGGCGCGCTCGGCCGTCTCGACCTCCTCGCGCAGCCGCGTCAGGCGCTCGCCCAGCCAGGCGTTGGCCTTCTGGCGGGCGTCGAACTTCTGTTCGAGCTGCTGGGTGATGTAGAGCGACGCGATCGTGTTGGCCACGTTGGCGGCCAGCGTCGGGTTCTCGGACGTGAAGCTGATGGTCAGCACGCGCGACCGTCCGACCGCCGAGACGCTGAGGCGGCCGAGGAACGTGGTGAGCATCGAGGTCTGCAGGCGCGCCTCTTCGGCGGCCGGGTCCGGCACTACCGGTTCCTCGGTGACGAGCAGGCTCTTGACCCACTGGACGGGCGGCAGGTCGCGCAGGCTCGGCAGCTTGAAGCTGTCGGCGTTCTGCTCCGCCGCGACGCGGGGATTGAACTCCGCCAGTTGGTCCAGGCCGAGCTGCCGGATCACCCGCATCGCGAGCTCGTCCGACCTGATGACCTGGATTTCGCTTTCGATCGTCGACTGGTCGGCGGGGGCGCCGGTGACCAGCGCCTCCACGTCGACCACCCGCTGTTCGCGCGGATCCACCATGACCGAGGTGTTGGCGGTATAGAGCGGCGTCATCATATAGACATTGATGATGCCGAGCAGGGTCACGATCGCGATCGTGCCCAGCAGCAGGTATTTCCGGCGTGACAGGACCATGAGCAGGTCGCCCAGCCCGAGGGTCGGGGCGCTTCGCGACGGCCCTTCCTCGTGAGTGGTCCAATCATGCCGGTCGGTCTCTTGGCGGTCCGGCGTCAAAAGCTTGTTCATCGGTAATATCCGGTAGTTTTACACGCGCGTGCAGCACTGCGGAAAGAACATCACCTTGTCAGGCAATGTTCAGTGAAATGCCGGATGTCTTCCATTGCGTTGGGAAGACGTCGCAAAATGGTAGCGGACTTTACCCGATAGGGGTAAGTGGTTAGCACCAATGCGCAATGCGATTGCATGTATTATATTTGCCATCCATTCGGTGTGTCCAGTTCGTTCTGCGGTGCAGCAAGGATTTCGGCTCCACTGCAGCTGGTCATTATACGAGCATTTTTGTTTCTATATATGGCTCTAGCATGGCAAAAGGTCGCCGAAGGCGTGCCATCAATGGGTGCCCACTCCGGGTAGGGCTAAATATCCGTGGCGCTTTGATGAATAATGGGCACCATCCCACCATTCATCATTGGGACTCGACCGTCCCCGATCGCCCATTTCCGCGGCAGTTCAAACCTCACGTAATGACGACTGGCATCATGACCGCATCCGCGCCTGTGGCGCCCAAGGTTTCCCTGTTTCTCCAGGATCTTCATGGAGGCGGCGCGGAGAGGGTGATGCTGCGCCTCGCCGCCGGCATCGCGGAACGCTCCCACCCCGTCGACCTGGTGCTGATCCGCCGGGAGGGCGCCTACCTCGACGCGATCCCCCCGGGCGTGCGGCTGGTCGTGCTGAATACCCGGCGCACCCTCAACAGCGTCGCGTCGCTCGCCCGCTATCTCCGGCGCGAACGACCGGCGGCCATGCTCTCGGCGCTGGTCCATGTCAATGTCGGGGCGCTGCTCGCGGCCAAGTTCGCGCGGACGCGCACCCGGATGATCGTCACCGAGCACAGCCAGATCACCCGCAATTTCCGCTCCAACCCATCCTCGACCGTCAGGCTCGCCTACCGGATGGTGCCCTGGCTCTATCCCACGGCGTCCCGCGTCGTCGCCGTCTCGGGCGGGGTCGCGGAGGATCTCGCCCGGTTCTCGGGCATGGCCGGGAGCCGGATCGACGTGGTCCACAACGGCATCGTGACGCCGGACCTCTACGCCAAGGCGGCCGAGCCGTGCGGCCATCCCTGGTTCCGGCCGGGCGAGCCGCCCGTCGTCCTGGCGGCCGGGCGGATGGTCGACGTCAAGGACTTCGCGGCGCTGATCCGCGCCTTCGCCCTGCTGCGCGCCCAGCGGCCCGCCCGCCTGATGATCCTGGGGGAGGGGGAGCTGCGTGCCGACCTGGAGCAGCTCGCCGAACGGCTCGGCGTGGCCGCGGATCTGGCGATGCCGGGCTTCCTGCCCAATCCCTACGCGCTGATGTCGCGGGCGGCCGTGTTCGTGCAGTCCTCGCGCTGGGAAGGGCTGCCGTCCGTCCTGGTCGAGGCGATGGCCTGCGGCACGCCGGTCGTCGCGACCGATTGTCCGGGCGGCACCCGCGAGATCCTGGACGACGGCAAGCTCGGCGCGCTGGTTCCCCTCGACGACGACCAGGCGCTCGCCGATTCGATCGCGCGGACCCTCGACGATCCCGTCCCGGCGAACGCGATGGCCTACAAGGTCGGGCAATTCACCCTCGACCGGGCGGTCGACACCTATCTCGACCTGGCGCTCGGAACCGGGCGGGCGCGATCCTGGGAGCATGGCCGATGAACGCGACGACGCCGAGGCTGCGGCTGGTCCTGCTGATCACCCATATGGACCAGGGCGGCGCCCAGGAGGCGCTGCTGCGGCTGGGGCGCAGCCTGCGCAGCCGCGGCCATGACGTGGAGACCTGGTTTCTCTATGAGAAGTCGCCGCTTTACCGGAACGAGGACAACATCCGGGTGCTCCTGCCCGTGCGCTCGCCGGGCGCCGCCGGGTACCTGCAGCTCATGGCCCGGCTGTTCCGGCAGCTCAGGGCGCATCGACCCGACGCGGTGATCAGCTTCCTGCCCCTGGCCAACGGGTTCGGGCAGGCCGTGGCCCGGCTCGCCGGGGTGCCCCGCCGCGTCGCGTCCCAGCGCAATCCCTCCTGGACCTATACCGCCTGGATGCAGCGGCTCGACAGGCTGGCGGGAACGCTCGGGTGCTACACCGCCAACGTGGGCAATTCCCAGTCCGTGGTGGACAGTTTCGCAGCCTACCCGCAGCTCTACCGGCGGCACCTGACGGTGGTCCACAACGGCATCGACTGGCGGTCCTCGGAGCTGGACCCGGCGGCCGCACGGGCCAGGTTCGGATTGCCGGCCGGCGGGCCGCTGATCCTGAACATCGGCCGGCTGGCCGAGCAGAAGAACCAGTCCCTGCTGCTCCGCGTCCTGCCGTCCCTGTCGGCGGGGAATCTGGTGCTGGCCGGCGACGGCGGCGACCGGGGCAAGCTGGAGCGGCTGGCCGCCGACCTGGGCGTGACGTCCCGGGTCATCTTCCTGGGCGAGGTCGCCCGGGCGGCCATCCCCGACCTGCTGCGCGCCGCCGACATCTTCGCCATGCCGACGCTGTTCGAGGGGCAGAGCAACGCCGTCCTGGAGGCCATGCATGCCGGCCTCGCCATCGTCTCCAGCGACATTCCGGCCCAGGTCGAGACGCTGGGCGGACCGGGGGAGGACGCTGTGGGCGACCTGCTGCCGCTCGACGACGACGGCGCCTGGACGAGGTCGCTCGAAGCGCTGGTGCGCGACCCCGCGCTGCGGGCGCTGATGGCGGAGCGGGCGCGGGCGCGGGCGCAACTGTTCACGGTCGACAGGATGACCGACGGGTTCGAACGCCTGGTGGATCTCTCGGCGCCGGAAGGGCGGGTCTTCAGCCCCCAGGCCGGGCTGAGGCAGCGGAGCTAATCGATGTCACTCGCCTATGTCGTCACCGCCTACAAGCAGCCGTCGCAGTTCGCCCGGCTGATCGATGCGCTGTGGCACCCCGACGATCACTTCGCGATCCATGTCGACGCCAAGACCCCTCCCGAGGTCCACCGGGAGTTCGCCCGCGTCGCCGAAGGGCGCTCCAACATCGTCTTCGTGAAGCCCGTGCCGGTGTACTGGAGCGGCTTCGGCCTGTGCCAGGCCGAGTGGGAGGCGATGAACGCGCTGCTCGGCCGGAAGGGCTGGACCCACATGATCAACATCACGGGCCAGGACTTCCCGCTCAAGACCCGGGACGAAATGCTGGCCGAACTGGAGGCCAGGCCGCACGTCAACCACATGCGCGTGCATCTTCTGGCGGATACCAAGCCCCATTTCCGGCGGCGCTTCCGGTGGGTCTGCGTCGAGATCGGCGGCAAGCTGCGCCGCCTGCCGATCCCCTATCCCAAGCCCAGGACCTTCCGGAACGACTGGTACGGCGACGGCTGGCACATCCTGACGCGCGAGTTCTGCGAGTGGGCGGCGGCGGCCCCGGTCGCCCAGGACATCCTGCGCTGGTTCCGCCGGGTCAAGCATCCGCACGAGTCCTGGTACCAGGCCATGATGATGTCGAGCCCCTTCGCCGGCACGGTGGACCGGGACAACAAGCGGATGATCAAGTGGGTGCGCAACTCCGGCAATCCCAAGGTCCTGACCATGGACGACCTGCCGGACCTGCTGGCCTCGCCGGCGTTCTTCGCCCGCAAGTTCGACGAGTCGGTCGATGCCGATGTCCTGAAGGTCCTCGCCGGCCGGCTGCGCACCCTGGTCCCGGCCTGACTCCCGGCCGCCCGCGGCGGCCACGCGTCACTGTCCAGCTTTCCTTGACGGCGTCCACGCGACTGGACCGGTCATGGAGCCTACCGGCTGACACCACGTGGGGATTCCCGTGGCTGTCCGCGCTCCCGACGGGGTAATCCGCAATTGGCACGCCGCTTGCTCCTTGGGAAGTGCCGGCGGAGAAGCCGCTGAGCCCAGCGATCCACAAAACCTTTCATAGGTCGGGAGATTCACATGAGCACCAATGTTGGTATCGAGCAGAGCGGCAAGGCCGGTGGCGACGCTCTCGGTTACTCGGGTTCGTCCTCGACGGGCCTGGGCGGCAGCGCCAGCGGCATCGCCTCGGCCGGGGGCCTGGGCTTCAACACGGCCGGCGCCTCGGCCACCGGCGGCGACGCCCTCTCCGGCTCGGCCGCCGCGGGCGCGCTCGGCGGCGACGTCAGCGACAACACCCAGATCGGGTCGATCTCCATCAATTCCTGATGGGCGAATCCCGGCTTCCCGGGTTCAGCGAAAGGGGCGCGGCTCGATGGCCGCGCCCTTTTTGCATGGCCTGCCGCACTACGACACGGCGCGGCGGGTGGACGGCCCGGCGGGAGCATAGCCTTCGGCATGGTTCCGCCCGCCGGCCAGCGCCATCTCCTTGAGCCAGCCGGCGGCGCAGATCCACGACACGGCGATGCAGGGCCAGATCGGCACCAGGTACCGGACGCCGCCGACATCGCCCAGGGCGGTCATGGTGATGGTCCCGCCATACAGGATCGCGCAGGAGCCGATCATCTGGATTTCCCAGCCGACCGGCCGGCGCCGGACCATGGTCGCCGCCATGACCAGCGCCGCGCCGATGCCGATGACGTAGAAGCCGTAATAGACCGCCCGGAACGCGATCACCGTCGCGGTGCCGCGCTGCTCCGTGCCGATGCCGACCTCCATCTTCAGCAGCCGCGGCCCCGCCTCGTATTCCCAGCTCTCGTCGCCGTCATAGGGCCACGGGGCCTGACGTTCGACGTCGGCTCGGGCCGCTTCCGCCTCCGAGGCGGTCATGATCGGCGCGAGGGTCACCAGCGCCATGAATTCCCGGAACGAGAGTTCCAGGTAGCCCAGCGGGTCCTTCTCCACGATCGCGCCGGCGATGTCGCGGACATGGAGTTCGCGGTCCCAGCCGTCGGCATGGCCGTGGCGTTCCCGGTAGGTCGGGAACAGGACGCCGAAGCGCAGATAGTTCACGTAGGTCTGCGACACCAGCGTCCGGGCGCGGGGATCCTCCATGCGGTCCAGCCGGGTGACGACCGGCTCCATGATGGCCGCCAGCTCGGCCACTTCGTCCTGGAGCGGCGTCCCGGCGAAGTCGCCGGCATGCTTGGGCGCCAGCAGCATGGCCTTGCCCAGCAGGCCGGTGCCGTGGTTGCTGTTGGTCCCGGTGAAGCCGTGGACCGCATGGTTGACGGCGTTGATGGAGCCGTAGCTGACCAGCGCGGCGACCGCGATGGAGGCTGCCATGCGGATCGGGCCGACCCTCATGGCCAGCCAGGCATAGACCGCCACCACCGCCAGGAAGGGCAGGTATACCTGCCCGGCCGGCCGGATCACGATGTTGAAGACGGCGACCGCGCAGATCACGGCGAACCAGGACAGCTTGCGCGTCCGGTAGAACCGGAGCAGGGCGCCCAGCGCCACCATGGCCGAGGAGGTGATCAGCGATTCGGTGACGGCGATGAAGTTGTAGGTGGTGGTGACGATGTTGCCGTAGAGCAGGACCGTCAGCACCAGGGTCAGCGCCAGCGAGCGCGACGCGCGGAGCACGGTCAGCGCCAGGAAGACGCTGGACGCGAAGTAGAGGGCGGTCTGCACGACGACCGACGTGATCCTGACGTCGCCGATCGCCTGCATCATCACCAGGAACGTCGGGTAGCCGAACACCCGGAGCGGGGAGAAGGCGAGGTAGTCGCGGGTGTCCGCGGCGATCACCTCGCGCTTGCCGGCCAGCAGGTAGGCCATGGCCAGGGTCAGCGCCAGGGCGAGGACGGCGACCGCCACCCGTGCCCAGGGGCTGCGCGCCAGCGCGGCATCCAGGTGCAGGATACGGGTCAGCGGGCTGGGGGTCTCGAAGCGCGGCATGGCGGCTTTCGCGTTTGATTTCCGCACGGGGGCGGAAAAGGGTGCTTCATACGATCTTCATAGTATTCGGCAGTCCTCGCGAGGACTGCCGGTCTATGGGTACCCTCTGCTTCGCTTCAGGGAAAGTCACTTCCCGGAATTCTCAAGGGGTAGTACCGGCGCTTGCATCGCGATATTTGGGGAACAGGACGGATCTTCGCCGTGCCGGGCGATGAAAACGCGAAAGGGGCACCGCTGCTGCGGTGCCCCTTCTTGTCCTCGCGATCATGTCTTCGCAGTCCGGGCCTCGACGCCCAGCCACGGCGCGGCCTTACTTCTTGCGAAAGGAGTCCAAAGCCACGACTTGGCCCATCTTGCCGTCGTCGGCCTGCTTGGCGCCTCCGGCCTTGGCCGCCTGGCGCTCGGCTTCCTCGGTCACTTCCTCCTCGATCTCCTCCATGCTCGTCGGGCCCTCCTGGCTGCTCAGCGGCTGGAACTGGAGCGCGAAGGTGACGGAAGGGTCGGCGAAGGTGGTGATCGCCGCGAACGGGATGATCAGCCGCTCATGCGCGTTGTTGAAGCTCAGCGTCACGCCGAATTTGTCGTCCTCGACCTCCAGCCCGTAGAACTGGTACTGGAGCACGATGGTCATCTCGGAAGGATACTGGCCGCGCAGGTAATCGGGGATCTGGACGCCCGGATCATTGGTGCGGAAGGTCAGGTAGAAATGATGGCTGCCCGGCAGACCGCGTTCGGCCGCCTGGCACAGGGCTTCCCGAACGACACCGCGCAGGGCGTTCTCGACCATCTTGTCGTATCGCAGATACTCGGTTGCCATTACGGGCGCCGCCTCAACCTTAATCAAATCGCTGCCGGACACAGCATCAAATGAAGTGGGGGGCTTCTGTTGCCCGGCGCCCCCCGGACCGCGCTTACCCATGGTCAGGCAGCGAGAGCCATACGGTTGTCGTTGGCACTTGTAAAATCAGCCCGATAACGGCGGTACCATGCCGGGCGAAAATCATGTCTTTACCACGCGCGTCGATCCTGATTCGCCCCCGTAGGTCTGCCCGTCCGGTACCGGCGGACAGTTGGAACTGGTGGAGGCGCCGGGTGCCGCCCCCGGGTCCGCAACGCTTATTCCACATGACGTTTATCGCCATAGCCGGGTGTTGCCCGGCAACTCGAATATAGGCTCTGCGATCGGGAGAATAAAGGGGCGATGTTTCGGGCAGCCGCCCCGGCGTCCGCGGCATACCCGCTCGCTATGGTCTCGGACGGGTCCAGGCGCTAGAGTGCGGCCGTCAACGAACGCCGGAGAAACCATGCCGCTTACCCCGGAACAGCGCGACGAGATCGCCCACCTGCGCAGCGAGGCCGTGCCGACCCGGCGCGCCACCGTGGCCGCGCTGGAGGATATCCTCTACGAGGCATTCCCCGTGCTCGACCACGGTTTCGTGCGCGTGATCGACTACATGGGCGACGATTCGGCGGTGGTCCAGGCAGCCCGGGTATCCTACGGCCGCGGCACCCGGAAAGTCAGCGAGGATGCCGGCCTGATCCGCTACCTGATGCGGCACTGGCATTCGACCCCGTTCGAGATGTGCGAGATCAAGTATCACGTCAAGCTGCCGATCTTCGTGGCGCGGCAGTGGATCCGCCACCGCACGGCCAACGTCAACGAGTACAGCGCGCGCTACTCGATCCTGGACAAGGAGTTCTACGTCCCGGCGCCCGAGCACCTGTCGGCGCAGAGCACCGTCAACCGCCAGGGCCGCGGCGAGGTGCTTCAGGGCGGCGAGGCGGCCCGCGTGATGGACCTGCTGCGCGAGGACAGCGAGCGCGCCTACCGCGGCTATGCCGAGATGCTGAACCAGGACGAGGACGGGGCTCCGCTCGATCCGTCGCGGTCGGGGCTGGCGCGCGAATTGGCGCGGATGAACCTGTCCCTGAACTACTATACGCAATGGTACTGGAAGGTGGATCTGCACAACCTGATGCATTTCCTGCGGCTGCGCGCCGACAGCCATGCCCAGTACGAGATCCGGGCCTACGCCGACATCATGATCGACATCCTGGAGCGATGGGTCCCGCTGACCGCGGACGCCTTCCGGGAATATCGGCTGGGCGGGGCGAACCTGTCCGCGACCGGCCTCGCCATCGTCCGGCGGATGCTCGCTGGCGAGACCGTCGCCCAGGCGGACAGCGGCCTGAGCAAGCGGGAATGGCGTGAACTGATGGAGCAACTCGGCCGTTCCCCGGAGCTTTGAGGGGATAGAAGGTCCCCCAGGAGGAAGCAAGATGAAGATCACCCGCATCGCCGGGGCGGCCTTGGCGCTGGCATGCCTCGGCGCCTGGGCCGTGGCCCCGGCCCAGGCGCAAGTCCAGAGCAAGAGCGTCGCGGTCACCGCGATCGTCGAGCATCCGGCGCTGGACGCCGTCCGCGACGGCGTGCGCGACGAGTTGGCGGAGCAGGGCTGGAAGCCCGGCGACACCCTGCGGTTCGATTACCAGAGCGCCCAGGGCAACCCCGGCACGGCGGTCCAGATCGCGCGGCAGTTCGTCGGGCAGGCGCCCGACGTGATCGTGCCGATCTCGACCCCGTCGGCCCAGGCCGTGGTGTCGGCGGCGCGGGACATCCCGGTCGTGTTCACCGCGGTGACCGATCCGCTCGGCGCCCAGCTCGTCCGCGACCTTTCGAAGCCGGGCCGCAACGTGACCGGGCTGTCGGACCTGTCGCCGGTGGCCGACCACCTGGCGCTGATCCGCGAGATCATGCCGGACGCCAAGCGGCTGGGCTTCCCGTACAATCCGGGGGAGCCGAACTCGGTGACCCTGCTGGAGCTCGTGAAGAAGCTGGCGCCGGACCACGGGTTCTCCATCGTCGAGGCGCCGGCCACCCGCTCGGCCGACGTGCAGGGAGCCGCGCGCGGGCTGGTCGGCCGGGTCGACGCCGTCTACATGCCGACCGACAACACCGTCGTCTCCGCCCTGGAAGCCCTGCTGATCGTGGGCGCGCAGAACAAGCTGCCGGTCTTCACGGCCGACACCGACAGCGTCCAGCGCGGCGCCGTCGCGACCGTGGGCTTCAACTACTACCAGGTCGGCCGCCAGACCGGGCAGATCGTCGCCCGCGTCCTGAAGGGGGAGAACCCCGGCGACATCCCCGTGAAGTCGGCGGAAGGGACGGACCTCTACGTCAATCCCAAGGCCGCGGCGGCGATGGGCATCACCATCCCCGAGGGCGTGCTCGCCCGGGCCAGCAAGGTCGTCGGCCAGTGAGGATTTCGAATCGATGACCCGGGCATGAGCACCGTAGCCCTGATGGGCGCCGCGGAGCTGGGGCTGGTCTTCGCCCTGGTCGCCCTCGGCGTCTTCCTGTCGTTCCGCGTCCTCGACTTTCCCGACCTGACCGTGGACGGCAGCTTCCCGCTGGGAGCCGCCGTCGCCGCGACCCTGATCGTGGCGGGCTGGAACCCGTGGCTCGCCACCGGGACCGCCATGGCGGCGGGGGCGCTGGCCGGGATCGTCACCGCCACCCTGAACGTACGCTTCAGGATCCTGCATCTGCTGGCCAGCATCCTGACCATGATCGCCCTCTTCTCGGTCAACCTGCGGATCATGGGCCGGCCGAACGTCGCGATCATCACCCAGGACACGGTGCTGACGCCGTTCTACGGGCTCGGCCTGTCCGACGCGGTGCTCCGGCCGCTGTTCGTGCTGGTCGTGGTCGCGGCCGTCGTGGCGCTGCTCGCCCGGTTCCTCAACAGCGAGTTCGGCCTCGCCATGCGGGCCACCGGCGTCAACGCCCGGATGGCGCGGGCCCAGGGCGTCTCGACCGACCTGCACATCTATGCCGGGATGGCGCTGAGCAACGCGCTGGTGGCGCTGGCCGGCGCCCTGTTCGCCCAGACCAACGGCTTCGCCGACGTGACCAGCGGCATCGGCACCATCGTGATCGGTCTGGCGGCCGTCATCGTCGGCGAGACGGTGGTGCGCAGCCGGGTGATCCTGTGGGCGCTGGCCGGCTGCGTCGTCGGCTCGATCCTGTACCGCATCGCGATCCAGCTGGCGCTGAACGCCGACTTCATCGGGCTCCAGGCGTCCGACCTGAACCTGGTGACCGCCCTGCTGGTGGCCGGCGCGCTGATCCTGCCGCGCCTGCGCAATCCCCTGCGGGCGGGAAAACAAGGAGCGGCGGGATGATCGAGGTCAGGGACCTGCACGTCACCTTCGGCCGGGGCACGCCGCTGGAGAAGCACGCGCTGCGCGGCATCGACCTGACGATCCCGGGCGGCCAGTTCGTCACCGTCATCGGCTCCAACGGGGCGGGCAAATCCACCGTCCTGGGCGCGCTGGCCGGCGACGTCATCGCCGAGCGCGGCACCGTCGCGATCGACGGCACCGACGTGACCCGCTGGCCCACGCCCCGCCGGGCCGGGCTGGTCGCCCGGGTCTTCCAGGACCCCATGGCGGGCACCTGCGCCACCCTCTCGATCGAGGAGAACATGGCCCTCGCCGCCGCCCGCGGCCGGCGTCGCGGGCTGGGTCCCGCCGTCGGGCAGGGCCAGCGCGCGGGCTTCCGAGACCGCATCGCGGAGCTTGGCCTGGGGCTGGAGAACCGCCTGAAGGACCAGATGGGCCTGCTGTCCGGCGGTCAGCGCCAGGCGGTCAGCCTGCTGATGGCGACGCTGGCGGGATCGCGCATCCTGCTGCTGGACGAGCACACCGCCGCCCTCGACCCCTCGACGGCGGACTTCGTGCTCGACCTGACCCGCCGGATCGTCGCCGGCCACGGCTTGACCACCCTGATGGTCACCCACTCCATGCGCCACGCCCTGGACCACGGCGACCGCACGATCATGCTGCACGAGGGCAGGGTGGTGCTGGACGTCGGCGGCACCGAGCGCGCCGGCCTCGACGTGCCCGACCTGCTGGCGATGTTCAGCCGCGTCCGGGGGCAGCAGCTGGCGGACGACAGCCTGTTGATCGGGTGATTCCGGCCGGGCGATCCACGGACAACCCCGCCTTCCGGCGGGGTTGTCCGTGGATCGTGTTCACTCGATCACGATCTTCGGCGTGCCCCGCTGCGGCCCCGCGACCTTGGACCAGACCCTGGCCGCGATCTCGCGGTAGACCTTGGCGTGCTCGCTGTCGGGGCGGGACATGACGATCGGCTGGCCGTCGTCGCTGGTCTCGCGGATCGCGATGTCCAGCGGGACCTCGCCCAGGAAGTCCATGCCCAGCGCCTCGGCCTCGCGCCGGGCGCCGCCGTGGCTGAAGATGTCCGTGCGGTGGCCGCAGTTGGGGCAGCAGAAATAGCTCATGTTCTCGACGATGCCGAGCACCGGCACGTCGACCCGGCGGAACATGTTCAGCCCCTTGCGGGCGTCGAGCAACGCTATGTCCTGCGGGGTGGAGACGATCACCGCCCCCGCCAGCGGGACCTGCTGCGCCATGGTCAGCTGGGCGTCGCCGGTGCCGGGGGGCATGTCCACCACCAGGATGTCCAGCTCGCCCCAGGCGACGTCGCGCAGCATCTGCTGCAGCGCGCTCTGCACCATCGGCCCGCGCCAGATCATCGGCGTGTCCTCGGCGACCAGGAAGCCCATGGACATCACCTTGATGCCGTAGTTCTCCATCGGCTGGAGCGTCTTGCCGTCGGCCGAGTTGGGCTTGCCGGTGATCGCCATCATGCGCGGCATGCTGGGGCCGTAGATGTCGGCGTCGAGCAACCCGACTCGAAGGCCGTTCGCCTTCAGCCCGAGGGCGAGGTTGACCGACGTGGTGGATTTGCCGACGCCGCCCTTGCCCGACGCGACCGCGACAATGGCGCGCACGCCGGGGACCAGCGCCTTGCCGCCCGCGGCGGGGGCCGCCGCCGGCCTGGAGGGGGCCGCGGGAGCCTCGCGGTGGGCGGTCAGGACCGCCGTCACCGAGGTGATTCCGGGGATCGCCTGCACCGCCTTTTCGGCCGCCTGGCGCAGCGGCTCCAGCTGCGGCCCGCGCTTCGGGTCCACTTCTATCGAAAAGCCGATGTTGGAATCCTTGACGACCAGCCCGGAAATCATGTTCAGACTCACGATGTCCGCCTGCCTGTCGGGATCGATCACGGTCCGCAGTGCGTCTAGTACCTGCGTCTCGGTAACCTGCGCCATGGTTGAAAACTCCGATCTTTTCCCAATATTGGCGGATAACTGTCAGCCCGGACGGCGCCGCGCCTACCGGCCGTTATAAGACCGGACCCGCGGCTTGGAAAGAGCCCGGAGTCCGACGTAAACGCGAGAGAATAAGAGAGAAAGGGACCGAGAGGCATGCCTTGGAGCAATCAGGGAGGGGGCGGTGGTGGCCCCTGGGGTCCGCCGCCCGGCACCGGGGGCGGAAACAACCCGTGGGGCAGGCCCGGCGGGTCCGGCGGCGGCGGTCCCCAACCGCCCGATCTCGAGGATCTGCTCCGCAAGGGACAGGACCGGTTCCGCCGGGTGATGCCGGGTGGGTTCGGCAGCGGCAAGGGGATCGCCATCGCGGCCGCGGTCGTCGTGCTGATCTGGCTGTTCAGCGGCGTCTATCGGGTCGAGGCCGACGAGCAGGGCGTCGTCATGCGGTTCGGCGAATGGGTCCGGACGGAACAGCCCGGCCTGCGCTACCACATCCCGGCCCCGATCGAGACCGCCCTGACGCCCAAGGTCACCCGCGTCAACCGCATCGAGATCGGCTTCCGGTCCGGTGTCGGCGACGGCCGGCGGGCGGGCGGCGATCGCGACGTGGCCGACGAGAGCCTGATGCTCACCGGTGACGAGAACATCATCGACATCGACTTCACCGTCCTGTGGGTGATCAAGGACGCCGGCCAGTACCTGTTCAAGATCCGCGATCCCGAGACCACCGTGAAGAAGGCCGCGGAGAGCGCCATGCGCGAGGTGATCGGGCGCACCGACATCCAGCCGGCCCTGACCGAGGCCCGGCAGGAGATCGAGAACAGCACCCGCCAGCTGCTCCAGACCATGCTCGACGACTACGAGGCGGGCATCGAGATCACCCAGATCCAGCTGCAGAAAGTCGACCCGCCGGCCCCCGTGGTCGACGCCTTCAACGACGTGCAGCGCGCCCGCGCCGACCGCGAGCGGTTGCGGAACGAGGCCGAGGCGTACCGAAACGACATCATCCCGCGCGCCCGAGGCGAGGCCGAGCGGCTGATCCAGGAGGCCTCCGCGTACCGCGAGCAGACCGTCAGCCTGGCCCAGGGTGACGCCCAGCGCTTCCTGTCGGTCTACGACGCCTATTCGGGCGCCCGCGAAGTCACGGCCCGCCGGATGTACCTGGAGACAATGGAGCAGGTCCTGCGCGGCACCAACAAGGTGATCATCGACGGAAACGGCAACGGCGAGAACGGCGGCGCCAATGGCGTCGTGCCCTACCTGCCCCTGACCGAGCTGCAGCGCATGCAGCGGCCCGCGGCGGCGCCGGCTCCCAATTCCGCTCCCGGCCCCACCCGTACGGCGCAGTGAGGAGCTGAGACATGAACAAGAATCTCGCGATCGTCGGCATCGTCGTCGTGGTCCTCGGCATCCTCGCGTCGGCCAGCCTGTTCACCGTCAACGAGACCCAGCAGGCGCTGGTGCTCCAGTTCGGCGAACCGCGCCGGGTCATCCAGGAGCCGGGCCTGAAGGCCAAGGTCCCGTTCATCCAGAACGTGGTCCTGTACGACCGGCGCGTGCTCGACGTCGATCCGCCGGTCGAGCAGGTCATCCTGGCCGACCAGAAGCGCCTCGACGTGGACGCCTTCGCCCGCTACCGGATCACCGATCCCCTGCGCTTCTTCCAGTCCGTCGGGTCCGAGCAGGTGCTGGAGCAGCGGCTGAGCACCGTGGTCGTCTCGGCGCTCCGCCGCGTGCTCGGCAATGTCACCGTGCTGTCGATCCTGTCGGACGAGCGTGCCCGCGTGATGACCGACATCCGCGACCAGGTCAACGGCGAGGCCCAGCGCTTCGGCATCGAGGTGGTGGACGTCCGCATCCGCCGCGCCGACCTGCCGGAGGAGACCAGCCAGTCGATCTTCGCCCGCATGCGGTCGGAACGTGAGCGCGAAGCCGCCGAGTTCCGCGCGCAGGGCCAGGAGCAGGCCCAGCAGATCCGCTCCCGGGCGGAACGCGAGCGGACCGTCATCCTCGCCGAGGCGCAACGCGACGCGCAGGTGCTCCGAGGCGAGGGCGACAACCAGGCGTTCCGAATCATCGCGGAAGCGACCGGCCGCGACGCCGAGTTCTACTCGTTCTACCGGACGCTCCAGGCCTACCGCGACAGCCTGCGCAACGAGGACACCACCATGGTGCTCTCGCCGTCGGGCGATTTCTTCAAGTATTTCGGCAACCTGGCCGGTGCGCCGGCCGGTGCGCCGGGTGCTCCCGGCGGCGCTCCCAACGGCACCCCCGGCGCTGCGGGCGGTCCGCCGGCGGCACAGATCAGCCCGCCGCCTCCGTCTGCCACCCAGGGCGCCGAGAACGTCCAGCCGGGCGGCGCGGCGAACTGACAACCCCGCACGACCCGGGCCGGCACCCACCTGACGGGTGCCGGCCCGTTCCTTCCATGGACTTCCGTCGCGGCGCCGGATCGGCGTGCCGCGGCGCCCTCTCCTTCAAGGCATCGCGTTGACCACTGAACTGCTGACGGCGCTGGCTCTCGTGCTCGTGCTCGAGGGCATCGCCTATGCCCTCTTTCCCGACCTGATGCGCCGCATGCTGGCGATCGCCCTGATGACCCCCGTGGGCCAGTTGCGCATCGCCGGCCTGATCGCGGCGATCAGCGGGGTGGGGCTGGTCTGGCTGTTGCGGGGATGACCGGAGCCGGCGTCCCCGCCGGAGCGCAGATCCTTCGGCCGATGCCCATGCAATGCCTTACTTTCCCACCGCAAGAGCGTTTATTATCCGCGCTGACGGCATGACCCGGACTGGCCGTTGCCGGTCCGCGCGTACATATCGGCTGACACCGGCGATCGGCTGCGGTGCCCCTGGACGGGCGCGCGGCGGCGCGGGCGGTGGCATAATCGAAGCAAGGAGAGAGCTTCCGTGACGAACAGTGCTCGAAGGAATGCCGCAGCGAATGCCGGAGGAGACGCCATGGCGACAGACAGCGGGCGGCGGCGCCCGGCCTGGTTCAGGCCCGCCTTGATCAGGTTCGCCGCCGGACTGCCGGTGATCGCGGCTCTGCTATTCGCCTTCCCCGACATGGCCCACGCCCAGGGCCGCGCGAACGCTCCGGAGAGTTTCGCCGACCTGGCGCAGAAGCTGCTTCCCGCAGTCGTGAACATCTCGACCACGCAGAATATTCCGGAACGCCGCGGCGCCGGCCCGCGCCCCGGCCCCGAGATGCCGCAGTTCCCGCCCGGCTCCCCCTTCGAGGAGTTCTTCCGCGACTTCTTCGACCGCCAGGGGCGCGAGCAGAACGCGCCGCCGCGCCGTGCCACCTCGCTCGGCTCGGGCTTCGTGATCGACGCCGAGGGCCTGGTGGTGACCAACAACCACGTGATCCAGGACGCCGACGAGATCAACGTCATCCTTCAGGACGACACCAACCTGAAGGCCGAGCTGGTCGGCCGGGATCCGAAGACCGACCTGGCGCTGCTGCGCGTCAAGACCGACCGCAAGCTGACGGCGGTCACCTTCGGCGACAGCGACGCGATGCGGGTCGGCGACTGGGTGCTGGCGATCGGCAACCCGTTCGGCCTGGGCGGCAGCGTGACCGCCGGCATCATCTCGGCCCGCGCCCGCGACATCAACGCCGGCCCCTATGACGATTTCCTCCAGACCGACGCCTCGATCAACCGCGGCAACTCCGGCGGTCCCATGTTCAACATGAGGGGCGAGGTGATCGGCATCAACACGGCCATCTTCTCGCCGTCCGGCGGCTCGGTCGGCATCGGCTTCGCGATCCCCTCGACGCTGGCCCGCAGCGTCGTCGCCCAGCTCAAGGATTTCGGCCGCACCCGGCGCGGCTGGCTCGGCGTCCGCATCCAGGGCGTCACGCCCGAGATCGCCGAAAGCCTGGGGCTCCGCTCCGCCACCGGCGCGCTGGTCGCCAGCGTGACCCCGAACGGCCCGGCCGCCGAGGCCGGCATCCAGGCCGGCGACGTCATCCTGACCTTCGACGGCAAGGAAGTGAACGAGATGCGCCGCCTGCCGCGGGTCGTCGCCGAGACCGGCGTGGAGGAACAGGTGCCGGTCAAGCTGTGGCGCCGCGGCCAGGAACAGACGGTCCGGGTCAAGGTCGGCGAACTCGAGGCCGCGGAGGAGTCCGGCATACTGGCCGCGGTCCCCGACGAACCGGCGCCGACCGCTCCGGAGTCCGTCGAGGCGCTGGGCCTGAAGCTGACCGGCATCACGCCCGAGCTGCGCCAGCAGTTCGACATCAACGAGCAGCTTCGCGGCGTCCTGGTCACCGAGGTCGCCGGCAACAGCAGCGCCGCGGAGAAGGACCTGCGTCCCGGCGACGTGATCGTCGAGGTCGGCCAGGAGGAGGTCTCCACGCCCCAGGACGTCGCCGCCAAGGTCAAGGCCGCCAAGGACGCGAACCGCAAGACCGTGCTGCTCCTGATCGACCGCCGCGGCGACCTGCGCTTCGTGGCGCTCAACGTGAGCTGACGCCCAACGCCCTCTTCACGGGGAGGGGCGGCGTCCCGCCGCCCAAGGTGCGCGGGACGCGCACCCTCCCATGGGGGCGGCAAAGCGAGGCATTGCCGGAGGGCGTGATGGCTGGAAGTCGAGGTGGCGCTGGCCGGTCGCTTCCAGCGGGGCCTTCACGATTTGAACAGGTCCGGAAGACTCCGGGCGCCATGCAGGACACGGACGATAAGGACGCCGTCGTCCCGAGAGCGGTAGAAAATCAGGTATTTACCGAACGGGAACATGCGGATTTCCCTGCCTAAATCGTCCCGCTCTCGGCCCAGCAGTGGGCTTTTCGCCAATGTTTTGAATGTTTCGCGCACACCCGAAACGAACTGTTCTGCCATGCGCGGGCTGTCCTTGGCGATGTAAGCACCGCCACCTGCCACGTCCTCGATCGCGCGACGCGAACGGATGGCATCCTTACTCGGCTCTATCGTCGATTATCCGCTGGATCTCGGCGAAGGCTTCGGCCTCGTCCAGAACCTTCCCTGCTTCGAGGTCCGCCAGTCCCTCCCGTACCTTGGCGCGGATTTCAAGGAACTCGGCCGCGTCCTCTGCGGACAGTTTCCGGATATGGACGGCGTAGATCGCCCCTGCCTCTCCACCGTCCAGCGCGGCGGACAGCTCTGGCGGCAACCTGTCTACCGGAAACGCAAGTCTCGCATCTTCCCGCATGACCGACATCTTCCCTGCTCACGGCCGCAGTCTACACAAGCGAGATCCCCTGTGGAACATGCAGCGGATGCCGAACCGGAAGCAGCGACCACGCCGACGGTGACTCGAAAAAGCGAAAGCCCCGGAAAGCGTCGCTTTCCAGGGCCTTCAAAATTTGGTGGGTGCACAAGGACTCGAACCTTGGGCCCGCTGATTAAGAGTCAGCTGCTCTACCAACTGAGCTATGCACCCGCAATGTCCGCCGCAGCGTTCCGTCCGTTTCCGTCCGGTGTTCGGCGACGAGGGGTAGATAGCAAAGCGGACCCCCCTTGTCGATGCCAAAAAACCGCTTCCATGACAGTTTTTTACCAGACCCGTCAAAGCTCTCCGGCCAGCGTCCGGCGGGTGATCCGGACGTCGCGGTGGATATAGACCGACATCACCAGCCCGAAGCCGAACAGCACCGTCAGCATGGCCGTGCCGCCGTAGGAGATCAGGGGCAGGGGGATGCCGACCACGGGGATCAGGCCCATCACCATGGCGATGTTGATGAAGACGTAGAGGAACAGGTTGGTGGAAACGCCCAGGCCCACCAGCCGGCCGAACTGGTTGCGGCAGCGGAGCGCGATGATGACGCCGTAGGCGATCAGAAGACTGTAGAGCAGCAGCAGCCCGGTGCCGCCGATCATGCCCAGTTCCTCCGCCAGCATCGTGAAGATGAAGTCGGTCTGCTTCTCCGGCAGGAAGTTCAGGTGGCTCTGGCTGCCCATCATGTAGCCCTTGCCGACCACGCCGCCTGACCCCAGCGCGATCTTGGACTGGGTGATGTGGTAGCCGGCGCCCAGCGGATCGTTCTCCGGGTTCAGGAAGATAAGCACCCGGTTCTTCTGGTAGTCGTGCAGGAACTGCCACGCGACCGGGATCGAGGCGGCGCCGCCCGCGATGATCACGGCGAACTTCCACAGCCGGACGCCGACCAGGAAGAAGATCGCGCCGCCGACCATCATGACCATCAGCGCGGTACCCAGGTCCGGCTGCTTCATCACCAGCCCGACCGGGGCCAGCACCATCAGCAGCGGCACGATCAGGAAGGTGGGCCGACCGACCTCCTCCAGCGAGGCGGCATGGAAGTAGCGGGCGAGCGCCAGCACGATCGCGATCTTCATGATCTCCGACGGCTGGATCTGGATGATGCCCAGGTCGATCCAGCGCTGCGCCCCCATGCCGATCTCGCCGACGATCTCGACCGCGATCAGCAGCACCAGGGCCACGCCGTAGATCGGATAGGACAGGCGGAGCCACAGCCGCAGGTCGATCAGCCCAACCGCCACCATCACGCAGATGCCCGCGCCGAACCGGACCGCCTGGCGGGAGGCCCAGGGATCGACGCTGCCGTTGGCCGCCGAATAGAGCATGGCCCAGCCGACCGAGGCGATGGCCGTCAGCAGCAGGATCAGCTTCCAATTGATCTGCCACAGCTTTTCGCCCAGCGTCAGTTCCGGCTGGTGGCCCAGGAAGTCGCCGTTCATCCGCCGATCCTCCCCGGCTTGTCCCCCGGAGCCGGCTGGGCCGGCTCCGCCGCCGGGACCGCGCTGGAGACCTGGGGCACGCCCCGCGCGCTGTCGCGGCGCTGGACCTCCAGCAGGATGTCGCGGGCGATCGGCGCCGCCACCGCCGAGCCGCCGCCGCCATGCTCGACGATGACGGCGCAGGCGTAGCGCGGCGCGTGCAGCGGCGCGAAGCCGACGAACAGCGCGTGGTCGCGCTGGCGCCACGGCAGCTGCTCGTTCTTCAGGACGCCGGTGCTGCGTTCCGCCATGGTGATGCGGCGGACCTGGCTGGTCCCCGTCTTGCCGCCCATCTCGAAGCCGGCCTCGGCTATGCGCATCTTGTAGGCGGTGCCGCCCGGCTGGTTCATCACGGCGTTCATGCCCTGGAGCACCAGGTCCAGGTGGCCCTTGTTGACACCCAGGGAAGGCCAGGCGGTCTGTTCCGCCGGTCCGCGCTCGATCTGCTTGGTCAGGTGCGGCTTGACCGCGAAGCCGCCGTTGACCAGCCGGGACAGCATCACCGCGAGCTGCAGCGGGGTCGCCAGCACATAGCCCTGGCCGATTGCGGCGATCAGCGACTCCCCCTGGGTCCAGGACTTGCCCAGGTTGGCCTGCTTCCACTCCCGGCTGGGGATCAGTCCCGGCCGCTCGCTGGGCAGGTCGAGCTGGGTCCGCTGGCCCATGCCGAAGCGCTTCGCCATGTCGTGGATGCGGTCGATGCCGATCCGGCGCGCCAGGTCGTAGAAGAAGGTATCGCAGGAATGCTTGAGCGCGCCGACCAGGTCCAGCGTGCCGTGCCCGCCCTTCTTCCAGCAATGGAAGCGGTGGTCGCCCAGGTCCATGTGGCCGGGGCAGAACACCGTATGGCGCGGCCCGACGATGCCGCTGTCCAGCGCCGCCAGCGCCACCAGCATCTTGAAGGTGGAGCCGGGCGCGTACTGACCGGCGACCACCTTGTTGGTCAGCGGGGTCGTCGGGTCGGACAGCAGGTCCTCCCAGGCCTCCGCGTTGATGCCCGTCGTGAACAGGTTGGGGTCGTAGCTGGGATTCGACGCCATGGAGTAGATGCCGCCGGTATGCACGTCCATCACGACGGCCGCGGCGCTCTTCTCCTCCTTCAGCCGATCCTGGGCGTATTGCTGCAGGCCGATGTCGATGGTCAGCGTGAGGTCGCGGCCGGGCTGGCCCTCCTGGCGCGACAGCTCGCGGATCACCCGGCCGACCGCGTTGACCTCCAACTGGCTGGTGCCCGCGACGCCGCGCAGGCTGGCGTCGTGGAACTTCTCCATGCCCGACTTGCCGATGCGGAAGCCGGGCAGCGCCAGGACCGGATCGCCGTTCAGCTCGGATTCCGACACGGCGCCGACATAGCCCAGGAAATGGGCGGTCGCGGCTTCGTAGGGATAGCTGCGCAGTTCGCCGACCTCGATCGAGACGCCGGGCAGGTCGGGGGCGTTCACCTCGATCATGGTGACCTGATCCCAGGTCAGGTTCTCCTTCACCGTGACCGGCACGAAGGCGCGCTTGCGCTGGATCTCGCGGGTGATGCGGCGCCAGTCCGCCTCGGTCAGCGGCACGATCTCCGAGATCAGCGTCAGCATGCGGTCGATCTTGCGCGCCTGCTCCGACACCATGACCACGCGGAAATTCTGCTGGTTCACCGCCAGCGGCACGCCGAACCGGTCCAGCACCTGGCCGCGCGACGGGGCGAGCAGGCGCATGTTGATCCGGTTCTCTTCCGCCAGCACCGTGTATCGGTCGGACTCCAGCACCTGCAGGTAATACATCCGGGCGACCAGCGTCGACAGCAGGCCGGCCTGCATGCCGCCCAGCATCAGGGCCCGCCGGGTCAGGCTGCGGTATCTATCGGTATCGCGCTCCATGGCGGCAAGGACCTCGTCAGGCCTGGAGAAAGGCGCGGTGGATGCGGATGAACAGCCAGCCGAACAGCGGGAACACCGCCACCGTCATGGTCGACTGCATCAGGGCAGAGTTGGGCGACAGCAGCCGCAGGTTCAGGATCGACCAGGCGAGCCAGCCGACCAGGCCGGCGCCGAAGGCCACCAGCGCGAACCCGAACCACAGCATCGCGAAGGACGTCCCCAGGAAGAAACGCCGCTGGGTCAGCACCACCCAGTAGACCAGCACATGGATCAGCGGCGTCATCCCCAGCGGGGTTCCGCTCAGCAGGTCCTGGAGCAGGCCCAGGCCGAACGCCATGCTGGGGCGCAGCAGGTCGGGCCGGTGGATCACCCAGTAATAGACCGCCATCAGCGGCAGCATGGGGGCCACCGGGGCATAGTTGGGCAGGTGCAGGGGCACCATCCCGACCAGCATCAGGGCCGCCGTGATCGACAGGGGCGCCATGTTGCGCCCCGTCTGGTCGATCCTGCTCCAGAAGCCGCCGGTCATGGGCAAGGGTCCCGCCGGCGTCAGTTCAGGCCGCCGGCGGCGTCCGCCGGGGCATTGGCGCCAAGGCCGCCGGACAGCCCGAAATTGACCAGCTGGACATGCTCGACCCGCCCGGGATCGACGAAGGGCTGCACCCGGATCGCGCTCTCGCCCACCTCCGCGACCAGCCCGACCGGCAGCCCCGGCGGGAACATGCCGCCATGCCCCGAGGTCACCACCCTGTCGCCGACCGCCGGCGCGGTGTCGCCCGGCAGATAGAGCAGGCGCGGCGTCCCGGAATTGTCGCCGCCCATCACGGCGCGCTGGCGCGACGGCTCGATCACCACCGGGATGCGCGAGTTGAGGTCCGTGATCAGCAGGACGCGCGACGACCATTCCCCCGCCTGGACCACGCGGCCCATCAATCCCCGGCCGGACACGGCGGCCTGGCCGGGCCTGACGCCGTCGCGCCGGCCGGCGGTGACGACGACGGTGCGGACGAAGGCGCCGCCGGGATCGGCGACGACCCGGGCCGTGATGTAGGAGGCGGCCAGTTCGGGCTTGTAGTTCAGCAGGCTGCGCAGGCTGCGGTTCTCGGCGTCGAGCCGCTGGGCCGCCTGCTGCCACTGCAGCAGCGCCGCGTTCTCCTGCCGGAGCCGCTCGTTCTCACCGCGCAGGTTGACGATCTCGTGCAGGCTCTCGACGAAATGGGCCGCCGTCGCCGCGGGGCGGGAGATCGCGTCCAGGATCGGGGCGAAGGCATCGGTCACCCGGACCCGCAGCCCGTCCACCAGCACGGTGTCGACCTTGCCGACCATCATCAGGGCTATGGCGGCGAACACCAGGAGAAGGAAGGAGAATCGCTGGGCCAGCGCGCGCAGGGGTGCGGCGAGACGAACCACGGATCCGGTGGCACGTGTCTTCACGGGGCCTTTCCTGTGCTCTGCGGGGCTGAAAGCCGGATGTCAGGAGGTTGCACGGGCGGCAGCCCTCCTGGAGGGAGTGTGCCGCGCCGATTATGAATATCAGGAGTACATCTGGATGAGAACGTGCTTAAGCGTCTTCATCTCTTCGAGAGCCCGGCCCGTGCCGAGCGCCACGCAGGACAGCGGATCGTCGGCGATGGAGACCGGAAGGCCCGTCGCGTGGCGCAGCACATAATCCAGGTTGCTGAGCAGGGCGCCGCCGCCGGTCAGCACGATGCCCTTGTCCACGATGTCGGCGGCCAGTTCCGGCGCCGTGTGCTCCAGGGCCACCTTCACCGCCTCGATGATGGCGCTGACCGGCTCGGACAGGGATTCCGCGATCTGGCGCTCGCTGATGATCAGTTCCTTGGGCACGCCGTTCATCAGGTCGCGGCCCTTGATCTCCATGATCCGGCCCTCGCCGTCCTCGGGCGGGCAGGCGGAGCCGATCTCCTTCTTGATCCGCTCGGCCGAGCTCTCGCCGACCAGCAGGTTGTGGTTGCGGCGGATATAGCCGATGATCGCCTCGTCCATCTTGTCGCCGCCGACGCGGACCGAGCGGGAATAGACGATGCCGCCCAGCGACAGCACGGCGACCTCGGTCGTACCGCCGCCGATATCGACGACCATGCTGCCGGTCGGTTCGGTCACCGGCAGGCCCGCGCCGATCGCGGCTGCCATCGGCTCCTCGATCAGGAAGACCCGGCGGGCGCCGGCCGACTCGGCCGACTCCTGGATCGCGCGCCGCTCGACCGCGGTGGAGCCCGACGGCACGCAGATGATCACCTGCGGGCTCGCGAAGCTGCGGCGGTTGTGCACCTTGCGGATGAAGTGCTTGATCATCTCCTCGGCGACTTCGAAGTCGGCGATGACGCCGTCCCGCAGCGGCCGGATCGCCTGGATGTTGCCGGGCGTGCGGCCCAGCATCATCTTGGCCTCGTCGCCGACCGCGAGCACCTGCTTCTTGCCGCGGATGGTGGCGATGGCGACGACCGACGGCTCGTTCAGGACGATTCCCCGCCCCTTGACGTACACGAGGGTGTTGGCCGTACCCAGGTCGATCGCCATGTCGGCCGACAGGACGCCGAGCAATTTGGAAAACATGGAGTTGATTAACTCTTCATCCGGTTGACGCGGCCCATCCGAGACAACGGCGGCTCATTGGCGAGCCGCCGTCGGAGGTAATCTGGATGGAGGCTCGAGGGCACGAACCACCATCCGTTTGAATAGAGCAACGCCGCAAACCACTCAAGCGGAGAGTGCCTCGGGCGCCGTTTTCTGACGCTTGGTCAGCAACTTGTTCAGGGCGTGGACATAGGCGCGGCAGCTCGCCACCAGGGTGTCGGTGTCGGCGCCCTGGCCGTTGACCGTCTTGCCGTTCTCCTCCAGCCGGACGGTCACTTCCGCCTGCGCGTCGGTGCCCTCGGTCACGGCGTGGACCTGGTACAGCTGCAGCCTGGCCTCGTGGGGGAACAGCGCCGAGATCGCGTTGAAGGTGGCATCCACCGGGCCGGACCCGGTCGCGACCGTGCTCACGGCCTCGCCGTCGATCTCCAGCTCCAGCTCGGCCCGCTGGGGACCCTTGGAGCCGGCGACCACCATCAGCGAGACGAAGCGGATCCGCTCGTTGGTGCTGCCGATGCTGTCGTCGACCAGCGCTATGATGTCCTCGTCGAAGACGTCCTTCTTCTTGTCCGCCAAGTCCTTGAAGCGGACGAAGGTCTCCTCGATGGCGTTGTCGCCCAGCGCGTAGCCCAGGTCCTTCAGCTTGGCCCGGAAGGCGGCGCGGCCGGAATGCTTGCCCATGACCAGGGTCGAGCGGTTCAGGCCAACCGATTCCGGGGTCATGATCTCGTAGGTCTGGGCGTTCTTCAGCATCCCGTCCTGGTGGATGCCGGACTCATGGGCGAAGGCGTTCTTGCCGACGATCGCCTTGTTCGGCTGGACCACGAAGCCGGTCACCGCCGATACCAGGCGGGACGCCGTCATGATCTGCTCGGTCTGGATGCCTGTGGTGTAGGGCAGGGCGTCGGCGCGGGTGCGCAGCGCCATGACGATCTCCTCCAGCGCGGCGTTGCCGGCGCGCTCGCCCAGGCCATTGATCGTGCATTCGATCTGCCGGGCGCCGGCGGTGACGCCGGCCAGCGAGTTGGCGACCGCCAACCCTAAGTCGTTGTGGCAATGGACCGAGAAGATCGCCTTGTCGGCATTGGGCACCCGGTTGATCAGCATCGTGAACAGGGCGCCGTATTCCTCCGGCACGCCGTAGCCGACGGTGTCGGGGATGTTGATCGTGGTGGCGCCCGCCTTGATCGCGGTCTCGACGCAGCGGCACAGGAAGTCGTGCTCGGTGCGCGAGCCGTCCTCGGCGCTCCATTCCACGTCCTCCACATGGTTGCGGGCGTGGGTGACGCTGTCCCAGACGGCCTGCAGCACCTTCTCCGGCTCCATCTGCAGCTTGTACTTCATGTGCAGCGGGCTGGTGGAGATGAAGGTGTGGATGCGCTTGCGCTCGGCGAACTGCAGGGCCTCGGCGGCGCGGTCGATGTCGCGGCGGTTGGCGCGCGACAGTCCGGCGATGACCGAGTTGCGGACGACCTTGCCGATCTCGCGCACGGCCTCGAAGTCGCCGTTGGAGGCGATCGGGAATCCGGCCTCGATCACGTCCACGCCCATCTCCTCCAGCACGCGGGCGATGCGCAGCTTCTCCTCCAGGTTCATGGAGGCGCCGGGCGACTGCTCGCCGTCGCGCAGGGTGGTGTCGAAGATGATGACGCGGCCGGCGTCGGAAGGGGAGGGGGCGGCGTTGACGGGGGTCTGGTCGGTGGCGGCGGTCATGGAACTGGATCCTTCTGTGCTTACCGGTGCCCGCGGCCCCCTTGACGGGACCGGACTGCGGGCAGGACCGATATCAATGATGCGACGGTGATGGATGGCGCGAGCGCCATGATCCCCCTGAACACCTGTCAATGACGACGGCGGCGCTCAGGGGCGCATAAGTCGCAGAAGGAGAGCCCCATGCAGCCCACGGGCAGACAGCAGCGCTTCCGGCAGGGGCAGGGAACCGCCCGTGCTGGCGATGGCCGGAGCACGCGCACCGATCCGGTCCCCGCGGGGGGCCTTCATGATGTCGGACGTGCGAGCCTGCGTAATCACCAGTTTCTACCTTCGGTCAATCGGTCCGCACCGCCGGGGTGCCGGGACCGGCTGCTGGTGCCAAGGTGGCGCCGGTATGGTTAAATTTGCGTTAAGGCGTCTGGCCGGCTATCGTGTCCGACCAAGGCCCCAGGCCCGGTATGTCTAAAGCAAGGGGCGGGTGTCCCGCAACCGTTTTCCGCCTGATTTGCTGGATGCCACGGGACATTCCGGACAGGGGTCCCGGCATCGGGGACAGGTCGAGGACAGGCCAAGGGCTGGATCGTGATATTAAAATGGCTACAAAGCGTCAGAATATGACGTTGGGGGTAGCGTTTTGTTTCTTAAAGATAGGTCGTGTTGCGGGCCAGGGGGCTTATATCCTAGAGGTAACGTCGACGCCCCGGTGATCCGGTTCCGGCAGGTCCTGCAGGATGTAAACCGATGATGACGAAGGAAATCACGCGGTCTACGCCGCGATCTTTCGAAGCCGGAATTTTTTGCGGGTCGCGGGAACAAAGTGGCGTCCAAAGGTTTTACTGCCTAGGAGTTCGTGTGTTTGGCGCGCCGCAGGCGTCCAGCCGCGGGACCGGGCGGTGGTTCACCCAAACAGGCCGGCGCTGCCGTCTCGGGACGGCGGCCGGCTGGTCAGGAAGTGGAATAATGGTGTTGCGCTCAACCATCCCATCCTTGCTCAACAGCGCGAAGTCGGAAATGTCCGGGGAGGCTGTCACCCATGTCTGAAAACACGCTTGACCGGTTGGAACAGGAAATTCCCGCTCTGCGCCGTTTCGCGCGGGCTCTGGTCGGCCACCCCGAGCGGGCCGACGATCTTGTCCAGGACACCCTCGAGCGGGCGCTGACCCGCCTGGACAGCTACACGCCGGGCACCAACATGCGCGCCTGGCTGTTCACCATTCTCCGCAACGCCCATATCAACGAGCTGCGCCGCGCCCGCACCACCGCGACGCCGGACGAGACGCTGGAGGCGCTGAGCCCGCCGGCGCCGGCCGCCCAGGAGCACGGCCTCGCCGTCCGCGACCTGGAGCGGGCCCTGGCCCGGCTGACCCCGGAAATGCGTGAAGTGCTTCTCCTCATCGGCCTCGAGGGCATGAGCTACGAGGAAGCGGCCGACGTGCTGGGCGCCAAGGTCGGCACCGTCAAGTCGCGCCTCTGCCGCGGCCGCGAGGCGCTCCGCCGCCTGATGGACGGCGAAGTGGGCGAGGACGGCGTGACCCGGTTGCCCGGCCGCCCGCTGACCCCCGCCACCAGCCGCGAGATGGCCGCCGTCGTCCTGGCCTTCCAGCGCTCGGCCGCCGCCGCCGCGCGGACCGTGCATTCGGGCATGGAATTCGAGGAACGCCGCACCGGGACCTGATCCCGTATCGGACGAAGACCGGAAAGGCCGCCGTCCCGCAAGGGACGGCGGCCTTTTCTTTCTGGCTCTGTCGGCAGGCAGGATTGCAGGTTCAGGACGACGGTTCGGCGATTTGACGCCCCGCCGGCGCCGGACGACAAGGTGGTCACCACGACAGCACCCCCGGCTTCAAGCCTCGTAAGCAGGGCGGCAGGGCCTCGAAGCGATGCTTGGCGGCGGCGTTGAAGGTGGCTGAGCGGTTTCCGACCATGTCGAACCGCTCCGGTCCCGCCTGCCGAGCGTCGCGAGTCGTGCCAGGATCGCGCGCACGCGCTCTCGAATATCGTCGCATTTGCACAGGATTAGCAGTACCGCGCCGTTGGGCGACGGGCTGTCGGGCAGCGGGCCGGCGTCGAAGTCGGCGATGTAGCGGACCTCGAAGCGGAAGTTCAGGCTGGGATGGAAGATGCCGGCGGGCTCGTCGGACCGGCGCTCGCCGAGGCGCAGCACGAGCTGGGTGACCGGCGCGTTGCCGTAGCGTTCGGAGATCAGGCCGTCATGCTCGTACATCCGCCAGACGATGTCCGGGGAGGAGCCTGATTCCAGTTCCAGGTGAAGGACGCCGCCGGCCAGCTCGGCCACCATGTCGGGGTGGCGCAGGCGGATGCTGGCGAACTCGGTCGAAACGAAGCGCTCGACGCCGGTGCCGGTCAGGATGCGCGGCAGGGCCGGGGTGCCGGTCCAGACCAGCGCCTTGATAGTCGCATCGCAACGTGGCCCACGAGCCATCACGCGACGGTCGATGCGGCGCGGTGACGCGAGGCGTTTCGGGATACCGGGAAGCACGGGCCGGGGTCGGCCCGCGCTTCGGCTTGGGTCAGGCGGCGATCCGCTCCAGGACGCGGACGATCGAGTCACCCATCACCGACGTGGAGCAGCGGGCCATGCCCGGCGCCATGATGTCGGAGGTGCGGGTGCCGCCGTTCAGCACGGTCTGGACCGCCTGCTCGATCAGGTCGGCATCCTCGTTCATGTCGAACGAGTAGCGCAGCATCATGGCGAAGCTGAGCAGCGTGGCGATCGGGTTGGCGAGGTCGCGGCCGGCGATGTCCGGGGCGGAGCCGTGGACCGGCTCGTACAGGGCGCGGCGGCGGCCGGTGTCGTCGGGGGCGCCCAGCGAGGCCGAGGGAAGCATGCCGAGCGAGCCGGTCATCATCGCCGCCTCGTCCGACAGCATGTCGCCGAACAGGTTGTCCGTGACGATGACGTCGAACTGCTTGGGGTTCTTGATCAGCTGCATGGCGCAGTTGTCGGCGTACATGTGCGACAGCTCGACGTCGGAATATTCGGCCTTGTGCAGGGCGGTCACCTCCTGGCGCCACAGCAGGCCGGATTCCATCACGTTGGCCTTTTCGACCGAGCAGACCTTGTTCTGCCGCTTGCGCGCCAGCTCGAAGGCGACGCGGGCGACGCGGTGGATCTCGGACGTGGTGTAGACCTGGGTGTTGACGCCGCGGCGCTGGCCGTCGGGCAGGTCCTCGATCCCGCGGGGCTCGCCGAAATAGACGCCGCCGGTCAGCTCCCGGACGATCATCAGGTCGAGGCCGCGGACGATGTCCGCCTTGAGGGTCGAGGCGTCCACCAGAGCGTCGAACACGATCGCCGGGCGCAGGTTGGCGAACAGGCCCAGCTCCTTGCGCAGGCGCAGCAGCCCGGCCTCGGGGCGCTTGTCGAAGCCGATATTGTCCCACTTGGGGCCGCCGACGGCGCCCAGCAGCACGGCATCCACGCCCATGGCATCGGCCATGGTCTCGTCGGAAATGGGAACGCCGTAATGGTCGATGGCGATGCCGCCGACCAGGCCTTCCTGCACGTCGAACGTCACTCGCCTGCGACGGTCCATCCAGTCGATCACACGCCGCACCTGGCGCATCACTTCCGGGCCGATACCATCACCGGGCAGTATCAGCAGCTTCTTGTTGGCGGACATCGCGTGTTCACTCCATGGATTATCTGTCGGGAAGCTTTGTAGTGCGCCGCGGCGCTCCTGAAAAGCTCCCCTGATGCGCTATGCCCACAACCAGGGTTGCGTGCCGCGCTGCGATGTCTCGTAAGTGTCGATCGAGCCCGCGTGCTCCAGCGTCAGGCCGATGTCGTCCAGGCCGTTGAGCAGGCAGTGCTTCCGGAAGGGATCGACGTCGAACCGGACCTTGCCGCCGTCGGGGCCGGTGATCTCCTGCTTCTCCAGGTCCACCGTGACGACGGCGTTGGAGCCGCGCTCGGCGTCGTCCATCAGCAGGTCCACCTGCTCCTGCGGCAGGACGATCGGCAGGATGCCGTTCTTGAAGCAGTTGTTGTAGAAGATGTCCGCGAAGCTGGGGGCGATGACGCAGCGGATGCCGAAATCGGCCAGCGCCCAGGGGGCGTGCTCGCGCGAGGAGCCGCAGCCGAAATTGTCGCCGGCGACCAGGATCTTCGCCTGGCGGTAGGCCGGCTTGTTGAGGACGAAGTCGGGCTTCTCCTCCCCTTCCGGGGTGTAGCGCATCTCGTCGAACAGGTGCTTGCCCAGGCCGGTCCGCTTGATCGTCTTGAGGAACTGCTTGGGGATCAGCATGTCGGTATCGACGTTGATGATCGGCAGGGGGGCCGCGACCCCGGTCAGCGTGGTGAATTTTTCCATGATGCGGGACGCTCCTCAGGCGAGTTCGCGGATGTCGGTCAGGTGGCCGGTCACCGCCGCCGCCACGGCCATGGCCGGGCTGACCAAGTGGGTACGGCCGCCGCGGCCCTGCCGGCCCTCGAAGTTGCGGTTCGAGGTGGAGGCGCAGCGCTCGCCGGGGTTGAGCTTGTCGGCGTTCATGGCGAGGCACATGGAGCAGCCGGGCTCGCGCCAGTCGAAGCCGGCCTCCTTGAAGATCACGTCCAGGCCCTCTTCCTCCGCCTGCTCCTTCACGAGGCCGGAGCCGGGGACGATCATGGCGTAGACGCCGTCGGCGACCTTGCGGCCCTTGGCGACGGTGGCCGCGGCGCGCAGGTCCTCGATCCGGCCGTTGGTGCAGGAGCCGATGAAGACCTTGTCCACCTTGACCTGGTTGAGCGGCGTGCCGGGGGTCAGGCCCATATAGTCCAGCGCCCGCTCGATGGCGGCGCGCTTCGCCTTGTCGGCGATGTCGGCCGGGTCGGGCACGGAACCGGTGATCGGCAGCACGTCCTGCGGGCTGGTGCCCCAGGTGACCTGCGGCACGATGTCCTCCGCCTTGAGCACGATCTCCTTGTCGTAGACCGCGCCCTCGTCGCTGGGCAGCGTGCGCCAGTAGGCCACGGCCTGCTCCCACGCGCCGGCCTTGGGAGCGTAGGGGCGGCCCTTCAGGTAGTCGAAGGTGGTGTCGTCCGGGGCGATCAGGCCGGCGCGGGCGCCCGCCTCGATCGACATGTTGCAGACGGTCATGCGGCCTTCCATGGACAGGTCGCGGATCGCCTTGCCGGCGTATTCGATGACGTGGCCGGTGCCGCCGGCGGTGCCGATCACGCCGATCACGGCCAGGATCAGGTCCTTGGCGGTGACGCCCACAGGCAGATCGCCGTCCACCGTGATGCGCATGTTCTTGGCCGGGCGCTGCTGGAGCGTCTGGGTCGCCAGCACGTGCTCGACCTCGGACGTGCCGATGCCGAAGGCCAGCGCGCCGAAGGCGCCGTGGGTCGCGGTGTGGCTGTCGCCGCACACGATGGTCATGCCCGGCTGGGTCAGGCCCTGCTCCGGCCCGATGATGTGGACGATGCCCTGGCGGATGTCGTCCATGGCGTAATAGGGCACGCCGAAGTCGCGGGCGTTCATCTCCAGCGTCTCGACCTGGATGCGGCTCTCCTCGTCGGCGATGCCCTGGCTGCGATCGCTGGTCGGCACGTTATGGTCGGCGACGGCCAGCGTCGCCTCCGGCCGGCGCACCTTGCGCCCGGCAAGTCGCAGTCCCTCGAAAGCCTGCGGGCTGGTCACTTCGTGCACCAGATGACGGTCGATATAGAGGACGCAGGTGCCGTCCTCCTGGCGGTGGACGACGTGGCTGTCCCAGATCTTGTCGAAGAGAGTGCGCGGCTTGGCCATTTCTTTAATTCTCTGATTCACGTTCCATCGGGGGACCCGAACTGCCCGGCCCCGGGGCCGGACTCACCTCTGGCCGTCAACATAGCCCCTGCCCCTTAGCGTCTCAAGGGACTAGACTTTAATGCAATACAGCCCGCGCATTTCGGAGCATCCGATGCGCGGCGCCCCCGGAAAAAGGAAATTTCATGTCGAAACGCGTCTCCGACCTCGCCGTGATCGGGGAGACCCCGTCCGAGGAATATGTCATCCGCCCGGACGAGGAGCGCATCCTTGCAGGATCTCCCGACCAGGTGGCGTGGAACCATTTCACCGATGCGACCGGCCAGTTCTCGGCCGGCGTCTGGGAGGGCGCCCCCGGCGTGTGGCGGGTGAACTTCACCGAGAACGAATTCTGCCACCTGCTGTCCGGCGTGGTCGTGGTGCGCGACGAGGCGGGCGGCGAGCGGACCTTCAAGGCGGGGGACGCCTTCGTGATGCCGGCGGGGTTCGTGGGGACGTGGGAGGTGGTGGAGCGGGCGCGGAAGCTTTATGCGACGTTCGAGGCGGTGACCTGACCCGGCGATCTGTTGGAGACTGATCGAAAGTGCGCTCCGATCAGCCTCGAAGAGAAAATGCCCGGCGCCCATCTAGGCTGAGGGTGGCAACGGCGTGCGCCGTCGGCCGATGGTTTCTTCAGGGAGGGCACGAGCGATGCTGATGATGGGGCGCCGCGGATTTCTTGCGGCTGCGGGGGCCGTCTCGATGGTCACGCTGGCGGGCGGAGCGGTGGGCCGGGCGTGGGCCCAGGCGCCGACGGGGCCGTTCAAGCTGGATCCGCTGGGCTATGCGCCGTCGGCGCTGGAGCCGCACATCGATGCGAAGACCATGGAGATCCACCATGGGCGCCATCACGCGGCCTATGTCAACAACCTGAACACGGCGGTGAAGGACCATTCCAGGGTCGCGGAGATGCCGCTCCAGAACATCCTGGCGAAGCTGGGCGAGATGCCCGAGGCGGTGCGGACGGCGATCCGGAACAATGGCGGCGGGCACGCCAACCACACCATGTTCTGGCAGATCATGGGGCCGGGCGGCGAAGCTCCGGAGGGCGAGCTGAAGGCGGCGATCGACCGCGACCTGGGCGGCCTGGAGTCCATGAAGGAGCTGTTCAACGGCGCCGGGGCGCGGGTGTTCGGGTCCGGCTGGGTGTTCGTGACGGTGGACCGCCAGGGCAAGCTGGCGCTGGACAGCCGGCCGAACCAGGACACGCCCCTGATGGACGGCAAGCGGGTGCTGATGGGCAACGACGTGTGGGAGCACGCCTATTACCTGACCTATCAGAACCGCCGGGCCGACTACCTGAAGGCGTGGTGGAACACGGTGAACTGGGCCAAGGTCGGCGAGCGCTACGCCGCCGCCAAGGCGGGAACGCTGACGATCTGAGGCGTCCGCCGCCGTCGTTTCCGGGGAGGGGCGGCGTCACGCCGCCCATGGTGCGCGGGACGCGCACCCTCCGGGCGTCAGGGTGAGGCCTTGGCGTGCGCGTCCAGGAACTTGCGGCAGGCGTCGAAGTCGGTGCTCACCTCCGGCGGCAGCGGGACGCCCTTGCGGGTGGCGAGGCTGTTGGCGAAGGCCAGCATCTTCTCGGTCGGCGGATTGCCGGACGGCTTGGGCGCGACCTTGCGCGGCGTGGCGGCCCGGCGGCGTTTCGGCGCCGCAGGAGCCTCGCCATCGGCAGGCGCCGCCGCGGACTTTCGCTTGCGTGCGGTTCCGGGTGCGGCGGCGCGGCGCCTGGACGGGGCCTTGCGGACGGGAGGGGCCGGGGCGCCCAGGTCCAGGGCGGTGCCCCGGCGGGACCGGAGGGCGCCGATCAGGCGTTCGGCCTCGGTCGCGATGCCGTCGATGACGTGGCGGAACTCGGCCCGGCCGGTCACGATCTCGTCCAGCCGCATCTCCCAGACGGCGGTGGTGCCGGGATCGACCAGCACGGGCGCGGAGGTCCGCAGCAGCTCGAACAGGTGGAGGCCGGCCGGCGTCGGCACCACCAGCTTGCCGTCGGTCGCCAGCATGTTCTGCCGCTTCAGCCCCTTGATCACCTCGGCGCGGGTCGCCGGCGTGCCGATGCCCTTGGCTTCCTTCAGCCGGTCGCGCAGCGCCGGGTCCTCGACGAAGCGCCAGGCGTTCTGCATGGCGTCGATCAGGGTGCCCTCGTTGTAGCGGGGCGGCGGCTGGGTCCGCTTGGCCTCCACCTTGGCGTCGGACAGGGTGGCGGGGTCGCCGTCATTGACGGAGGGAAGGGTCTGTTCGTTCTCGGGCTCGGCGGGGGCGCCCGGCTCGGTGCCGCCGAAGACCTGCTTCCAGCCCAGCCGGATCGGCACGCGGCCGATGGTGCGGAACTCCACCGGCTTGCCCGGCGGCATCGGCACCGGCATCGTGATGGTGGTCTGGCGGTACTCGTAGTCCGGCATCACGATCGCCAGGTAGGAGCGGCAGATCAGCGCGAACAGGCGCTTCTCGTCGTCGCTCAGCCGGGCCAGCCGGGGCTCCAGGTCGTTCAGGACGTTGACGTTGGGGACGATCGCGTGGTGCGACACGCCTTCCAGCGACTTGTCGTGGAAATGGCCGGACTTGCCCTTGCGGATCACCGGGCGCGAGATGTCCAGGTGGGCGAAGCCCCGCAGCGCGGTCAGCGCGCCGACGATCGCCGGAACGTCGGCGATCTGGTTCTCCGACAGGTAGCGGGCCTCGGCGCGGGGGTAGGTGATCAGCTTCTTGCCGTCGCCGTCGTAAAGCTCCTGGGCGACCGCCAGGGTCTTGTCGGCGTTCCAGCCCCAGCGCTGGCCGCAGGTCTTCTGGAGCGCGGGCAGGTCGAACAGGCGGGGGGGACCCTGCCGCTTCTCCTCCACCGTCACCGCCAGGGGGCCCCGGCAGCCTTCGGCGGCGGCGGCGATCGCCTCCGCCCGGGCGCGGTCCTTGATCCGGTCCTTGGGCGGCGGGGCGTGGCGCATCAGGAAGGTGCCGGCCTCCACCGTCGCGGTGGCCGTGACCTCGAAATAATCCTCCGGCTTGAAGTCCAGGATCTCCAGCTCGCGCAGGCAGACGATCGCCAGGGTCGGCGTCTTGACCCGGCCGATCCCGATGACGCCCTTGACGCCCGGGGCCAGCAGGGTCGTGGTTGCGGTGCGCGTCAGGGACAGGTTGAAGATCTGGTCGGCCTGCTGGCGCGCGACCGCCGCCTCGTAGACGGGCCGCAGCTCCGCGTTGGGCTTCAGCCGGTCGAAGGCGTCGCGGATCGTCTTTGGGTCCTGCGCGGTGAAGATGGCGCGCAGCACCGGCCCGCGGAACCCGACATGCTCCAGGATCTCCTGCCCGATCAGCTGGCCCTCGCGGTCGCAGTCGGTCGCCAGGATCACCCGGTCGCACGCCTTGAGGGCCGACGCGATGGCCTGGAACTTGGCCGGCTTGTTGCCGTTCGGGTCCGGCCGAGTCGGGTACAGCCCGTCGGGCTTGAGCAGGGCCGAGGACCAGCGCTTCCAGGCGGGATTGACCTCGTCCGGCTCGGCCAGCCGCAGCAGGTGCCCCTCCGCCGGCAGGATGCGGCCGAACCGGTCGCCCAGCGCGGCGCGCAGGTCTTTGGCCTGACTGGATTTTTCCGTGATGATGACGGTCGCCATGGGAAAGCACGCCGGGCTGTGATGACGGGGCGATAATAGGGCGTGCGAGCAAACAAAGCAAGAACATCGGCGGGCGGTTGCGACCCGCCGCGGTCCTGCTACACGTCATGATGGCGCTTCAGAATGGATTAACACATTTATTTATATTTCGACTGGTATCGCATATTCTTTCGGTTGCCATTTCCTGGGAGATACTCCGTGACGGACATATCGGTCAACAGATTAGCCCAACTGGCGGCCGCCAACGGCTCGCCCGAAGCGGAGTGGAGCGAGGTCACCCTGACACAGCGGATCGCCCTGGAATGCGACGCCATGGCCCGGCATGCGCTGAGCACCGGGCTGGCCATCCCGGAGCCGCTGATGCAGCGGCTGGACACGATCGAGACCGCAGCGACCGTGGGCGGCGTCCCGGCCGCGACGCTCGCCGCCCTGCACGCCCAACTGGCCAAGGTGGTGGCGCCGGCGTCGCCGCGGACGATCTACCTGCTCCAAATCGACCGGGCACGGAACAGCTTCATGTCGTGCCTCGGTCCCCTGCCGGCGATCCGGCGGCTGGTGGCCGGCACCGCGCTGTTCACCCTGATGTTCGTGCTGACCAGCCTGTCCGACGCGGTCAGCGTCAAGAACCTCGCCTCCGACATCTACTCGATGAGCGGATTGGACAGCCTTCTGGTCCTGGCCTTCCTGATGAGCGCCGCGGCCATGGGCGGCTGCTTCCATGCCCTGTTCACCGCCCATTCCTATATCGGGGCCGGCACCTATGACCCGCACTTCGAGTCGTCCTACTGGATCCGCATCGGGCTCGGCGTGATCGCCGGGCTCGTCCTGTCCCAGATGATCCCGATCGGGCCGGAGGTCGACCAGACGACCGGAGCGATCACCTCGGGCTCGGCGGCTGCCACTTTCAGCAAGCCGCTGCTGGCCCTGCTCGGCGGCTTCTCGGCGACGCTGGTCTACACGATCCTGCAGCGGCTGGTGGACACCGTCGAGTCCCTGTTCAGGCAGAAGGCCGACGCGGCGACGGCTCCCGTCCGCGGCACGGCACCGGCGGGTTCGGACATCGCCCCGGCGGCGCCTGCCCCGGCTCCGGCGGCGGACGGCGCCCCGGGCAACCTGGCGACCAGCGCCGCCGCGGTGGCGGCGGTCGCCGCCGCGACGACCGCCGCGGCCGCCGCCATGATGCCCGCCGCGGCGGAGCCAGAGGCGGCTTCTCCGGCGGACGCCCAAACGGCGGACGCCCAAACGGCGGACGCTCAGCCCCCGCAGCCGGCCGAGCCGTCCGCCGCTCCGGATGCCGCGGACGCGGAGCGGAAGTCGGCGTGACGGAAAGCGCCGGGTCTCAGGAGGTCCGGCGGGGCGCCTGGATCTCCTCGGCGCGATAGCCCTGGGCGTAGAGCAGCGCGGTCAGGTCGGAGCGCTCCACCCGCGCCCGCGCCTGGGCCGCCACCGCCGGCTTGGCGTGGAACGCGACGCCCAGCCCGGCGGCCTGGAGCATCGGCAGGTCGTTGGCGCCGTCGCCCACCGCGATGGATTCCCGGAGCGGGATCCGGTGGGCGCCGGCGACCCGGATCAGGGCGGCCACCTTGGCGTCCTTGTCCAGGATCGGCTCGACCGCCCGGCCGCTCAGCCGTCCGTCCGCGATCTCGAAATCGTTGGCCTGGTCCTCGTCGAACCCGACCTCGGCGCGCACCCGCTCGGTGAAGAACTTGAAGCCGCCGGACACCAGGGTACAGTAGGCGCCGTTCGCCTTCATGGTCGCGACCAGCGCCAGCGCGCCCGGCATCAGCTCGACCCGGCCGTAGACCTGCTCCAGCGCCTCCACCGGCAGGTCCTTGAGGAGCGCCACCCGCTCGCGCAGCGCGTCCTTGAAGTCGATCTCGCCGTTCATCGCGCGCCAGGTGATCCCGGCGATCAGGTCCTTGAGCCCGACCAGCTCGGCCAGCTCGTCCAGCATCTCCTGCCGGATGATGGTGGACTCCATGTCGGCGACCAGCAGCCGCTTGCGGCGGCCCTCGGCCGGCTGGGTGATCAGGTCCACCGGGCGCCCGGGCAAGGCGGTGTGGAGCGCCGCGTCGGCCTGGTCGCAGTTGAGCCCGTCGAACGGGATGTCGCAGGCGACGCCGGGAGCGAGCCAGTCCGGGGCGCCGGTTTCGGCCCCCAGGTCCTTCAGGGCGGCGCGCGCGGCGCCGACCGTGCTATCGTCCAGGTCGGCGGCGGCGGGATCGGCGATCAGGGTCAGGACATTGTTCATGGAAGCATCCGCGGGCGAGGGTCGGCCGCCTTTATGAAATGTCTCACCAAGCGTTGTCCATGCCCGATAAACCCGTAATCGTCGTCGGCGGACCTACCGCCAGCGGCAAATCCGCGCTGGCGCTCGATCTGGCCGAGGAATTCGGCGGTACCGTCGTCAATGCCGACAGCATGCAGATCTACGCCGAGCTGCCGGTCCTGACCGCCCGGCCGACCGCGGAGGACGAGGCGCGGGCGCCGCACCGGCTCTACGGCGCGCTGCCGGCGTCGGAGCGCTGCTCGGCGGCGCGCTGGCGGGCGCTGGCCCTGGCGGAGATCGCCGAGGCCCGCGGCTCCGGCCGGTTGCCGATCGTGGTCGGCGGCACCGGCCTCTATATCCGGGCCCTGATGGACGGGCTGGCCGACATCCCGCCGATCCCCGAGGCGGTCCGCGCCTCCGTGCGGGAGCGGCGGGAGGCGCTGGGCGCCGCCGGCCTGCACGCGCTGCTGGCCGAACGCGACCCCGCCACGGCGGCCCGCCTGAAACCGGGCGACGGCCAGCGCCTGGGCCGCGCGCTGGAGGTGCTGGAGGCGACCGGCCGGTCGATCACCGACTGGCAGTCCGACCCGGCGGCCGGCCCGCCGCCCGGCCTGCGCTTCGTGCCGTTCGTGGTCGATCCGCCGCGCGATGCGCTGTACGCCGCCTGCGACCGGCGCTTCGACGTCATGATGGAGCACGGCGCGCTGGACGAGGTCCGCGCGCTGCTGGAGCTGGACCTCGCCCCCGGCCTGCCGGCCCTGAAGGCGCTGGGCGTGCCCGAGCTTTCGGCCTATCTGCGCGGCGAGGCCGGGCTGGAGGAGGCGGTCGCCGCCGCCAAGACCTCGACGCGGCGCTATGCCAAACGGCAGGGCACCTGGTTCCGCCACCAGCTCGGCCCGGCGCATGGCAGCCATGTGATTAATGCGCAAGATTCGGAAAGCATGCAACAAACGGTTCGCAACATAATTCGCAAAATGGGTTGACCCTGGAAAATGTTTTGATTAGGTTGCGGCTTCCCGGCCCTCGGCACTGCCCCGGGCCGAAGTGCCAACTTGCTGAATTTCCTGAGAAACAACGGGATTTTCATAGACGGAGACGAGGCATCCGCGGTGCGCGCGGGTGCGCTACATACGAAGGTAGTCAAAGATGTCCGAGAACAAGCTGACCGGTGCGGAGATCGTCATCAAGTCCCTGAAGGACCAGGGCGTAGACGTCATTTTCGGCTATCCCGGCGGCGCGGTACTTCCGATCTATGACGCCCTGTTCAAGCAGAACGACCTGCGCCACATCCTGGTGCGTCACGAACAGGCGGCTGTCCATGCGGCGGAAGGTTATGCGCGCTCGACCGGCAAGGTCGGCGTCGTTCTCGTAACGTCCGGCCCCGGCGCCACCAACGCGGTCACCGGCCTGACCGACGCGCTGATGGACAGCATTCCGATCGTGTGCCTGAGCGGCCAGGTGCCGACCCACCTGATCGGCAACGACGCCTTCCAGGAAGCCGACACGACCGGCATCACCCGGCCCTGCACCAAGCACAATTACCTGGTCAAGGACGTCGCCAACCTGGCGCGGACCATGCACGAGGCCTTCTGGGTCGCGAAGAGCGGCCGGCCCGGCCCGGTCGTGATCGACATCCCCAAGGACGTGCAGTTCGCCGACGGCCCGTACGTGCCGCCGAACGAGGTCAGGCACAAGACCTACCGCCCGCAGGTCAAGCCGGAGATCGCCCGCGTCGAGGAGGCGGTCGAGCTGATCGCCAACGCCAAGCGGCCGATCTTCTACACCGGCGGCGGCGTGATCAATTCCGGCCCGCTGGCGTCCAAGCTGCTGACCCAGTTCGTCCGCATGACGGGCTATCCCTGCACCAACACCCTGATGGGTCTGGGCGCCTATCCGGCGTCTGACCCGCAGTTCCTGGGCATGCTGGGCATGCACGGCACCTACGAGGCCAACCTGGCGATGCACGGGTGCGACGTGATGATCAATATCGGCGCGCGGTTCGACGACCGCGTGACCGGCAAGCTGTCGGAGTTCTCGCCCGGCAGCAAGAAGATCCACGTCGACATCGATCCCAGCTCGATCAACAAGAACGTCCGGGTGGACGTGCCGATCGTCGGCGACTGCGCCCATGTGCTGGAAGACATGATCCGCATCTGGAAGGCGCGGCAGAAGCGTCCGGACAAGGAGGCGCTGAAGCAGTGGTGGGCCCAGATCGCCGAGTGGCGGGGCCGCGACTGCCTGCGCTACATCCACACCGACCCGGTGATCAAGCCGCAATACGCCCTTGAGCGGCTGCGCGAGCTGACCCGGAACCGCGACACCTACATCACGACCGAGGTCGGCCAGCACCAGATGTGGGCCGCCCAGTTCATCCCCTTCGAGGAGCCGAACCGCTGGATGACCTCGGGCGGGCTGGGCACCATGGGCTACGGCCTGCCGGCCGCCATCGGCACCCAGATCGCCCACCCCGACGCGCTGGTGGTGGACGTCTCCGGCGAGGCGTCCTTCATGATGAACATGCAGGAGATGGCGACCGCCGTGCAGTACCGGCTGCCGATCAAGGTGCTGATCCTGAACAACCAGTACATGGGCATGGTCCGCCAGTGGCAGGAGCTGCTGCACGGCAGCCGCTATTCCGAGAGCTACAGCGAGGCCCTGCCCGACTTCGTCAAGCTGGCTGAAGCCTTCGGCGGCGTCGGACTGCGCGCCACCAAGGTGTCGGAGGTCGATTCCGTGCTTCAGGAGATGATCGACATCCGCCGCCCGGTGATCGTCGACATGTGCGTGGACCAGAAGGAAAACTGCTTCCCCATGATCCCCGGCGGCCGCGCCCACAACGAGATCCTGCTGGGTCCGGCGGACCAGCAGGGCGAGAGCATGCAGCGGGACAGCACTCCCGAGGAAGGCATGGTCCTGGTATAAGGCGCCGCTTTCCGCGGTCGAAAGACCGGTCCCGCGACGGCGCGGGGCCGGTCGCCATGCGCCGATGCCAAGCCGTCCCCATGCCATTCCTCCTGGAGCCCGTCCCGTGGAACCCAACATCGAAAAGCACACCATCTCCGTCCTGGTCGATAACGAGCCGGGTGTGCTCGCCCGCGTCATCGGCCTGTTCTCCGGCCGGGGCTACAATATCGAAAGCCTGACCGTCGCCGAGGTGGATGCCGAGCAGCAGGTCTCTCGCATCACCATCGTGACCAGCGGCACCCGCATGATCATCGAGCAGATCAAGAACCAGCTCGACCGGCTGGTTCCGGTCCACCGGGTGCGCGACCTGACCGACGAAGGCCCCTTCATCGAGCGCGAGCTGGCGCTGATCAAGGTGGCGGGCACCGGCGATCGGCGCATCGAGAGCCTGCGCATCGCCGACATCTTCAAGGCCCGCGTGGTCGATGCCACGCTCAACTCCTTCGTGTTCGAAATGACGGGCACGGCGGCCGAACTGGACGACTTCATCGGTCTGATGCGTCAGCTCGGGCTGGTCGATGTCAGCCGGACCGGCGCCGCCGCCATCTCCAAAGGCGCCGCCAGCCTGTAACTACGAAAGCGCGGAACTTCCCCCAGCCCCAAACCCGGCCTATTGTGCCCGGAATTAACCGACTGTAGCGAAAACCGAGGAACATCCACCATGCGCGTCTATTACGATCGTGATGCCGACGTCAACCTGATCAAGGGCAAGAAGGTCTGCATCGTCGGCTACGGCAGCCAGGGCCACGCCCATGCCAACAATCTGCGCGACAGCGGCGTAAAGGACGTGATCGTCGGCGCCCGCCCGGGCAGCCCCAGCGGCGCCAAGGCCGAGGCCGCCGGCTTCACCGTCATGACCCCGGCCGAGGCCGCCAAGGTCGCCGACGTGATCATGGTGCTGACCCCCGACGAACTCCAGGCCGACCTGTACCGCGACCATCTCGCGCCGAACATGAAGGAAGGCGCCGCCCTGGCCTTCGCCCACGGCCTGAACATCCACTTCAACCTGATCGAGCCGCGCGCCGACATCGACGTGTTCATGATCGCGCCGAAGGGTCCCGGGCACACCGTCCGCAGCGAATATGTGCGCGGCGGCGGCGTGCCCTCGCTGGTGGCGGTCCACCAGAACGCCTCGGGCAACGCGCTGGAACTGGCGCTGTCCTACGCCTCGGCCAACGGCGGCGGCCGCGCCGGCGTGATCGAGACGACCTTCAAGGAAGAGTGCGAGACCGACCTGTTCGGCGAGCAGGCCGTGCTGTGCGGCGGCCTGACCGCGCTGATCCAGGCCGGCTTCGAGACGCTGGTGGAAGCCGGCTACGCGCCCGAGATGGCCTATTTCGAGTGCCTGCACGAGGTCAAGCTGATCGTCGACCTGATCTACGAGGGCGGCATGGCCAACATGCGCTACTCGATCAGCAACACGGCCGAGTACGGCGACTACACCCGCGGCCCGCGCGTCGTGACGCCGGAGACCAAGGCCGAGATGAAGCGCATCCTGGACGACATCCAGTCCGGCCGCTTCACCCGCGACTGGATCCAGGAGTGCAAGGTCGGCCAGCCCAGCTTCAAGGCCATGCGCCGCCGCAACGCCGAGCACCAGATCGAGGAAGTCGGCGAGAAGCTGCGCGCCATGATGCCCTGGATCTCCGCCAACAAGCTGGTGGACAAGACCAAGAACTGATCGGGGCGTCCTGCGCCGGTGCAGGCGAGGGAACCGGGGGCAACCCCGGTTCCCGGGCTCCGGCAGGCGATCGTCGAAAAAGCAAACCTCCGTCGCCAGAACGACGGTTCCTGACATGGGAAGGTCTGGCATGCGAGGTTGTCGAGCATCTGGGCGGTGGGAAGGCGGTTCTGGGCTGACACACGCGGCCAAAACCGGGGGCTCCCCCATCTCCCTCACGGGAATTTCCGGCTGTTCTCCACCAGCAGCACATACAGTTCCTTGATGAAGTCCTGCTGCTTCAGCCGGCCGAAGGGCAGGTTGTCGCAGGCGAAATCCACCAGCCCGTCCGAGGCCTTGGTCGGCACGATCTCGAACCCGGCCTTGCGCAGCGCGATGATCACCGCCGTCGCCTGCTTCACGTAGTCCTCGTTGAAGAACGACTTGTCCGCGTCCTTGATCGCCAGGGCGATCGTGTCGCGCAAGAGATTGGTGCTCACGCCGGCTCCCGTCTGGAGTGCTGATCCGCATGACGGCGCAGCTCGGCATCCAGCCGTCCCGTCACGAACAGGTAGAACATGCGGAAATCGCTCGCCAAAGACCAGAGCGGATAGGTGAACGTCGCCGGCCGGTTCCGCTCGATCGCCATGTGGCTGATCCAGGCGAAGGCGTAGCCGGAGACGACGGCCGCCAGGACCAGCCAGCCGTTGCCGGTCGCGGCGGCGGCCCCCAGCAGGACCAGCGCCAGCGCGGTGCCGGCGAAGTGGAAGGCCCGGGTGCCCGGCCGGCTGTGCTCGGCCAGATAATGGGGCCAGAACTCGCGATATGTCGAATAGTCGCGCGCCATGTCCGTCCTCCAGGGGCAGCGTCCTCCGGGGACCCATCATGTCGAATCACCCCCGTCCTTGCAAACGGGCGGCGCGGGGCATAAGTCAAGTACCCTTGACGGATAGTCACGGGCGCCGTCCCCGAAGGCGCGCCCGGCCCGATACCCAGAAAAGAAACAGGAACGCATCATGGGCTACAAGGTCGCGGTCATCGGCGCCACCGGCAATGTCGGGCGCGAGATGTTGACCACCCTGGCGGAGCGCAATTTCCCGGTGGACGCCGTCGCCGCCCTCGCGTCGGAAAACTCCATCGGCACCCAGGTCTCCTTCGGCGAGAAGGATATCCTGGACGTCCAGGACCTCGCCCGGTTCGACTTCCGGGGCTGGGACATCGCGCTCTCGTCGCCCGGCGGCAAGGTGTCCGCCCAGTACGCGCCCAAGGCCGCCGCCGCCGGCTGCGTCGTGATCGACAACACGTCCCATTTCCGGATGGAGCCGGACGTGCCCCTGGTCGTGCCGGAGGTCAATCCCGAGGCCCTGGCCGGCTATACCAAGCGCAACATCGTCGCCAATCCCAACTGCTCGACCATCCAGATGGTGGTGGCGTTGAAGCCGCTGCACGACCTCGCCCGCATCAAGCGCATCGTGGTCTCGACCTACCAGTCGGTCTCGGGGGCGGGCCGGGACGGCATGGACGAGCTGTTCAACCAGACCCGCGCCATCTACGTCAACGACCCGGTCGAGAAGCGCAAGTTCGACAAGCAGATCGCCTTCAACGTCATTCCCCACATCGACAGCTTCATGGAGGACGGCACCACCCGGGAGGAGTGGAAGATGATGGTCGAGACCAAGAAGATCCTCGACCCCCGCATCACCGTCACCGCCACCTGCGTGCGGGTGCCGGTCTTCATCGGCCACGCCGAGTCCGTCAACGTCGAGTTCGAACGGCCGATCACGGCGGAGGAGGCGACCGAGGCGCTGCGCGAAGCCCCCGGCATCACCGTGATCGACCACCGCGCCGACGAGGGCTTCGTCACGCCGGTGGAATGCGCCGGCGACGACCCCGTCTTCGTCTCGCGCATCCGGGAAGACTTCTCGGTCGAGAACGGCCTGAACCTCTGGATCGTCGCCGACAACCTGCGCAAGGGCGCCGCCCTCAACGCGGTGCAGATCGCGGAACTCCTGGCAGGCAACTATCTGCGGAAGTAACGGAAGAATTTTCGCCACGGATGACGGCCGATCATCTCCGGGAAGAGGCGGCAGCCCGGCGGAATCGTTCCCAATTCGTCATGGCCGGACTTGATCCACGGCTGTCCGGCACGGCGATTGCTGATCAACCATTGGGAACGTTACTAACGATCGTTTTCTCTTCCGGTTCGTCATCCGCGGGTCAAGCCCGCGGAAGATGGCACGACGAAGAAAGGCTTGCCTGGAGAGCTCCGCCCATCGATCATCCCTGTCCATCGCCGTGATCTGTGGCAAGAACTCCCTTCCCCTACCGCACCTTCGCGACGTCGAAGAGCCGCCCCGGACGCACCAGCTCGTCCTGGGCGGCGATCAGCTGAAGCTCCCGCGTCCCGGCCTTCAGGGTCGCGGCGAAAACGCCGTAGATCGCCGCCGCCGCATGCCCCAGCGCCGCCGCCGGGTCGCCGGTCTCCAGGTATTTCGCCAGGAACACCGCGGCCACGCAGTCGCCCGCCCCGTTGGGCGGCGGGTCCAGCGGCAGGCGGGGCGTCGCCACCACATAGGCGCCGTCCGGCGTGTCCAGCAGCATCTCGATGGTGTCATGGGCCGCCTCGGACCGGGTCAGGCTGGTCAGCAGCACCAGCTTCGGCCCCAGCGCGCGGGCCGCGGCCGCCGCGGCCAGGGCGTCCTCCATCGAGCGGACCTCCCGCCCGGTCAGGAACTCCAGCTCGAACTGGTTGGGGGTGATGATGTCGGCGGCCGGCACGGCATGGGCCTGCATGAAGGTCCGGATGTCCTCGCCGACGAAGAAGCCGCGCCCGACGTCGCCCATCACCGGGTCGCAGCAATAGACCGCCCGGGGATTGCCGGCCCGGACGCGGCGGACCGTCTCGACGATCACCTGGCCCAGGGCCGCCCCGCCCATGTAGCCGGACAGCACGGCGCCGCAGCGGTCCAGGCCGCCGCGCTGGCCGATGCCGTCGATCACGTCCGCGATGTGCCCGGGCGTGAAGACCTGGCCGGTCCAGGATCCGTAGCCGGTGTGGTTGGAGAACTGGACCGTATTGACCGCCATCGCGTCGAACCCGAGGCGCTGGAGCGGGAACACGGCCGCCCGGTTGCCGACATAGCCGAAGGCGACGTGGGATTGGATGCTGAGGATCTGTTTCATGGCACCGTCGATTTCACGATACCGCCAACGGTGCCACAAGCCCGCGTGCCGCACCAGCCCGCATGACGCGGTTCCGCCCCGCTTCCTTGGCCCGGTACAGCGCCTGGTCGGCCCGCGCGAGCGGCTGCTCGATCCGGGCGTCGTCGCGCCGGCATTCCGCCACGCCCAGGCTGGCGGTGAAGCGGATCTCCGCTTCGGAAGCGCCGGCGGCGGACCGGACCGGCAGGCGCAGCCCGGCGACGTGGCGGCGGACCCGCTCCGCCACCGCCAGGGCCTCGTCCTCGCTTGCCTCGGGCAGCAGGATGGCGAACTCCTCGCCGCCCATGCGGCCGGCCAGGTCGTTCCCGCGGATCGCCTGCCGGAGGGCGGAGGCCAGCAGGATCAGCGCCTGGTCGCCGACCGCGTGCCCGTGGGTGTCGTTGATCCGCTTGAAATGGTCCACGTCCAGCATGATCAGGCTGAACGGGGCGCCGGACCGGCGCAGCCGCGCCAGCTCGCGCTCGGCGCAGTCCAGCAGGTGGCGCCGGTTGGCGATGCCGGTCAGCGGGTCGGTGGTGGCCAGCAGCGTCAGCTCCGCCTCGGTGCGCTTGCGCCCGGTGATGTCCCGGATCATGGCGGTGAAGATCGGCCCTTCCGGCCCCTCGGACCGGGACAGCGAGATCTCGACCGGAAAGCCGGTGCCGTCGCGGCGCCGACCGCTCACCTCCGGCCGGTCGGCCATCACCTGCGCGGTCACGGCGTTGCGCAGGAAATCCGCGAAATGGGCGGAATGCCGGTCGCGCGACTGTTCGGGAACCAGCCGCGACAGCGGCTCGCCCAGGATCTCGTCGCTCCGGTAGCCGAACATCCGCTCCGCCGCCGGATTGAACAGGACGATGCGCTGGCCGGCATCGACCGACACCACGGCGTCGTGGGCGAGGTCCAGGATGTTCTTCAGCCGGGCCTCCGACCGGCGCAGCCGCTCCTCCAACTGGCCGCGCGCGATCGCGTGCCGCACCGCGCGCTCGATCATGGCGTCCTCGAACTCGCCCTTGACCAGGAAGTCCTGGGCGCCGGCCTCGACGGCGGCCAGCGCCATGGCGTTGTCGCTCAGCCCGGTCAGGACGATCAGGGGCAGGGTGGGGGCGGCGTGGCGCACGGCGCCGATGGTCGGGAAGCCCTGGCTGTCCGGCAGCGACAGGTCGAGCAGCACGACGTCGTAGCGCGTCTCCGCGAGCAGCGTCAGCGCGTGCGCCAGCGTTTCGACCCAGGTCACGGCGAACTGGCCGCGCCGGCCGCCGAGCGCCCGGGTCACCAGATCGGCGTCGCCCGGCTGGTCCTCGACGAGCAGGACGCTGATGGTCTCGACGGTATGGCCTGCGGGAGTGGACATTCTTGGACGGTCCGCCGGGGGTCCGGAAGAGGCGCCACCTTCCGGGCCTCCGGCGATTGAACGATGGAAGTTACGATATGATATCAAATTTTGGAGGCATTAGGCTAAAAATTCCACCACCTAAGCGCGGCGCGTCATTGTGCTGCACCTGCGCCCATGTCGCCGATTGCCCTTTGCCGCACCCGCGCTGTAAGGTCCCGGCCGAAGCAAGCAGGATTCTTCGGGAGACCACCCATGGCAATGACTGTCCGCCCCCGTCGCAGCGTCCTCTACATGCCGGGGTCCAACCCGCGCGCCATGGAGAAGGGCAAGACCCTGCAGGCCGACGGGCTGATCCTCGACCTGGAGGACGCGGTCGCTCCCGATGCCAAGGCGCAGGCCCGGACCCAGATCGGCGACGCGATCCGGGGCGGCGGCTACGGAAGGCGCGAACTGATCGTCCGGACCAACGGGCTCAACACGCCCTGGGGCTACGAGGACCTGGTGTTCGCCGCCACCTCGGGCGCCGACGCGGTGCTGCTGCCGAAGGTGGAATCGGCCGACATGGTCCGCCAGGCGGAACAGGTGCTGGCGGCCTCCGGCGCTCCCGCCGACCAGCGGATCTGGTGCATGATGGAGACGCCGCTGGCGATGCTGAACGTCAAGGAGATCGCCGGCGCCTCCCCCCGGCTGGGCGGGCTGGTCATGGGCACCTCCGACCTCGCCAAGGACCTGCACGCCGCCCACACGCGCGACCGCCTGCCGATGATCACCAGCCTGGGCCTGTGCCTGCTGGCGGCGCGGGCCTACAACCTCGCCATCCTGGACGGCGTCTATCTCGACCTGAACGACGACGAGGGGTTCGAGGCGAGCTGCCGCCAGGGGCTGGAGCTGGGCTTCGACGGCAAGACCCTGATCCACCCCAAGACCCTGGCCGCCGCCAACGCGGTGTTCGGCCCGTCCGCCGGGGAGGTGGCTTGGTCCCGCCGCATCATCGACGCCTTCCAGGCCGCCGTGGCCGAGGGGAAGGGCGTGGTGCTGGTGGACGGCAAGCTGGTGGAGAACCTGCACGTCGAGAACGCCCGCCGCCTCGTGGCGCTGGCCGAGGCGATCGAGGCCATGGACGGCGACGCCGCCTGACACCCCCATCCCGATTTCCGCGTCAGGAGAGAGCCAAGGCCATGACCAAGACCAATCCCGGCAATTATTTCGAAGATTTCCGCCTGGGCCAGGAGATCGTCCACGCCACGCCGCGCACGGTGACCGAAGGCGACATGGCGCTCTACGTGGCGCTCACCGGTTCCCGCTTCGCCCTGCATTCGGCCGACACCTTCGCCCAGGACCTCGGGTTCGAGGGGGCGACCATCGACGACGTGCTGGCCTTCCACGTGGTCTTCGGCAAGACCGTGCCCGACGTCTCGCTGAACGCGGTCGCCAACCTGGGCTACGCCGCCTGCCGCTTCGGCGAGCCGGTCTATCCCGGCGACACCCTGTCCTCGGTCTCCCAGGTGATCGGCCTGAAGGAGAACTCCAACGGCAAGACCGGCACGGTCTATGTCCGCTCGGTCGGCGTCAACCAGCGGGACGAGATGGTGCTGGACTATTGCCGCTGGGTGATGGTCCGCAAGCGCGACGACTCCGCCCCGGCGCCCGACCCGGTGGTGCCCGAGCTGCCGGACGCCGTCGCGGTCCACGACCTGATCGTGCCGACCGGCGCCGGCTTCGCGGTCTACGACACGGTCGCGGCGGGCTCTCCCCACCTGTGGGACGACTACGAGGAGGGCGAGCGGATCGACCATGTGGACGGCATGACGATCGAGGAGGCGGAGCATGCCATGGCGACCCGCCTCTACCAGAACACCGCGCGCGTCCATTTCAACCAGCACACCGAGAAGGACGGGCGGTTCGGCCGGCGGCTGATCTATGGCGGCCACGTCATCAGCATCGCCCGCGCCCTCAGCTTCAACGGGCTGGCCAACGCGGTGCGCGTCGCCGCGATCAACGGCGGGCGCCACGTCGCCCCGACCTTCGCCGGCGACACCATCTATGCCTGGAGCGAGGTGCTGGAGAAGCACGAGCTGCCGGGCCGCCACGACATCGGGGTGCTTCGCCTGCGCACCGTCGCCGTCAAGGACCGGTCCTGCGCCGACTTCCCCGGCACCGGGGCGGACGGGAAGACGGACCCGTCCGTCGTGCTCGACCTGGACTACACCGTGCTGATGCCGCGCCGGGTGTCCTGACCGGCCCGCACGCCGGAGTGTCGCAGGTCGGCCTTCGCCCGCAAGGGCGAACGCCGACACCCTGCGCCGACGCCGACCTGCGATGAACCGATCAAGGAAACCGTGCCGCTCACGAGGGCTCGCGGTCCTTCCCGGCCTCGGGATCGCGGGCCAGCGTGAGCACGGCATGGGCCGCGGCGTCCGCCATCTGGTGGAGCATGGCGGCGTCTATGTTGGTCAGGTCGTCGCAGGCTTGGTGGTAGCAGGGGTCGTACGGCTGCCCGGCGGTTCCGCCGAACCGGGCGGCCGACTCCTCCGACTTGATCTCCCCCGCGCCGGTATAGAGCCCGCCGGTCGGGATGCCCGCCCGGGCGAAGGGCGCATGGTCCGATCCGCCGCGCATGGGGGTGGACCCGGCTTCCAGCCCGGCGGAGTCGAAATAGTCCCGGAAGACCCGCCCGATCGCCGCCGGGCCGTCATAGACCAGGCGGGCGGAGTTGGGCGAGCCCACCATGTCGAAATTGAGCACGGCGGCCAGCCTGCCGCGTTCCTCCTCCGGCAGGGATTGCAGATGGTGGCGGGAGCCGACCAGCCCGACCTCCTCGGCGCCCCAGAAGGCGAACCGGACCCGGTTGGCCGGCCGCTCGCCGCCGCCCAGTTCGGCCATGCGGAGCGCGGTCTCCAGCACGACCGCGGAGCCGCTGCCGTTATCGTTGATGCCCGGCCCTTCCGGCACGCTGTCCAGATGGGCGCCGACCAGCACGGTGTTCCCGGTGGTCCCCTCCGGCCCGTCGGCCAGGACGTTGCGGCTCGACCGCGTGCCGGTGCGGGCCTCGACCGCCAGCCGCACTTCCGGCCGGACCTCGCGCAGCCGCGCGCCGAGGTCCGCCGGGACGCCGACGACCGGGACCGGCGCCGGATCGCCCAATTGGCCGCGGAAGGGTCCCGTGCGCCCTTCCGTGCCCTCGTTATAGATCACGACGCCCTTGGCTCCGGCCGCCGCGGCATGGCCGACCTTGGTCTGGAAGGTGCAGGTGCCGCGCTGGACCAGGGCGACGGCGCCGCGGGTGAAGCCCTGGAAGTCCGACGCTTCGCAGGCGAGCGGCGAGCCCGACGGCGGGACCACGGGAGCGGTCACGTCGCCGCTGGCGGAATTGGCGAGGGTCCGGATCTGGTCCCGTTCCACCGCGAAGCCCGGCGCGGCCAGCACGGGCGGCACGGTCTCCTCGAAGAAGGGGAACTCGAACCGTTCGAACCGGACCGTGTATCCCGCCTGCTCCAGCAGGGCCGCGACATGGTCGGCGGAGAGTTCGTGTCCGGGCCTTCCGGCGGCCCGGTTGCCGCCGTTCTCCTCGGCGATCCTCTGGAACGAGCGGAGATGGCCCAGCAGGCCCTCTTCCGTCACCGCCTCCCGGAGTGCCGCGCTGGCCTCGAATTCGGCTGCGGGATCGGCGGCTGCGGGAACGGCGGCGAGGCACAGGGCGCCGGCCAGGACGGCATGGCGCGCGGCGGACATCCACGGCGACGCTCCATCACGCATCGGATCTGCTCCAGGTTCGGGAAGGCACGATCGGATACATAGGGCCGCGGCGCGGATTGTCCGCCCGGCATGGGAAATACCTTGGTTTCGCCCCAATCCCGCGTTCGCGGCCGGACCGGGTCAGTCCAGTTCCGCCACCTCGCTGGTGGCGAAGACGCCGGACGCCTTGGCGATGCTCGGCTCGTAGGGATGGCGCTTGCGCGGGTAGACGCCGCTCAGCCGCTTCACGTAGGCCTCGGTCTCGCGGTAGGGGGGAATGCCGCGGTACCGCTCCACGGCACCCTCGCCGGCGTTGTAGGCGGCGGCGACCAGCGCCACGTCGCCCCGGAAATAGGCCATCAGCCAGCGCAGGTAACGCATCCCGCCCTGGATATTCTCCTTCGGGTCGAAGGGGTCCTTGACCCCGAAGCGCTCGGCCGTGTCCGGGATCAGCTGCATCAGCCCCTGGGCGTTGCGCGGCGACACCGCGTCGGCGCGGTAGCCGGACTCGATCTGCATGATCGCCAGCACGAAGTCGGGATCGAGGCCGTAGCCCGGCGCCATGGACCGGACCATCTTCTCGATCTTCGCCGGGGCGGGCAGGTGGCCGGCGCCGCGGACGCCGGGAACGTAGCAGCCCGGCGCCTGGACCTGCTTGACGCCCGCGACCTGCGGGGTCAGCTCGCGGGCTTCCATATGGCCGAGTTCGATCGCCCGGCGGATCCAGGCGGCCGCCATGGCCTGGTCGCGCGGCGCGCCCCTGCCGGCGAGGTAGAGCTGGCCGAGCCGGTACGCGGCGATCGGATGCCCCTTCGCCGCCGCCTGGCAGTACAGGCTGAATGCCCGGCCATGATCCAGGGCGACGCCGATGCCGTTCTCGAACCGCCGGCCCAGTTCGAACTGGGCCCGCGTGCTTCCGGAATTGGCCAAGGTCTCAAGGGCAAGTACAGTACGATCCGGCGTTGCGGCATATGCGGGAATAGAGCTGAAGCAAAGGCCGATAATAATCAACGTTCGTCGGATTGCCTGCATTGCCGAGCGACTTTCATTTGATCAAGACTGACCTGTTCGAAGTAACACAGGGCGTCTCGTCGCCCAAGAGCAACTTTCGGCTATCGGGGAGCCCATCCGGTTCACCCCGATGCCCGCCGATGGCCGCCCCGCTTCTCCGGTCGATACCTTGCGAAGCGGGGCGGCCCTGACGGCGGCCCTGCCGGCGGACCGGGTCGGGTCAGGCCTGGAGGGGAGCCGTCTCGCGCTCCAGCAGGACCGCTTCCGCCTCCGCCGCGATGGCGAGCGACGCGGTGATGCCGGGCGATTCTATGCCGTAGAGGTTGAGCAGCCCCGGCACGCCGTGCTGGCGCGGTCCCTGGATCATGAAATCGGCGTCGGCCACGCCGGCCGCGACCAGCTTCGGCCGGATGCCCGCGTAGCCGGGCTGGAGCGCGTCGTCCGGCAAGTCCGGCCAGTAGCGGCGGATCGCTCCGTAGAACTTGTCGGCGCGGCGGATGTCCACGTCGTAGTTGATCCGGTCGATCCACTCGACGTCCGGTCCGAACCGGGCCTGTCCGGCCAGGTCGAGCGTCAGGTGGACGCCCAGGCCGCCGGGCTCCGGCACGGGATAGATCAGCCGGCTGAACGGCGCCCGCCGGGCGAGCGAGAAATAGTTGCCCTTCGCCAGGTGGATCGGCGGGATTGAGTCCGCCGGGATGCCCTGGATCGAGCGCGCGATCTCCTGGGCGAACAGCCCGCCCGAATTGACCACCAGGTTGGCGATCAGGCGGAACGGCTCCGGTCCGCCCGTCTCGATGATGATGCCGTCGTCGGTGACCCGCCCGCCGGCGACCGGGCTGTTGAAGGCCACCATGCCACCATGGTCCTCCAGCTCGCCCTGGTAGGCCAGCATCAGCCCGTGGGTGTCCACGATGCCGCTCGACGGGGAATGCAGGGCGCCGACGGTGCGCAGCGCCGGCTCCAGCGCCGCGACGTCGGCGGCGCCCAGCCATTCCAGGTCGGTCACGCCGTTGGCCCGGGCCTTGGCGTCGATCTCGGCCAGCTTGCCGCGCTGGCCCTCGTCGGTCGCGACCAGCAGCTTGCCGCAGCGGCGATGGGGAACGCCCCGGTCGGCGCAATAGGCGTAGAGCGCGTCGCGGCCCCGGACGCAGAGCCGCGCCTTCAGGCTGCCCTTGGGGTAATAGAGGCCGGCATGGATGACCTCGCTGTTGCGGGAACTGGTGCCGCTGCCGATGCAGTCCGACCCTTCCAGCAGGACGACGTCCCGGCCGGCCAGGGCCAGCTGGCGGGCCACCGCCAGCCCGATCACTCCGGCGCCGATCACCACGCAATCGACTCTCTCCGGCGCCACGCCTTCCAGGGCGAGGTTCGGCTGATTTTCGCTCATCATCACCTGACTGATCGCTGAAACCCGCGGATCGGCCGGCCTGCGCGCCGGCCCGGTCCGCCAATCCGTCCAGCGGCCACTATGCCGCGCGACAACGGGGTGCGTCCATGGCTCGGACGAACGCGCCCAAGAAAGAGGGCGGCGTCCCCTTCGGGGAACACCGCCCTTGCCAGTGCGAGGCTAAACATCGAGAGGCATTGGGATAGAGAAACGGTCCGAACCCCACTTCGTCCGGACCCGGCGCCGGGTACTGCAGTAACGACGGTCCGGCGGCGCCGATCCAGACCGTCATCCCGGGTACGACGGCAATCATGCCGATCAAGGCCGGAGGATCCGCGGTCGAAACCTTCCGCTGTAATCCTCGCCGGTCGGAGAACTATTGGGCGTCCGACCCTGATCCACCGAATGCCGAAGTTATACCAGGTTAACATTTACCGCGGGTGGCGCGTTCCCTTGGCCGTCCAAAATTTTCCTTTCAGCGCCTCGTGCCGGCCTTTCCGAGCGCATTGGCCGGCGTCCATGTCGGCCGACCGCGGCCGGTCCCGTTGATGCCGGTGCGCTGCGGCGCGGGTTTGGCCGCCGCCTTGGGCTTGGCCGGAGGCGTCATCCGGGCCGGCACCGGCGCCCGCACGGGTGCCGCCTTGGGAACGGAGGCTCTCCGCGCCGGGACGGCAGCCTCCTGCGGCGGTTCTGCGCAGGAAAGCAGCCCGTGGTAAGCGGTGCGGAAAAGCTGCGGGAAGGCGTCGAAAGTCTCGTTGTGGGATCGGGCATACGACAAGGCGATCTTCGTGGCCATCCGGTGGATGTCTGCACGCTCGCTGATGCTCATCGGTGGGGGCTCCTCAGTGTCCGCCCGGACAGGGCAATCCTGCCCATTCGGCTGATTAACGCCGGCCATGCCGCTGTGTTCCCGCAAGGACTCGCCGAAATTGCGGAAACGGCGGCGGTACTCCGGATCTGCCCGCAACCGCTTCCGCCCGTCGTCGTTAACGTATTGGAAATCACTCGAGCAGAGAAAGCCAGGCCATGCGAAGTATTCGATACGAGCGCTTCGGCGAGCCATCCGACGTCCTGTTCCTGGAGGAGCGGGAAAAGCCCCGGCCCGGACCCGGCGAGGCGCTGGTGCGCCTCCGGCTGCGCTCGATCAATCCGGCCGACCTTCTCCAGGTCCGCGGCCTCTACGGCCAGTTGCCGCAACTCCCGGCGACCGCCGGGATGGAAGGCGTCGGGGTGGTCGAGGAACTGGGCGAAGGCGTCGGGGAAGGGACCGGCCCGGCGGTCGGCAGCCGGGTCATGCCGCTGGGGAGCCCGGCCTGGCAGGAATATGCCTGCGTCAAGGCGGCGGCGCTCCTCCCGATCCCGGACGCCATGCCCGACCGGGTCGCGGCGCAGGCCTTCGTCAACCCGGTCACCGCCTGGCTCATGACGGTGGAGGAGCTGAAGCTCAAGCAGGGCGGCACGGTGCTGGTGACGGCGGCCGGCTCGGCCCTGGGGCGCATCGTGATCCAGCTTTCCCGGCGTCTCGGCTTCAAGGTGATCGGCACCGTGCGCCGGGCGGCCCAGGCCGACGAGCTGATGGCGCTCGGCGCCCACGCCGTCGTCTCGACCGCCGACGAGGACCTGCGCGGGCGCGTGCTGGAACTGACCGGCGGCCGGGGCGCCGACGGCGCGATCGAGGCGGTCGGCGGCGCTGTCGGGGCCGCGGCGGCAAGCGCGCTGGCACCGGGGGGCACGATGCTGGTCTATGGCCTGATGTCGGGCGAGCCGATTCCGGTCCCGGTGTCCGACATGATCTTCAAGAGCTTGCGGATCAGGGGCTTCTGGCTGGCCGACTGGGCCCGGACGGCGCCGGAGGATGTGCGCCGCGCCGTGATCTCCGAGGTGTTCGGCCTGCTGGCCCAAGGGGAGATCGATCTTCCCGTGTCCGCCGTCTATGATCTGGCCGATATCCGCGACGCGGTCGTCGCCGCGGAGTCTTCCGGCCGTCCCGGCAAGGTGCTGCTCGGCGGCTAGCGCGCCGGGATCCGGGAGCGGGATTTCCGGCGGCGTCCGGGGCCTTTCCCGGCCCTCCGCCCCGGTGCATGGAACCTGTCGAAGAGAAACGAGGAGGAATCCATCATGAAGACGAACCGCGCTCCGGTCGTGGCGATCCCCGTCATGCTCGGTGCCGTCATGCTCGGCGCCGTCATCGTCGGCGCCGCCGGACCGCTGGCGGCCCAGCAGTCCGCGCCCGCCGTCACGGCGACTCCCAACCGCCAGATGCAGCCGACCGCCACCGACCGCAACCAGGCTCCGCCGGCGGCTCCGATGGCTCCCTCTTCCGGCGCCTCGTCCGGGACCCAGCTCAGCCTGGAGCAGGGGCGTCCGTCCGTCGCCGACCGCATGGGCGAGGACCAGCGCGAGATGGAACTGGTGCAGACCAGCCTTCTGAACCGCTTCGGCGGCATGGGCTTCGCGGAGATGCGCAACTTCCGCAAGATCGGCGAGAACTACGCGGCCGAGGTGCGGACCGTCGAGGGCGTCTGGATCAACGTCGTGATCGATCCCGCGACCGGCGCGGTCACCGTCCAGCAATAGGCGGGTTCTCCGGGGAGCGCCGCCGTCCGGCCGGCTCAATCCAGCAGGCGGTTCCAGGTCCCCATGATCCGGCCGACGCCGGAGCGCCCGGTCAGGTCGTACAGGCGCAGGGGCTGGTCGACCCGCTGGCCGGCGTCCCGGCCCAAGGACCTGACGGCGACTTCCGATGCCAGCCCGCGGCCGGAGCCGGACAGGGGGCCCGGCAGCAGCCCGAGCGGGATGCGGATGCTGATTCCCTGGTCCATCGCCCCGGCACCCGCGTCGGTGACCGTGGCATAGGCGGCGATGCGTACGCCGCCCTCGTACGCGCGGCTCAGCTCCAGCGTCGCCCCGAGGTCGCCCGCCAGGTAGCGGCCGGCCCTGAGCACGCCGTGGGTCAGGCCGTCGCGGCTCTCGTAATAGACGCTGGCATGGACCGAGGCGTAGCCCTGGGCCTCGACATAGAGCAGGTTGCCGGGAACCCGCTTCGCCACCAGGTCGGCGTCGGCCCCGGCGGCCCAGCGGGCGCCGAACGGCCGGTACAGCACCTCGGCCTCCCAGCCGCCGAACATCTCGTCCAGATGGCCCGCGGACAGGCGGGTGTGCCAGTCGGAGACCGGGTTCCACAGCCACGCGGTGTACAGGTGGTCGGCCGTGACCGCGACGCCGTCGGCGTACCGGGCGAGGTCGCCGCGCACCGTCGGCAGGCCGGCCTCCCGCTCGTCCCGCCCGCCGGCCGACCGGCTATCCGGGTCGCTGCCCAGGTCGCTGCCCAGGTTGAAGCGCAGACCGGCGCCGGTGACGAACCCGCCCGCCAGCCCGCTCGCCACCGCGGCGTCGAGGGTCGCGCGGTAGGCCGGCGGCCCGGATCGGAAGGCCGGCGACAGGTCCAGCCGCGGGGTCAGCGTGAAGTCCCAGCGTTCGCCCGGCGGCCGCGGCGGGGCGTCGATGCTCCCGGCGCGGCCCAGTTCCGCCGTGCGCCGGATCTCGGCCGGCGAACCGGCATGGCGCTCGGCGCGCTCCAGGTCGGCGCGCAGGATGGACACCGCGGTCCCGTTCAGTTCCGCCGGGCCGAGCACCACGGTCAGCATCTCGACCTCCGCCGGCGCGCGTGCCGCCATGATCCGGGCCGCCCGGCCGGCCGTGCGCGCGGGCGGCCCGTCGGGAATTTCGTCCAGCCAGACCGTCGCTTCCTCTTCGTCGATCCTGGCCGCCCGGGCGGCCATCCCGGCGGACCGGAGCGCCGCCAGGATGCGCCGTTCGGCGGTGCGCGGCGTCGTCCTCGCCGGGCGGGCACCCGGCGCGGGGCGCGCTTCCTTCGCCGGCGGGGCCGCGGAGGAAAGGCGGTCCAGCCCGGCGGGGTCGAGGACGAGGGCGCCCAGCAGCATGGCGGAATGGCCCTGCTCGAGCCCGGCGCCGACTTCGATCCAGGGCAGCGGGCGCCACGCCAGGCCGACATTCACCGGGAACGGACGGGACAGGCCGGGATGGGCCGCCCGCTCGGCCCGCAGCAGGTCGCCGGTATAGTCGAGCTTCAGCGACAGCCCGTCGACCGGGGTCCGGACCTCGACCCCGCCGATCGGCGAGAAACGGGTGCCGAACGGGCTCCCCTGCGCGAACCGGCCCCAGCCGACGCCCAGGGTCCAGTCGGTGTCGAACCACCGCCGGCTCATCACGAGGTAGCGGGCCGCCTGTCCGCCGGTCTGCAGCAGGCTGCGGGCACCGATCGAGACCTCGGGCCGGACGGCGTCCTCGCGAAGCAGCCTGAACTTAAGGTCCAATCCGCCCGACTGCCCGCCGGGACGCTCAGGGGTCGCGATCCCGGTGGTCTGCCGGAGCGTCACCTCCAGGTCCGGCAGGGCCTGCAGCGTGACGAAGCCGTGCCGGTACAGCGGCGTCCAGGACGCGCCCGCCGCCAGCGTCTCGGGCGGCAGCATGCGGGCGCTGGGGACCTGCAGCAGCCCGGTCCCGCCGGAGTCGGTCAACGACGAACCGGCGCCGGCGGGGAATGACAGGCCGACGGCCAGGAGCGCCGCGACGCCGGCGAGGGCGTGCCCGCATGACATGGTGGATGGAGCCATTGCCGACGCGCGTCCCGACCGAAGACGAACCTGGAACCTGCTCCCATTTAGACGCCGTTGGAATACGATTGCAACCGCCGGGATGCCGCAGCGGCTCGGTCAGCGAAAATACGGCGCCCCGGGCAGCTTGGCGCCGGTCAGGTCGGCGCCGGCGAGGTCGGCGAGGTCGAGGTTCGCCTCGCTGAGGTTGGCGGAGGCCAGCTGCGTGCCGACGAGATGCGCCCGGCGCAGGTCGGCCCCCAGCAGGGAGGTCGCCCAGATCCGGCCGCTCGGCTTGCCGTTGCCGTCCAGGATCTGCGCGGGGCACAGCAGCGCGTCGTGCAGGTCCGCGCCGTTCAGCCGGGCGTAGCTGAGGTTGGCGCCCGACAGGTCGGCGCCGCTGAGGTTGGCGCCGGACAGGTCGGCGCCGGACAGGTCGGCCATGATCATCCTGGCGCCCGCCAGTAGGGCCTTGACCAGCGACGCTCCGCGCAGGGTGGCGCCGCTCAGGTTGACGTTGCGCAGGTCGACGCGGTTGAGGTCGGCGCCGTCCAGTTCGGCCCGGGCGCCCCGCGCGCCGCCGCTCTCGATCCAGCGCTCGTGGTTGTTGATCACTCGCTGGATCTCCAGCCCCAGGGTGTCCAGCATCTTGGTGAAATGCGCGCCGGCCAGGTCGGCATGGGTCAGGTCGCAGCCGGACAGGCGGGTGCCGACCAGGTCGGCGTTGTGGAACCGGGTGCCGGCCAGCGCCGCGCCGTCCAGGTTCGCGCCGCACAGGCGGCATTCCGACAGGTTCGTGCCGGTCAGGTCGGCTTCGCTGAGATCCGCATTCTGCAGGTTGCAGCCGGTCAGGTCCGCCCCGGTGAGGTCGGCCCGGCGCAGCGACGCGGCGGTCAGGTCCGTCCGCGAGCACAGTCCGGCGGGCACCGGCAGGCCGTGCCCGGGCGCGCGGGGGCTGGCCTGCGGGTCCGGGGGACCGCCGATGGGAGCCATCGGGTTCCCCTCGCGCAGGTCGGCGTCCCGGAAATTGGCCCCGGTGCAGTCCGCCGAATGCAGCCGGGCGCCGCGCAGGTCGGCACCGGAAAGATCGGCGCCGCGCAGGTCGCAGTGGCGCAGGTCGACGCAGAACAGGTCGGAGCCGGACAGCCTTGCGCACGCCAGGTTGGCCCTGGCAAGCTTGGCGCCGCGCAGCAGGGCGCCGCGCAGGTCGACGTAGCAGAGATCCAGTCCCTCCAGGTTCGACAGGGAAAGATCGGCGCGAGCCCCGCCCGCCAGACCCCTGACCCATCGCGAGTGCCTGTCCAACACATCCTGCAAGAATTCGGGCGTCATCATGTTCCGTCGGCGGATCGTGGCACCAGGCGAGCATTCTGGTGGCCGCTCATGCCTCGCGTGCAGGATGGCCGCAATTCATTACAGAACAATAAACCCTTATGTCTCCGGGATTGCCCGGGTGCCCGCATCGTGGTCGCCGGGCCACGATGCGGGACAAAATTGGAACCAAGCTGCCTACCACTTCATTTAGGTGTATAGTCGCACCGAAAGAGTTGTGGTGGAAAGTCGATGAGAGTCCTTCTCCGTAGAGTCCTGGTCCTTTGCGCCCTCGGCGGCTGGCCCGGCGCGGCGCCCGCGTCGGCCCAGGCGGTCGAGCCGTTCCTTCCGGCGCTGGCGGAGGCGACGGAGGCCGACGTCGCGATCGCGCGCCGGCTCGGCAAGGACGGCCCGCTCGAGGTGGACGGCCAGCGGCTGCGCAATCTCGCCGCGCTTCGCCGCTTCTATGCCGAGAGGGGCTTCGACCCGGCCTGGACCGACGCTTCCGGCCTGGCCCCCGCGGCGCCCGGGCTGGTGGCGCTGGTCCGGCAGGCGGAACGGGAAGGGCTGGAGCCGCAGCACTACCATCCCGACGCGATCGAGCGGCGGCAGGGCATGGCCGACGTGGCGACGCTGGCCGAACTGGACCTGCTGATCACCGACGCGGTCATGGAATACGCCGTCGACCTGCGCGCCGGACGCCTGGCTCCCCGCCAGATCGCGCCGGAGCTTGCCGCGGCGCCGCCCCGCCTCGACCCGCAGGAGATCGCCCGGGCCGCCCTGGCGGCGCCGGACCTCGCCGCCTTCCTGACCGGCTTCACGCCGCCCCATCCGCAGTACGCGGCCCTGCGCGACGTGCTGAAGCGGTACCGCGCGGTCGCGGCGGCGGGCGGCTGGCCCGCGGCGGGCGAAGGGCCGGTGCTGAAGCCGGGCATGCAGGACGCCGGCGTGCCGGCGCTGCGGCGGCGCCTCGCCGCGACCGGCGACTATGCCGGCAAGGACCTCGCCTCCCCGCTGTACGACGCTCCCCTGGAGGCGGCGGTGAAGCGGTTCCAGTCCTACAACGGCCTTGGCCAGGACGGCGTGGTCGGCGTCTCGACGCGGGCGGCTCTCAACATCCCGGCGGCCCGGCGGGTCGGCCAGATCATCGCCAACATGGAGCGCTGGCGCTGGCTGGAGGATGACCTGGGCGAGCGGCACGTCATGGTGAACATACCCGGCTACACCCTCAAGGGCGTGGCGCCGGGGGTCGAGCCGCTGCGCATGCCGGTGATCGTCGGCACCGTGGAGCGACCGACGCCGGTGTTCAGCCACCGCATCAACCATCTGGTGTTCAATCCGACCTGGACGATCCCGCCCACGGTCGCCCGCAACGACATCCTGCCGAAGCTGATCCGCAATCCCGGCTACCTGAAGGAGAACGGCATAACCCTGTACGAGAGCTGGGCGGCCGGCGCGCGGAAGCTCGACGCCCGGGGGATCGACTGGCGGAGCGTCGGGTCCAGGATCACCCGTTACCGGATGCGCCAGGATCCGGGGCCGAAGAACTCGCTGGGCCAGGTCAAGTTCATGTTCCCCAACGAATTCGACGTCTACCTGCACGACACCCCGGCGCGCGACAAGTTCAGCCGCAACGCCCGCGGCCTGTCGTCGGGCTGCGTCCGCGTCGGCGATCCCGACGCCCTGGCCCGGTTCCTGATGGAGGGCATGGCGGACTGGACGGCGGAGCGCCGCCGGCAGGTTCTCGACGCCGGGGAGACGAAGACCGTCTGGCTGCGGCAATCGGTCCCGGTCCACCTGACCTACCAGACCGTCTTCGTCGACGAGGCCGGCCGGACCCAGTTCCGGGAGGATATCTATGACCGCGACGGCGCCTTCATGAACGCCCTGGCGAAGCGGCTGCCGGTCCAGCAGACGGTGGCGCAGGCGGTGAACTGATCCGCCTCGCGCCGGCCGCCCCGGCGCGTCCCGCCCGCGCCGGAAGATGCGGCACCGCCGCCATATCCGCTGCCATATCCGCCGCCATGTCTCGAAATGGTCACTCCGCGGCCGCCGGAATATAGCGGTATCAGCGGCTTGTCCCGTGTATGTAAACCTTTGCTTAACCCGCCCCGGCAATGCTGGGGCCGGCGCGACGACATATTGATGCGGTCGCCGGGTTTGATCAGGAATTGCAGGTGTTTTCGCTGGGGGCGGGATGATGCGGGATGAGCGCGCGGAGCAGGGCCGGGCAAGCATGGTCGGGCGTCGTTCATTCCTTTGCTTCGGTGTCGCCGCCGCCACTTCCGTCATCCTGGATCCCGCCCAGGCCCTGGCCGCCGGCCGGGTCGCCCCGCCCCGGCGGGTATCGCTCCTGAACACCCATACCGGCGAGCGGCTCACCGCGGAATACTGGAACCGGGGGCGCTACCAGCGCGACGCGCTGCGGGCCATCGACAGGATCCTGCGGGACCACCGCACCGATGCGGTTCACCCGATCGATCCCGGGCTGCTGGACACAATCCACGCGCTGCATGCCCGGCTCGGCGCCCGCGCGCCGCTCCATGTCATCTCCGGCTACCGCTCGCCCGAGACCAACGAGATGCTGCGGGAAACCGGCGGCGGCGGGGTCGCCCGCAGCAGCTTCCATATGCGCGGCATGGCGATCGACATCCGGGTTCCGGGGACCGACACCCGGATGGTCAGGCGGGCGGCGCTGCGCCTGCGGGCCGGGGGCGTCGGCTTCTATCCCCAAAGCGACTTCGTCCATATGGATGTCGGGCCGGTCCGCTCCTGGTGACGACGGCAGTCGCGGCGGGCCCGAAGTAGTTCTGCTGCTTTTTTCATCATCAAGCCAAGTGTTTGACTGCCTCCACTCGTTCTATCGATAGATGAATCGCGGGCGGATGCTTCCTGTCAATCGCGCAGGACCGTGCCCGCGCTCCGCGCGCCAGGGGAACGCGTCCCGCCGAAGTCTAATGCTGCTTGGTGATTTCCGCCAAATACTCAAAGAACGGTAGCTCATTAGAATATTTTGTATCAAAATTATGTTCCGGCTGAAGTAAACTTTGTGGCTTGCTCCCTCAAAATAAAAAGCATGAGCAGCGGGAGCAAACGTTATCGGCGATTGGGGTAACCGAATTTCTTCCGACTGTTGGCCCTGGTAGGGTTGCGTTGGCGCTTTAAGTGAAATCCTGGGGCACTTGGTCATTTCCTCCTACCAGAGCAATGTATTGCATCAGGGAGGGGGGACAGAAAGCTGTTTTTGTGGTTGTCTAGGCAGGCATTTTCAGCCCAGGGGAACATTCGTTGGGTAGTTTCATCATCACAATAGATACAGAGGGCGACAACATATGGAGCGGCCCGCGTGAGACCACGACGCGCAACGCGACGTACCTTCCGCGATTCCAGGACCTTTGCGAGCGGCACGGGCTGAAGCCGACATACCTGGTGAACCACGAGATGGCCGTTTCCCCGGCCTTCGTCGAATTCGGCCGGGACGTCCTGGCACGGGGCCAGGGCGAGATCGGCATGCACCTGCACGCGTGGGACTCCCCGCCGTCGGTGCCGCTCACCGAGGACGACCACAAGTACAAGCCGTACCTCGTCGAGTATCCGGTCGAGGTCATGAGGGCCAAGATCGACTACATGACCAAGCTGCTGCAGGACGTCTTCGACACGCCGATCACCAGCCACCGTGCCGGCCGTTGGGCGATGAACGAGACCTATGCCGGCATCCTGATCGAGCAGGGCTATCTGGTCGACTGCTCGGTGACGCCCCATGTCGACTGGCGCGGAACCCCGGGCAATCCAGCCGGCGACGGCGGTACCAATTACCAGGGCTACCCCGGCGCTCCCTATTTCGTCGATCCCGCCGACCTGGGCCGGCCGGGCCAGTCGCCGCTCCTGGAAGTCCCGATGTCCGTTTCCAAGCGCCTGCCCCTGGCATTGCGCGACGTCTTCGACGGCTACCTGCAGCAGGGCGGCCTTCCGGTCCGCCTGCTGAACCGGATGCTGAAGAACCATTGGCTGCGCCCGAACGGCAGGAACGGCGCCGACATGGTCGACCTGGTGCGGTCCGAGGCGGCGGCCGGCGCCGCCCATGTGGAGTTCATGCTGCACTCGTCCGAGTTCATGCCGGGGGGCAGCCCGACGTTCCGCGATGCCGCGGCGATCGAGCGGCTCTATGCCGATATCGATGCCGTCTTCGCCGAGGGCGCCGCCTTGTTCGAGGGCGCCACCCTGGCCGAGTTCCGGTCGAGCTTCGCCACGGCGGTGCAGCCGGTCCCCGATCCGATCGAGGCGATGGCCTCGGGCGGCAACGTGGTTATTGATGGCTTAAGGAGTTGACCTCTACGGTATAGTCCATCAGGAATGGATGGACCGGCTCGGCCGGGGCAGGATGAGGACGGCATGGACACTCTCTTCGTCGCTCTGAAGCGCGGCTTTATCGCCGGTACCATCGTGGGGGCGCTTGCCGGGGGCGGCGCTCCGGCCGGGGCGATGACGGCGCAGGCGGGGGCCGAGACCCGCCTGTCCGCCGAGACCCTGGCGGCGGTGACGACGGTCACCGGCAGCTATCTCGCCGGCCGGCACGCGCAGCAGACCGACGACTGGGCCGCCGCGGCCGAATTCATGGGGCGGGCGCTCGCCAGCGATCCGGGCAACCTGGCGCTGCTGCGGCGGACCTACCTGCTGCAGCTGGGCGACGGCCGGATCGGCGACGCCGCCGGCCTGGCCCGCCGGCTGACCGAGGCCGAACCCGGCAACCATCTGGCGGCCACCCTGCTGGCGGCGGACGACGTGATCGCCGGCCGCTTCGCGGAGGCTCAGGCTCGGCTCGCCGGCGGCACCGACGACGCGCTGGCCCGCTATGTCGAGCCGATCATGCTGGCCTGGATCGCCGTCGGCCGGGGCGACCTGCCGGCCGCCTGGTCCGCGCTGGAGTCCATGTCCAAGGCCCAGGGCTTCGCGGTGCTCTACAACTTCCACGCCGGCCTGATCGCGGAGCATGCCGGCGACGCGGCCGCGGCCGAAAGCTGGTTCCTGAAGGCGATCGGCGCCGGGGCGCCGCTGCGGATCGTCCAGACGGTCGGAGGCTTCTTCGAGCGGGCCGGACGGCCGGAGGAGGCCCGCGCCCTCTATGAGAAATTCATCGCCGACAATCCCGGCACCCTGCTGCTCCAGGCCGACCTGGACCGGCTGGCACGCGGCGAGAAGCCGGCGCCGACCGTCGCCGACCCCCGCCAGGGCATCGCTGAGGCGCTGTTCGACATCGCGAGCGCCCTGAACCAGGAAGGGGCCGGCGAACTGGCGCTGATGTACGGCCGCATCGCGGTCCATTTGCGCGCCGACCTGCCGCTGGCCCGCCTGATGATCGGCGACATCCTGTCCCAGCGCACCCGCTACGAGGCGGCGCTGGCGGAATATTCCGCGGTCGGCGGTGGCGACGGGCTGCGCTGGACCGCCCGGCTGCGCAGCGCCGGCCTGCTGGAGAAGCTGGGCCGGACCGACGAGGCCGTGGCCCTGCTGGACGCCATGGCGGCCGAACGGCCCGACCGGGCCGACGCGCTGATCGAGCTGGGCGACGTGCAGCGCGGGGCCGAGCGGTTCGACCAGGCGATCGCCGCCTACGATGCGGCGCTGGAACGGCTGGGCGAGCCGCAGGCGCGCCATTGGCTGCTCTACTACACGCGGGCGATCTCCTACGACAAGACCAAGCGCTGGACCGAGGCCGAGAGGGACCTCCAGCGGGCGCTGGAACTGTCCCCCGACCAGCCGCTGCTGCTCAACTACCTGGGATATTCCTGGATCGACCGCGGCGTGAACCTGGACCGCGGCCGGTCCATGATCGAGCGGGCGGTCCAGCTGAAGCCGTCCGACGGCTACATCATCGACAGCCTGGGCTGGGCGCTCTACCGCCTGGGCGATTTCGGCGGCGCCGTCACCCACCTGGAGCGCGCGGTGGAGCTGAAGCCGCTCGACCCGACCATCAACGACCACCTGGGCGACGCCTACTGGCAGGTCGGCCGCCGGGCGGAGGCGCGGTTCCAGTGGCGCCGCGCGCTTCAGAACGCCGAGGAGCCGGAACTGGCCAAGACGATCCAGGCCAAGCTCGACAATGGGCTGCCCCGGCACCAGACCGCCGCCGACCTGACCGCGCCCCCTCCGCAGTCCCCGGCTTCCCAGGGTCCCGCGCAAGGCCAGTCCCCCGCCCGATGACTCCCGACCGGTCCGTGATGGTCGAGCACGCTCCGGCGAAGCTCAACCTCTACCTGCATGTTCTCGGCCGCCGTCCGGACGGATATCACGAGCTGGACAGCCTCGTCGTCTTCGCCGACGTCCACGACACCGTGGCGGTCCGCCCGGCCGACCGCCTGACGCTGGAGATCGACGGCCCCTTCGCGCCCGCCCTGGCCGGGGAGGCCGCCGGCGACAACCTGGTGACCCGGGCCGCCGTCCTGCTCGGGCGCGCGACCGGACGGGAGGAGCCCGGCGTCGCGATCACGCTGACCAAGCGCCTGCCGGTGGCGTCCGGCATCGGCGGCGGATCGGCCGACGCCGCCGCCTGCCTGCGGGCGCTGGCCCGGCTGTGGGACATCGGCGGGGACGACTCCCGGCTGGCACCGATCGCTACCCGCCTGGGGGCCGACGTGCCCGTCTGCCTCAGCGGCAGGCCCGCCTATTTCGGCGGGATCGGCGACATCGTGGATCCGGCGCCGCCGCTGCCGCCCTGCGCGGTGGTGCTGGTCAACCCCGGAACGCCGCTGGCCACCCCGGCGGTGTTCAAGGCCCGGAGCGGCGCATTCTCCCTCCCGGCCCGCTTCGACGGGGAGCCGCCGGCCGATGCCGCCGCCCTGGCGACGCTGCTGGCCGCTCGGGGCAACGACCTGACCGCCCCGGCGCGGACCCTGGTCCCCGCCATCGGCGAAGTGCTGGAAGCGCTGGGCCGGACGCCGGGGTGTCTGCTCGCTCGCCTGTCGGGCAGCGGCGCCACCTGCTTCGCGCTCTATGCCGACCGGGAGGAAGCCGCCGCCGCAGCCGCCGGCCTGGAGAGCCGTCACCCCGGATGGTGGATCCGGGCGGGCGGGCTGCTGGCCTGAAAGGTTTTTCTTTTCCGGTTCTTCACGAATGGTAAGCCCGTGCCGGTGTATGGATTGGGCCGGTTACCCGATCCTTCCGACGACGGTGCGTCCATGAGCGATTTCGTGAAGTTCCTGCGGGCAGGCATCCTGCTCGCGGGCGTCCTGGCTTGCGCCGCCCCGACATCCGAGGCGCAGGCGTCCGAGAAGAAGGAAGGCCCGGTCTCGCTCAGCGTGCCGATCACCAACCTGACGCTGCCCCTGCTGCTGGAGGACCGCAGCATGGTCGGCCGCCTCGACCTCGTCCTGGACGTCCAGGCGACCGATGCCGCCGCCGTGACGCGGATCGAGGAACAGCTTCCCCGCATCCGGGACCTGCTGCTGACCCGCGTCACGCCGGCGCCGATCCCCGGCAGCAGCAACGTGTCGGCGGAGACGCTGACCGACATGAAGAGCCGTATCCTGTCCCTGCTGCGCGAGGTGGTCGGGGCCGACGCGGTGAAGGCCGTCTACATCGTCAAAGCGATGACCCGGCGCAGCTGAACCGCCCGCCGGATCACCCGCCCCGTCATCGGCACGACTGTCCGGCACGGCGATTGCCGATCAACCCCAAGCTGATGCTCAGGATACTTCATCTTCCCTTTATCGTCATGCCCGGACTTGATCCGGGCATCTCCAGCCACGGAGCCCCGGTGAGACCCGCGAGACGATGGCCGGATCAAGTCCACGGCTGTCCGGCACGGCGATTGCTAACGTTGCGAAAGGGTTAGTCTCAGGTAAGATTACTCTATTTTCGTCATGGCCGGACTTGATCCGGCCATCGTTCACGGGAAGCATTGGAGCCTCCGTGCCTTGAGATCCGCGGGTCAAGCCCGCGGACGACGAACCGAAGGAGAAAACGGTCGCTAGAAATGTTCCCAATGGTTGATTGGCAACAACCCCGCCGAACCGCCGCGGATCACCAGCCGGCGACCACCGAGCCCTTGAACTTGTCCTGGACGAACTGCTTGACCTCCGGCGAGTGGTAAGCCTCGACCAGCTGCTTGACCCAGGGCTTGTCCTTGTCCTGCTCGCGCACCGCGATGATGTTGGTGTAGGGGGAGTCCGCGCTCTCGCGGGCGATCGCGTCGGTCAGCGGGTTCAGGCCGGATTCCAGCGCGTAGTTGGTGTTGACCGCCGCCGCCGTCACGTCGCCGAGCGAGCGGGGGAGCTGCGCCGCGTCGAGCTCGACGATGCGGATGTTCTTCGGGTTCTCGACGACGTCGATCGGGGTGGCCTTCAGCCCGGCGCCCTCGGTCAGCTTGATCACGCCCTCGGCCTCCAGCAGCAGCAGCGCCCGGCCGCCGTTGGTCGGGTCGTTCGGCACGGCCACGGTGGCGCCCTCGGGCAGCTCGGCCAGGCTCTTCACCTTGTTGGAGTAGATCCCCATGGGGAACACGACGGTCTTGCCGACCGAGACCAGGTCCAGTCCCCGGTCCTGGACCTGGTTGTCAAGGTAGGGCTGGTGCTGGAAGGAGTTCGCCTCGATCTCGCCGGCGGCCAGGGCCGCGTTGGGGATGACGTAGTCGGTGAACTCGACGATCTTGATCTCCAGCCCCTGCTTGGCGGCGATCGGCTTGACCGCGTCCAGGATCTGGGCGTGCGGGCCGGCCGAAACGCCGACCCGGACGGTCTCGGCGGAGGCCGCGCCCGCGAGGGCGATGGCGGCGGCGCCGACCAGGGCGGCGCCGAGGCGCCGGGACAGGATCTTGGCGGAGGGGATGTTCATGAGGGTCCCACTTTCTTCAGGCTGTCGAATTGATTGTTCGTCTTGATCAGCGGGTTCCGATGGCCCGCTTGTTGAGCTTGCGGGCGAGCCGGTCGCCCAGGCTCTGGACGATCTGGACCAGCACGATCAGCACCAGGACGACGGCGGCCATCACTTCCGGCAGGAAGCGCTGGTAGCCGTACCGGATGCCCAGGTCGCCCAGGCCCCCGCCGCCGACCGCGCCGACCATGGCCGAGTAGCCGATCAGGCTGACCACCGCGAGCGTCAGGCCCAGCACGATGCCGGGCAGCGCCTCGGGCAGCAGGAACTTGGCGATGATCTGGAGCGGCGTCGCGCCCATCGCCTCGGCCGCCTCGATCAGGCCGCGGTCCACCTCCCGGATGGCGCCCTCGATCAGGCGCGCGATGAACGGGATCGCCGCCACGGTCAGCGGCACGATCGCCGCCGAGGTCCCGATCGAGGTGCCGGCGACCAGCCGGGTGAAGGGGATGATCGCGACGACCAGGATGATGAACGGGGTGGAGCGGGTGGCGTTGACCACCACGCCGGCGATCCGGTTGAACGCCACGTTCTGGAGCAGTTCGCCCCGCCCGGTGGTCGCCAGCAGAATGCCCAGCGGCAGCCCCAGCAGGGTACCCAGCAGCGCTGCCAGACCCACCATGTAGAGCGTTTCGACGGTGGCGTTAACCAGCAGCGCGTAGACTTGCGGGGACATGTCCGAGGACCTCTACCGACAGGTTGTTGACTTGGATGAACGAGATGGCGGACTGCACCGCCTCGGCGCCGCCGACCGCCTCGACCACCAGGATGCCGAACGGGGCGCCCTGGATATGATCGATCCGCCCATGCAGGATGTTCACGTCGAGCCCGAAGCGCCGGGTTATCTGGCTGATGATCGGCGTGTTGGCCATGGCGCCCTTGAAGGTGATGCGCAGCACCGGGTTGCCGCCGGGCAGCGGCTCCGCCACCAGCCGGGCAGCCAGGGTCTCCGGCAACTCGGCCCCGGCCACGGCCGAGACGAAGCTGCGGGTCGTCGGGTGCCGAGGCGCCGTGAACACGTCGAACACGTCGCCGCGCTCGATGATGCGGCCGGCCTCCATGACGGCGACGCGGTGGCAGATCTCCTTGATCACGGCCATCTCGTGGGTGATCAGGACGATGGTCAGGCCGAGCTTATCGTTGATGTCGGCCAGCAGGCGCAGGATCGACGTGGTTGTTTCCGGGTCGAGCGCCGAGGTCGCCTCGTCGCACAGCAGCACCTTGGGCTCGCTGGACAGGGCGCGGGCGATGCCGACCCGCTGCTTCTGGCCGCCGCTCAGCTCGGCGGGATAGCGGTCCCGCTTGTCGGCGAGGCCGACCAGGTCGAGCAGCGGCTCCACCTTCGCCTTGATCTCCGCCTTGCGCAGGCCGGCCAGTTCCAGCGGCAGCGCCACATTGTCGTACACGGTGCGCGACGACAGCAGGTTGAAATGCTGGAAGATCATGCCGATGCCGCGCCGGGCGGCGCGCAGGCCGGAACCGTCCAGCGCCGCCATGTCGACGCCATCGACCGTGACCCGCCCGGCGGTCGGCCGCTCCAACATGTTGACCACGCGGATCAGCGTGCTCTTGCCCGCCCCGCTGCGGCCGATGATCCCGAAGATCTCGCCGCGGCCGACGGAAAGGTCGATCCCGTCGAGCGCGCGAACCTCGGGACCGCCGCCGCGCCCGGGAAATACCTTCTCGACACCGTGAAACTCGATCATCCCCATACCCCGCAAAAACAAAAATCCGCCCACAGCAGCTACGCCGGGCGGATCCCCACGCTCTTTAGCTGCATTTATAAAGCGCCCGCAAGCTGGTGCTCAAATCGGCGCTGTGAATTGCTATATAATTACATGCTGCGTTGCGTCAAATGGAATTTCCGACGCATCTCCCATGTGGTTTGTGCAGACGCCAGCTCCAGCGGACGGGCCTTCCGCACCTGGAGATGGTGCCAAGCAGCCGCTTGCGGAAGCACGCTTTTGTGGCTATGGTCCGCCCCACCTCAAGGCTGGGGCGTCGCCAAGCGGTAAGGCAGCGGTTTTTGGTACCGCCATACGCAGGTTCGAATCCTGCCGCCCCAACCAGCCAACCCCTTCCAGGGATCAGGCTTTCAGGGGGCTCTGTCTCCCGGAACGTGTCGCAACGCGTTCAAACGCAGAGCCGCCGATTTCCGCCATCTTCCAGTCGTCGCAAGTATCCCGGGCAACACAGGCTGATATGCTGGATGGTGTCTGAGAATCTCGGTTAGCATCAAACAATGCAAAACAACGTTAGAGCTGTACCCGATCAGGTCGATCCGCCCGAGACAGCTGATCCGATGCGTTGCGCCATGGGCGCAACCTACGATCGTCAGACCGCATCACCTCCGCCCTGCATCAAGCCGTAGGTTGCGCCTATGGCGCAACACAATGCGGCGAGTGGAACGGCCGGTTGCGAGGACCGGAGCGGTTCAACATGATCGGGTACCGCTCTAGCTAATGTCGCGCGACGCCGGAAGAGCATACCAGCGACAGCACCGTGGCACACGCCAACAAAGCAGCGAAGACTAAGCCGATCTGGTATCGCGCCCAAGCCGCTGCACAGGCTGGTCGCAGCCTGTGGTCGGGTTTCCTGATGGGTCTCGGCGCTATTACTACCATGTGCAGCGGAAGTGTCGTCGGGCCGGTACCATGTCTGTCCTGCTGGTCCACCGCGTTCGACATCGGAGAGCAGCCTATGACTGAGACGCTCACCATCTCCCGCGCCGAGTACGACGCGCTCACCGAGCGGGTCGAGGACCTGGAAGTCATCCTAGCCGCGATGAACGCGCGCGGCGGTCAGCCGATGCCGCTGGAGTAGGCCGGGCGAATCATCAATGGGCAGAGCGCCGTCCGCGTTTGGCGCGAATTCCGGGGGCTGTCGTTGCGGGCGCTCGCCGCCAAGTCGGGAGTGAGCGCGGGTTATCTGTCCGAGATCGAGGCGGGCAAGAAGCCTGGGTCGGTGGAGGCTTACAAGGCGCTCGCCGAGGCCTTGGACACATCCGTCGATTGGCTGGTCTTGTGACCGCGGGGCAGGATTCGCGGCGGCCTGCCCGATGGGTTGGGGTAGGGTGCGCTGGTCGGTTGGGTGCGCATTTCGGCTGAGGCCACGGCTGCCTTCAGGCAGTGCGACGCGTTGAGATCCATTTCCGGTATTGATGAAGCGATCCCGAATTCCGGCTCCACGTCAGGCTTCAGGATTGTAATCCTGAAAATAATAGGATAAAAAGCCCTGAAAACTCCGCCAGCCTTATCTTCATCCACCGGCGCAAGCTCATTGGAGCGGTTGCCGACCAAGTTGACCAGCTCCCGTTCATGCGACTTGCCGCCCCACTCGCCGCGAAGCGTTGGGCCAAGGCCAACCTACGGTTTGATGCAGGGCAGAAGTGATGCGGACCGTCGATCGTAGGTTGGGCCCGTGGCCCAACGCATCGGTCCAGCTGCCCCGCCCGGATCGACTGGGCAACATAAGGTCTCCAGATATGAATGATCACGTTTGTTGACATCCCCAGGGGGTGTAGCCATCGCCGATACGGTCGCCTGCGCCGTTCCAGGCAACGCCGGGCATCGCGCCAAGGAGTACGCATGACGACTTTTGCTGACATCCCCCCGGGGGGAGATCAACTCCGGCACCCCATCCCCGGAACGCGTCGGCAACTCCTGACAGTCACACCAAGGCGAACGGATGACCACGTTTGTTGACATGCTCCCGGGGGGTGAGCGGATTGGCGGGCACCCCGCCGCCCGGCTACTCGCTGCCCGCCGACAGGCCGGCGTTCTGAAGATAGGGGGAAAGACGTGCCGCCGCCGTGACGGTGATGGGCATGGTGGCGCTGTCCACTCCCGGCCCCGACAGCCTCGCGAAGGCGCCCAGGATGTCCTGCAACTCCAGCCCGGGGATCGGGAGCAAGTCGTCGGTGCGGACGCCGTCGATCCCGTCGAGCGTGGCGCCGTCCACCTCGGCCGGCGATGCCAGGCAGGTGACCACCTCCGGTCGTCCCGGCGTGTCCAGGCGGATGTGGAACGGCCGGTCCGGTCCGGGCGGCACCTCCACGACCCTGCCGGCCGGAACCAGGGCGTCGGGCTGGAACCGGTTGGGGAAGAGCCGCGCCACTTGGCCGAGCCCGTCCGTGTAGTAGCAATAGACGAAGCTGTCCGAGGCGGTCTCCACCCGCACCACCACCGTCTCCCCGGCGGGTATGCTCGGGGCTGGTCCATGATCGCTGGAAACCAGCAGGGCGCCCGCCGTCACCGGCCTCTCCGCCGACGCCGGTGCCTCCGCCGCCTCCTGGCGGACAGGAGCCGGCTCCCGCCCGGCGGCGGCCAGCCACCCCGCCGCGGCGATGGCCGCGACGCACGCCAGGGCCGGTATGCGGAGCCGGTGCGGACCCGGGGTCGGCCGTCCGCCGGGAACGGCCTGCGGCAGACCCGCCTCCTGCGGCAGCGCGAGGTGCCACCGGGACACCGCGCCGTCCTGGTCCAGGCCGAGCCCGGCGGTCCCGGCCAGCAGCACCTGGAGCAGGCGGCCCTCGCCCGGTTCGGCCCGGGACAGCGCCAGAAGCCGGCCGAGCAGGCCCGCGTCCAGGGCATGGGCCTGGAGGACGACGAGAAGCCCGGCATCCTCCCCCTGGAGCAGGCGCGAGGCCAGCGCCGCGGGGCTGCCGTCGGACCCGCGTCCCGCCGGGCGGTTCCGCGGCGGGGTCGCCTGGTCGAGCAGGTCGTCCAGAGTCGTGCCGGGCTGGGCGACGGCGGTCATGATCACGGCACCCGCCGCCTCCATGCGCGACGCGACGGCCATGGCCAGGAGGGCGGCGTCGTCCTCCCGGTCCGCGGTGACGGCCATGGCCCTGCGTCCCGCCATGGCGGAGAGGAAGACGGCGTTCCGGATCTCTTCGGCGCCGCCGTCGGCGATGCCCGGGGACCGCACCCCAACCGATGTCGTCCGCGCCGTCGCCATCCCGTGCCTCGCGTTCCGGAGTTGCTCCTGGAGTAGGTCGGAACGAGTAGGGCCGAACCGGCGGCCCCGCTATGAAGGGGTTCACATCCAAGGCTCCGGTATCGACGGCGCCGCCGGGTCCGCCGGGACCGGCCTCATCCCAGGGTTGACGGTCCCCGGCTCGCGCCATAGCGTCGTCGGACAAGCCGCGACGAGAAGGCGGCGAAGGGGGAAAGAGCATGCATATTCTCATCATCGGCGCGGCCGGCATGGTCGGCCGCAAACTGGCCGGGCGTTTGGCGGTTGACGGCCAACTCGGCGGGCAGGGCGTGGACGTCCTGACCCTGGCCGACATGGTCGAGGCGGACGCGCCCGCCGGCTTCACGGGCGAGGTGCGGACCGCCGCCCTCGACATCTCCAAACCGGGCGAGGTGGAGAAGCTGGTCGCGGCGCGGCCGGACGTGATCTTCCACCTCGCGGCCATCGTCTCCGGCGAGGCGGAAGCGGATTTCGAGAAGGGCTACGCCATCAATCTCGACGGGACCCGCTTCCTGTTCGAGGCGATCCGGCTCCAATCCACCCGGGAGGCCGCCCGGGAGCCGTACAAGCCGCGCGTCGTCTTCTCCTCCTCCATCGCGGTGTTCGGGGCGCCCTTCCCGGAGAAGATCGGCGACGAGTTCTTCACCACCCCGCTGACCAGCTACGGCACCCAGAAGGCCATGGGGGAGCTGCTGCTGTCGGACTATTCGCGGCGGGGCTTCTTCGACGGCATCGGCATCCGGCTGCCGACCATCTGCATCCGCCCCGGCAAGCCGAACAAGGCGGCGTCGGGCTTCTTCTCCAACATCCTGCGCGAACCCTTGGCCGGGCAGGAGGCCGTGCTGCCGGTCGGCGAGGACGTGCGCCACTGGCACGCCAGCCCGCGTTCCGCGGTCGGGTTCCTGCTGCACGCCGCGACCATGGACCTGGAGCGGCTGGGCTGGCGCCGCAACCTGTCGATGCCCGGCCTGTCCGCCACCGTGGGGGAGCAGATCGAGGCGCTGCGCCGGGTCGCCGGCGAGAAAGCCGTGAAGCTGATCCGGCACGAGCCCGATCCCTTCATCATGGGGATCGTGTCCGGCTGGGCGCGGGATTTCGACACCAGCCGGGCGGAGTCCCTGGGATTCACCGCGGAACGGTCGTTCGACGAGATCATCCGGGTCCATGTCGAGGACGAGTTGGGCGGAAATCTGCCGACTTACGCCTGAAAGGGGTCGAAGTCCAAACGGGTTGGGCCGATCTTCGGGCTTGACGGTCTGAAGATCCCGCCGTAGCGTTCCCCGCAAGCCGCGATCAGACGGCTGTCGTGGGGAGCGTTCCGGTGTGGCTGTCTTGATACCAGGGTCCTCGACTCCATGGTCCGGCCTGTCGGCCAGCGAAAGGGCCGTGCTGGACCTGCTGTTCTGGTCCCCGGGCCTTTCCCGCGACCTGATCTCGACGCGCGCCGCCTTCTCCAAGACGCGCACCAACGCCCTCGTGGCCGGACTGATCGAGCAGGGGCTGGTCGAGGAGATCGGCCTTCAGGAATCGACCGGCGGCAGGCGCGCCGAGACGATCCGCATCAACCGCGGGCTGGGCGTGCTGCTGGGCGTCGATCTCGACGCCACCCGGTTCGACGTCGCCGTCTTCACCCCCGACCTCCACCTGCTGGCCCGCGACGGGGAGGAGATCGACGTGCGCCGGGGCCCCGGGCTGGTGCTGTCCCATGTCCGGGCGCGGATGCGCGGCCTGCTGGCGCGCTGCGGCGCCACGGCCGACCAGGTGCTCGGCATCGGCATCGGCGTTCCCGGCCCGGTCAATTTCGACACTGCGGAGCTGGTCGCGCCGCCGCTGATGCCGGAATGGGACAGCTTCTCGATCCGGGCCGACCTGCGGGCCGACTACGCGGCGCCCATCTTCGTGGACAACGACGTGAACCTGATGGCGCTGGGCGAGCTGTGGCACCTGCGGCGGGAGCCCCAGGACTTCCTGGTCATCAAGGTCAGCACCGGAATCGGCTGCGGGATCGTCTGCCACGGGCAGGTCTATCGCGGGGCCAACGGCTCCGCCGGCGACGTCGGGCATATCTGCGTGGACACCCACGGCCCGCGCTGCCACTGCGGCAATATCGGCTGCGTCGAGGCCATGGCCGCCGGACCCGCCATCGCCCGCATGGGGGTGGAGGCGGCGGAGGCCGGCGAAAGCCCGGTGCTGGCCGACATCCTCGCGGCCAGGGGGGCGATCGACCTGGGCGACGTGGCCCAGGCCAGCCGGGCGGGCGACGCCGCGTCCAACATGATCATCCAGCGCGCCGGGGCGCTGATCGGGCAGATGCTGGCCTCGGTGGTCAATTTCTTCAACCCGTCCCACGTCTTCATCGGCGGCGAGGGGGCCCGAATCGGGCCGCTGTTCCTCGCCTCCGTGCGGCAGAGCGTCTACCAGCGCTCCCTGCCGCTCTCCACCCGGAACCTCCAGATCCAGTACACGCCTCTCGGCGAGCAGGCCGGGCTGATCGGCGCCGGCGTCCTGGCGATGCAGGAGGCCATGAGGAGCCGGGGAACCGACAGGGACAAGGCGCGGGGCCGGCTGCCGGAGCCGGGCCGGCTGGAGAGTGTGGACCGATGAGCATAGGCGTCCGGTTCGAGGATATCGTGAAGGAGTTCGGCCCCGTGCGGGTGCTGCACGGCGTCGGCTTCGAGCTGGCGCCCGGCCGGGTCTACGGCCTTCTGGGCGAGAACGGCGCCGGCAAGTCCACGCTGATGAAGATCCTCAGCGGCTACGAGCAGCCGACCGGCGGCACCGTCCATGTGGACGGGCAACCCCGGAGCTTCCGCAGCTCCCGCGACGCCGAGGCCGCCGGGATCGTCCTGATCCACCAGGAATTCAACCTGGCCGAGGACCTGACCATCCAGCAGAACATCTTCCTCGGCCACGAGAAGAAGCGCGGCTGGTGGCTGGACGAGGCGGCGATGCGGGCCGACACCGTCCGGGTGCTGGCCCAGGTCGGCCTCGACCGCGACCCCGACACGCCGGTCCGGCAGCTGATCGTGGCGGAGAAGCAGCTGGTCGAGATCGCCAAGGCGCTCGCCCGCAACGCCCGCCTGCTGATCATGGACGAGCCGACCGCCTCCCTGACCCCGGGGGAGACCGAGGCCCTGTTCGCCCTGATGGCGCGGCTCCACGCCGAAGGCGTCACCATCGTCTATATCTCCCACAAGCTGGACGAGGTGGAGCGCACCACGGACGAGGTGATCGTGATGCGCGACGGCCGCTTCGTCACCCGGCGGGCCACCCGCGACGTGACCCGCCGCCAGATGGCCAACCTGATGGTCGGGCGGGAGCTTTCCGACCTCTACCCGCCCAAGGACCCGGCGCCCGCCGGCAAGCCGCCGCTTCTCCGGGTGCGGGGGCTGAACGTGCCCGGCTGGGCGTCGGATATCGGCTTCGAGGTGCAGCCCGGCGAGATCCTGGGGTTCGCCGGTCTGGTCGGCGCCGGCCGGACCGAGCTGTTCGAGGGGCTGCTGGGGCTGCGCCCGCACAGTGTCGAGCGCATCGAGCTGGACGGCCGGGAGATCCGCATCCGCACCCCGCGCGACGCGGTGAACCAGGGCCTGACCTACCTGAGCGAGGACCGCAAGGGAAAGGGCCTCCATGTCGGCTTCGGCCTGAGCGAGAACCTGACCATGATGGCGCTGGAGCACTACGCAAAGCCCTGGCTGCGCCCCCGCGAGGAGCGCCGGGCGCTGGAGGGCGCCGTGAGGGAGTTCGGCATCCGCACCGGCTCGCTGGATGTCCGCGCCGCCTCCCTGTCGGGCGGCAACCAGCAGAAGCTGGCGCTCGCCAAAGTTCTCCACCCCCGGCCCAAGGTGGTCGTCCTGGACGAGCCGACCCGCGGCGTCGATGTCGGCGCCAAGCGGGACATCTATTTCCTGATCCAGCGGCTGGCGCGCGAGGGGCGCGCCGTCGTCGTGGTCTCGTCGGAGCTGATGGAACTGGTCGGCCTGTGCCACCGCGTCGCCGTGATGCGCGCGGGCCGCATCCAGGCCGTCGTCGACGCGCAACATCTGACCGAAGAGGAGCTGATCTCCCATGCGACGGGAACGAAGCAATGAGGGGGCGGCGTGGTAGAGCGGCAAGCTGAAGTCCCGGCGGCATCCCGGTTCCAGCGGGCGCGGTCCGTGGGCGCGTGGCTGCACGGCGTCGGGCCGATCGCGGGGCTGGTGCTGCTCTGCGTCGTCGGCACCCTGCTGAACGGCGACTTCGCCTCGCTCGACAACGCGACGAACGTGCTGACCCGCACCGCCTTCATCGGCATCATCGCGGTCGGCATGTGCTTCGTCATCATTTCCGGCGGCATCGACCTGTCGGTAGGCTCCATGGCGGCGTTGATCGCCGGGCTGGTCATCCTGCTGATGAACACGCTGGCCGGCTGGATCGCCCAGCCGGTGCTGGTGGTGGCCGCCGGCATGGTCTGCTCGGTCCTGCTGGGCGCCGCGTTCGGCACGATCCACGGGCTGCTGATCACCCGCGGCCGGATCGAGCCCTTCATCGTCACGCTGGGCACGCTCGGCATCTTCCGGGCCTACCTGACCTATTTCTCCAACGGGGGCGCGATCACGCTCGACTACGAGCTGTCGGACGTCTACGGCCCCGTCTATTACGCCACCCTGGCCGGCGTGCCGGTCCCCGTCTGGGTGTTCCTGCTGGTGGCGGTCGCGGGCGGCCTGATCCTGAACCGCACCGCCTACGGGCGCTATGTCCAGGCGATCGGCTCCAACGAGCAGGTGGCGCGCTACGCCGCGGTCAACGTGGACCGGATCAAGGTGCTGACCTACGCGCTGCTGGGCGCCTGCGTCGGTATCGCGACGCTGCTCTACGTGCCGCGGCTGGGCTCGTCCTCGCCGACCACCGGCCTGCTGTGGGAACTGGAGGCGATCGCCGCGGTGATCGTCGGCGGCACCGCGCTGAAGGGCGGGTCGGGCAGCATCGTCGGGACCGTCGTCGGCGCCATCCTGCTGTCGGTCATCAGCAACATCCTGAACCTGACCAGCGTCATCAGCGTCTACCTGAACGCGGCGGTCCAGGGCTTCGTGATCATCATCGTGGCGTTCCTGCAAAGGCGGAAATGACCACGCCGGCATGGCCGGCATAAGCAAGGGGAGGAAGAGACCATGACGTTGAAGTCCTGCATATTCGCGATGGCCGCGGCCGCGGTCGCGTTCGGAGCGCCCGCGGCGGCGTTCGCCCAGAACAAGGTCAACCTGGGCGTCGCGATCCCGGCGGCGACCCACAGCTTCACCGCCGGCATCGTCTGGTGGGCCAACGAGGCCAAGAAGGAGCTGGAGGCCGCGCATCCCGACCTGAAGGTCACGATCAAGACGGCGGCCAACGCCGGCGAGCAGGCCAACCAGCTCCAGGACCTGACGACCGCCAACAGGATCAACGCGCTGGTGATCTTCCCGTTCGAGTCGGCGGCGCTGACCCGGCCGGTGGCGCAGGTCAAGAAGCAGGGCGTGTACGTGACCGTGGTCGACCGCGGCCTGACCGACACCAGCGCCCAGGACGCGTACGTGTCCGGCGACAACACCGCCTTCGGCAAGGTGCCGGCGGAGTACATCGCCAAGGCGCTGGACGGGAAGGGCAATATCGTGGCCCTGCGCGGCATCGCCACCACGCTCGACAACGAGCGGATGGACGCCTTCAACTCGGTGATGAAGGACTATCCCGACATCAAGCTGCTGGACGCCCGGTACGCCAACTGGAACCGCGACGACGCCTTCAAGGTGATGCAGGACTACCTGACCCGCTTCAAGCAGATCGACGCGGTGTGGGCCGCCGACGACGACATGGCGGTCGGCGTGCTGAAGGCGATCGAGCAGGCCAAGCGCGAGGACATCAAGATCGTCTTCGGCGGCGCCGGCGCCAAGGGCATGATCAAGACGCTGATCGACGGCGCCGACCCGCGCATCCAGGCCAACGTCTCCTACTCGCCGAAATTCATCTACGAGGCGATCAAGATGACGGCCGAGGCCCGCCTGAAGGGCGAGTCGCTGCCCGAAACCACGATCGTCCCGTCGGTGCTGATCACCAAGGACAACGCGAAGGACTTCTATTTCCCCGACAGCCCGTTCTGAGGAACCGCGGGGCGGGCCCGGCCGGGTCCGCCCCATTCGCCGACTGACGTAACTCCTACCACTGGTACCGGATGCGGCCGAGCAAGGCGTAGGCCTGCTGGCCGTCGCGCAGCTCGGCGGCGGCACCCAGGTTCAGGGCCAGCCCCATGGGCAGCTCGGCCGAGACGCCGGCGGCGAGGATCACGGCGTTGCGCGACGGCTCGTTGCCCTCGACCGTGAAGCTGCCGCCGGTCGCCCCCGCGAAGCGCGAGGTGATGGTGGCATCCGGCTGCACCAAGTCATAGCCCCAGCGGACCTCGAGCGATGGCGTGACCGTGCCCAGCGTCTCGGTCCGGAACGGGGCGGACGCCGCGACGCCGAGGGTGGCGGTCAGGGCGTTCTCGGCCTTGCCGGAGACGGCCAGCTCCGCCCCGGTGGCGCCGTTCTCGGTATAGCTGTCCTGGACGAAGCGGGTCCAGGACAGCTCGGCGGCGGGCCTGACGTCGAACCCGTGGACATCGGAGGTGCGGCCTCCCTCGACGGCGGCGGACAGCTCGGTCCCGCCGAAATCCGACGTGGCGAACCCAGGGCTGGCCACGAAGTCGATCCGGCGCGACCCCGACCTGGAGGCTCAGGTCGGTCCGTCCCCAAGGTCCGCCTGCCGTAGAGGCCGAGCAGGTAGCTGCTGACGTCGCCGTCGGTGCCCGCCCGCTCATGCAGGACGACCGTGCGGGAGAACCCGGCCGACACGCCGACCACGATGCCCGGCGCCCGCTCGGCGTCGGCCCCGAACTGCATGCCGCCGCCCCGCCAGTCGAAGCCTTTGTCGGTTCCGGAGTCGCCGCGCCCCCGGTGCTCCTCACGGCGCCCAGCCGCTGCCCGGCGGCGCTGCGGTTCCCGACAGCCTGACGCCCGGCCCGCTGATCCCGTCGGCATCCAGGAAGCTCACGCCGGCACCCTCCAGCGTGCGTCGGATCGCCGCCATGGTCGCCCGCTGCATGTCCCGCTGGCCGGCCTCGAAACCCCGCACGGTGCTTCGGCTCACCTCCGCGGCGGTGGCAAGCTCGTCCTGGGTCCAGTCCAGAAGCGCGCGGGCGGCGCGGCATTGCTCGGGGGTCAGTGACATCAGGCGAAGATGGGGATGTGACTTGAAAGGTCAAGATGCGCCATTTTGGTTGAAAATCATCATCGAACAATCATGTAGCAGTTTCGGCAGATCCGGATCCGGAGGAAAAGAACAGTGCTGGCGCATCACGCACCGCTCGTCTCGATGATCGCCATCGGCCTCGTTCTCGCCTTTCTCCTGGGTCTGGTCGCGCATCGCCTGCGGGTCTCTCCCCTGGTCGGATACCTGCTGGCAGGGATCACCGTCGGCCCCTTCACCCCGGGCTTCGTCGCCAACCAGGCGCTGGCGAACGAACTGGCGGAAATCGGCGTGATCCTGCTGATGTTCGCGGTCGGCCTGCATTTCTCGCTGAAGGACCTGCTGTCGGTCAGGGCGGTGGCGCTTCCCGGGGCGGTCGCGCAGATCACCGTCGCGACCCTCCTCGGCATGGCCCTGGCCTGGGTGCTGGGCTGGTCCGTCGGCGCGGGGATCGTCTTCGGCCTGGCACTGTCGGTCGCCAGCACGGTCGTCCTGATCCGCGCCTTGCAGGAACGCCGCATCATCGACACCGACCGGGGCCGCATCGCGGTAGGCTGGCTGATCGTCGAGGACTTGGCGATGGTCCTTGCCCTCGTCATGCTGCCGGCGCTCGCCGGCGCGCTGGGCGGCGCCGGGGAAACGCCGGACTGGCGCGTCATCGCCATTTCGGCCGGGCTGACCGTGGTGAAGGTGGCCACCTTCGTCGCGATCATGCTGGTGGCCGGGCGCCGGGTCGTGCCCTGGATCATGCATTACGCCGCCCACACGGGATCGCGCGAGCTGTTCCGGCTGTCGGTCTACGCGGTGGCCCTGGGGGTCGCCTATGGAGCCGCCGCCCTGTTCGGCGTGTCCTTCGCCCTGGGAGCCTTCTTCGCCGGGATGGTGCTGGCCGGAAGCCCCTTGAGCCAGCGGGCGACCGAGGAGGCGCTGCCGCTGCGCGACGCCTTCGCCGTGCTGTTCTTCGTGTCGGTCGGCATGCTGTTCGACC